>JAYPVO010000001.1:0-57896 GCA_038134645.1 Paracoccaceae bacterium
GTTGCGCGTTGACTAGATATAACGTCACAAAGCCGATGAACAGGGTTTCGCGGCGATTTCCTGTTTGGCCCAGAACTTGCACTTTCTTTGGCTGAGAAAGCCAAAGGAACCCACGTGCATCGTCGCCACGTCATAACAGGATTGATAGCTGGATTCGCCGTCCCGTTCGTTGCGCGGCAAGCCGTTGCTACAACGGGGAGCCTTCTGGCTCGTGGCGCTGGGCCTCTTATCGATCTCGATACAGGCACTAGTCTTTACGAGATGTACGACCCAGAGCCCGAACCGTCGCAGGAAGGCCCGATGGGGCAATCCCCTCAAGTCGATTTCGCGGCGGGAACGCCTGTTCTCAACATGTGGAATATCCATACGGACGAACGCATCGCTGTCCGCCCCGTGCTAGCGACGGGTTTAGATCAAGTCGCGCTGGATCAAGTCAGCCGTTTTATGCGGGACTGGCGAAGAAACGAAGTTAAACCATTCGACGCGAATGCGGTCGTTGGAATGCTCGAAATCCAAGAGCAAGCCAGACGGAATGGATTTTCGGGCGATGTGCGTTTTCTTTCTGGCTATCGCAGTCGTGCAACCAATGACGCTATCCGCGCAGCAGGGGCCAATGCTGCGCGCAATTCGCTTCATATTCAGGCGAAGGCGATTGATTTTAGCCTGCCCGGCGTGTCGATCCGCGATACCATCCGTCTGTCCAAAGGACTGCATATGGGAGGTGTCGGCGGATACGACAGTTTTGTGCATATCGATACGGGTCGCGTTAGGTTTTGGGGCACAGCAGCATAACGAGGTGCCACGCCCCGTTTGCAACCCCGCTCTTTCCTGCTAAAGCCGTTTTGCTCACGGCCAAGGAGACTATCATGACCGCCCGTATCGACGCCTGCTTTGCGAAAGCCCGTGCCGAAAATCGTCCTGTTCTGGTGACGTACACCATGGCTGGCGATCCTGATGCGGAAACTTCGCTTGCTATTCTCAAGAACGTTGCGGCGTCTGGCGCGGATATTGTCGAATTTGGCCTGCCTTTCACCGATCCTGTCGCTGATGGCCCTGCCATTCAGGCGTCTGGTCTTCGCGCTCTCGATGCAGGTCAAACGACCGTTAAGACGCTCGATCTGGTGCGTGAATTCCGCAAGGATTTCCCTGATACCCCCGTTATCCTGATGGGCTACTACAACCCGATTTATTCTTACGGCCCCGAGAAGTTCGTTCTCGATGCCAAAGACGCTGGCGTTGACGGCATGATCGTCGTGGATGTCCCTGCCGAAGAAGACGACGAACTGTGCATCCCCGCGATGAAACAGGGGTTGGCGTTCATTCGTCTTGTCCCACCGACTGCGGACGACAAACGCCTTCCTGTCATTCTGAAGAACTCTTCGGGCTTTGTTTACCACGTGTCGATCAACGGCATCACGGGCGCTGCGACTCCAGATTATTCGGTCGTGTCGACCGCGTTGGAACGTATCCGTAAATACACTGACTTGCCGATTGTCGTTGGCTTTGGCGTTAAGACAGGTGAACACGCTGCGGCGCTGGGCGAACATGCCGATGGCGTTGTTGTAGGCACCGCACTCGTGAACCAAATCGCGTCGACCTTTGGCGAAGGCGACACGGCAACAGCCGCAACCGCGACAGCAGTGAATGATATGGTTGCAGATCTTGCCGCTGGTGTGCGCCGCGCCAAAAGCAACTGATCTGCGCACAGCCGCACAGAATAATCAGTAGCCCGTAGCAGTGCTGCGGGCTATTTCTTTGCCTGACGAATGGGGGAACTTCACAATGGCACCGATCGTACGGGTTAATGACCTGCGCAAAAGCTACGCCTCAGGGTTTGAGGCCCTCAAAGGTGTGACGCTAGATATTGAAGAGGGGGAAATCCTCGCGCTTCTCGGGCCGAATGGCGCGGGTAAAACCACGCTGATCTCGACGATCTGCGGTATCACTATGCCGTCCTCTGGAACGGTCACTGTTGGCGGCCATGACATTATCAAAGACTACCGTGCTGCGCGGTCGATGATCGGACTGGTGCCCCAAGAGCTGAGCCTCGAAGCGTTCGAGACCGTTTTCAATGCAGTTAGCTTTTCGCGTGGCCTCTTTGGAAAATCTCGCGACGACGCCTTGGTGACGGACATTCTGCGCCAGCTCGGTTTGCTCGATAAAAAAGATACCAAAATTATGGCGCTGTCGGGTGGCATGAAACGTCGTGTTCTGATTGCCAAAGCGCTAGCCCACGAACCGCGGGTTCTGTTCCTAGATGAACCGACCGCGGGTGTGGACGTTGAGTTGCGCAAAGACATGTGGGCTGTTGTCGATCGGCTTCGTCAGGATGGCGTGACGATCATTCTGACCACTCACTACATCGAAGAGGCCGAAGCCATGGCCGACCGCGTTGCCGTGATCGACAAAGGTCAGATCATGCTCGTTCAGGACAAGGATGCCTTGATGAGCCACATGGGTAAGAAAGAGCTGATCGTTCAGTTGGACCAGCCTTTGGTGGGTGATGTTCCTGACGCTCTTCGTTCCTACGGGCTTGAGGTGATCGAGGAGGGCGCGCGCCTTCGCTACGTCTATGACACAAAGGCCGACCGAACGGGCATCACGTCCCTTTTGAACGACCTCCAAAAAGCGGGGCTTCAGATGGTCGATATGGAAACACGGCAAAGCAGCCTCGAAGAGATTTTCGTCGGTCTGGTCAAAGGAGACGCAGCATGAACTATCAAGCAATGCGTGCGATCTACATTTTCGAAATGTCGCGCTTTTTCCGCACCTATCGGCAGAGCTTCCTCGCGCCTGTTATCTCGACTTCGCTGTATTTCATCGTGTTTGGCGCGGCTATCGGCAGCCGTATCGATCAGGTCGAGGGCGTCAGCTACGGCGCCTTCATCGTGCCGGGTCTGATCATGTTGTCCGTCATGACCCAAGCGACCTCGAACGCGTCATTTGGAATATATTTTCCAAAATTCACGGGCTCGATCTACGAACTCCTCTCAGCGCCGATCAACTTCCTTGAGGCGACAGTGGGCTACGTCGGCGCGGCCGCGTCAAAGGCCCTCATTATCGGGGCAATCATCTTTGTGACCTCGTTTTTCTTTGTCGACGTGCAGGTGATGCACCCCTTAGCGATGGTCGCATTTTTGATCCTGACCTGTCTGTCATTCTCTCTGTTGGGCTTCATCATCGGGATTTGGGCTGGGAATTTTGAACAACTTCAGATCATTCCGTTGCTGATCATCACGCCGTTGGTGTTCCTAGGGGGGAGCTTCTATTCGACCACCATGTTGCCACCGTTCTGGCAGGCCGTGACCCTGTTGAACCCAGTTCACTACCTGATTTCTGGGTTCCGCTGGTCGTTCTTTGAGCAGGCAGACGTCCCAGTTGGCGTGTCACTCATGGCGATTGCGGCGTTTACCGCGCTGTGCCTCGGTGCAATTGCGTGGATATTCCGCACGGGTTGGCGCATTCGGTCGTGACGGCGGCTTGTTACGGCTGGCCCCTATGCCTATCTGTCATCGTATGAAACGCTGGATCCCCTTTGTGAAATCAGGCCCCCGTGTCGCCGTCGTTCGGCTTCAGGGGCAAATCTCCAATTCGTCGCGCGGGCTTGATGACGTCAGCCTCGCGCCTGTGATCGAAAAGGCATTTCGCGGCAAACCCGATGCGGTTGCTCTGCAGGTCAATTCACCCGGCGGATCACCTGTTCAGTCGTCGTTGATCGCGGGACGTATTCGCCGTTTGTCCGAAGAAAAAGGCATCCCCGTATTCGCCTTTGTCGAGGATGTGGCCGCATCTGGCGGCTACTGGCTGGCCTGTGCTGCAGATGAGATTTTCGTTGATCGCGGGTCGATCGTTGGGTCCATCGGTGTCATTTCTGCGGGCTTCGGCTTTAGCGATTTGATCGGGAAATATGGCGTTGAACGGCGCGTCCACACGGCAGGCAAATCCAAATCCCAGCTCGACCCGTTCAAGCCCGAAAACCCCGAAGACATCGAACGTCTGCGCGGCTGGCTGGATGACTTGCATGTCTATTTCATCGACTACGTCAAATCCCGCCGTGCGGGAAAACTGGCCGAAGGCACGGACCACTTTACGGGCGAGATTTGGATCGGCCAGCGCGCCGTCGAAAACGGACTCGCCGATGGCATCGGGCATTTGGTCTCAGTGATGAAAGACCGTTTCGGCGATAAGGTCACGTTCCGACGCTACGAACAGCGCCGTTCGCTGTTCCAACGGTTCGGTGCCCAAGCGGCGCAGGACGTAATTGCAGGTGTCGAAGAACGTGCATCCTTTGCTCGGTTTGGTCTGTAAATGTTGGTGCGCGCCGTCTTTTTCTTTCTGATTTTCATGGTTGTTTTGGCCATGTTCGGGAAGTGGCGCTTCCCCGGGCAGGACCGTATCGCGTCTGCCAAATGCCCACGCTGCGGAAAGTTTCGCATCGGCAAAGGCCGATGTGGCTGCAAAAAGGACTAAGATTTAATGGATTGGGTGCTGACGTTTGCAGGTTTGACGATCCTGCTGCTGGCGGGTGATGCTTTGGTGAAAGGTGCGGTGAACCTTTCTCTGCGATTAGGGGTCCCCGCGCTGGTCGTATCCCTCACAATCGTGGCATTTGGCACCTCCGCCCCTGAATTGCTGATCTCGGTCCAAGCCATTTTGGATGGCGTTCCAGAGCTCGCCTTGGGGAACGTCGTCGGGTCGAATACGGCGAATATTCTGATCGTCTTGGGTATTCCCGCGATGATCGCGCTCATGCACACGAGCCACTACGATACCCGCACCAGCTATCTCCAAATGCTTGGGGCCACGGCGTTGTTTATGGCACTAAGCTTCATGGGAACCATCACATGGATTGACGGCCTGATCCTCATAGCGGCCTTGGCTGCTATCTTGGGGCATACGCTTTTTGTGGCGCTGAAAAATCGTTCCAAATCTTATGGGGAAGAGCAAGTCGAAGGCGCAGACCCAAGTATGACTTGGAAAAAGATCATCGCATTTCTGACTGTCGGTCTGGTTGGCTTGCCCTTAGGTGCGAACCTTCTGGTCGAAGGCGCGACTAACATCGCCGTTCGGTATGGCGTGAGTGATGCCGTAATTGGCCTAACACTTGTGGCGGTTGGCACATCCTTGCCCGAACTTGCGACCACCGTGATGGCATCTCTTCGCCGTCAAGCTGACGTGGCTTTGGGCAACGTTATTGGCTCAAACATGTTTAACCTTTTGGCGATCATTGGCCTGTCGAGCCTCATTGGTGACATTCCTATCTCTGCCGAATTCCTCACGCGGGACCTCTGGGCGATGGCAGGCGCATCACTTTTGTTGATCCCGTTCGTATTTTTCAAACGTGATCTTGGTCGGATTGCAGGCATTGCCTTGACCGCGCTGTATCTGGCCTATCTCTTTGTCCTGTTGTGACAGGAGTTCGATGATGAAGCGCGCATTGGTAACCGGAGCGGGTGCCCGACTGGGTCGTGATATGGCCATTTATTTGGCTGAGCGCGGCTATGATGTCGCCGTGCACTACGCCAGCAGCAAAGAGGGTGCCGAAGAAACAGCCGAGGCTATTCGGGCAAAAGGACGGATAGCGGTCACCCTTCAGGCGGATCTACTTGTCGAGGCCGAAGTGCAAGACCTGTTACCAAAGGCTGCCGCAGCGCTGGGTGGTCCGATCACTTGTCTGGTGAACAATGCGTCGATCTTTGAGTACGACAATATTCATACCGCGACGCGAACAGGATGGGATCGGCACATAGAGTCGAACCTTCGTGCGCCCTATGTCTTGACCCAAGCATTGGCTGCTCAGGCCCCAGATCCAGTGTTGGATGAAATGGGTGAACCAGTCGCACAATGTATGGTCGTCAACATGATCGACCAGCGAGTTCGCAAACTGACGCCTGAATTCTCGACTTACACGATTGCCAAAATGGGTTTGTGGGCATTAACCCAGACCGCGGCCCAAGGGCTTGCTCCGAAAATCCGCGTGAATGCCATTGGGCCGGGTCCGACCTTGCAGGGCGGGCGGCAAAGTCTCGAGCATTTTCAACGGCAGCGCAGCGCCACTATTTTGGAGCGCGGATCAAACCCAAAAGATATATGTGCGGCATTGGGTTTTCTGATCGACTCGGTTGCTGTGACGGGGCAATTAATCTGCGTTGATGGCGGTCAGCATCTTGGCTGGAAAACTCAAGATATACTTGGGGTCGAGTAGCTATCTCTTAGGTCGTGCGACAAGTTGTGCACTTTGTCAAAAAACCGACACGAAACTGTTACTTAATCCTGTGTTTTCAGACATTTGTGAGAGTGTTAAAATTTTTATTGAATAAATTCAGAGAGTTGCAATATTGCTTAAAAATTAGGCAATTCAAAGAGAGAGCCGAAAAATAAGGATTTTTTAGCCCTCGGCTGCATCACTCCACAGAGTTATCCACAGTTTCAGTGGATGCCTTTTCCCTTGCCGACAGGGATGTAAAATTGCAGCGAACCGAAGAATCACAGGCGTGTGAAGTGACCGACAACATTGATGCCCCTCTGACCGGATACGACCGCATCGCGGCCTATTTGAAAACGCTCGATGGTTCGCCGGGGGTTTATCGAATGCTCGATGAGGAAAGTCGGGTTTTGTATGTAGGAAAAGCGCGAAACTTGCGTAATCGCGTGTCGAATTATGCGCGGCCCGGTAATCATTCAGGACGCATCGCGCGGATGATTTCCGAGACGGCGTCGATGATGTTCCTGACCACACGGACGGAAACCGAGGCGCTCCTTCTCGAACAAAACCTGATCAAGCAGCTAAAGCCGCGGTACAACGTGCTGCTGCGGGACGACAAATCGTTTCCGAATGTGCTGGTGACGGACCACGCGTTTCCGATGGTCAAAAAACACCGTGGCGCGAAGAAAGAGAAGGGCCAGTACTTTGGCCCCTTCGCGAGCGCTGGCGCGGTAAATCGCACCCTAAGTCAGCTTCAAAGAGTCTTTTTGCTGCGCAATTGCACCGATAGCCAATTCGAGGGACGAACCCGCCCGTGTCTGCAATATCAGATCAAACGCTGCACGGCGCCCTGTGTCGGCTATATCACCGAGGCCGAATATCGGAAGTCCGTCAAAGATGCGGCTGATTTTCTATCGGGCAAAACTGCTCAGATCCAAGAGAGCCTCGCCGCTGATATGATGGCTGCCTCCGAAGCGATGGAGTTCGAACGTGCCGCATCCCTGCGTGATCGGATCAAGGCGCTGACCCAAGTCCAAACGGCCCAAGGGATCAACCCTCGGACGGTGGCAGAGGCCGACATCATCGCGCTTCATACCGAAAACGGGCAAGCCTGTGTGCAGGTATTCTTCATCCGCGCCAACCAAAACTGGGGCAATTTCGACTTTTACCCGCGGATCAGCGGAGATGAAGATTTGGCGGAAGTGATGGAGGCATTCGTCGGTCAGTTCTATTCAGACCGCGACCCGCCAAAGGCACTTATCCTGTCGCATGGTCTGGATAACGAAGACCTGATGGCT
This sequence comes from Paracoccaceae bacterium, assembly GCA_038134645.1. GTDB lineage: Bacteria > Pseudomonadota > Alphaproteobacteria > Rhodobacterales > Rhodobacteraceae > Marivivens. The sequence goes on from JAYPVO010000001.1 coordinate 7,504, forward strand.
GAGGCTTTGGCCGAGAAGGCAGGGCGCAAGGTCGAAATCACAGTCCCGCAGCGTGGCGAAAAGGCCGAGCTCGTCAGCAATGCGCTACGCAATGCCAAAGAGAGCCTTGCACGGAAAATGTCTGAAAGCGCGACGCAGATGAAACTGCTGCGTGGCATTGCTGAAGCGTTCGCCCTAGACGCGCCGCCGGAGAGGATCGAGGTCTATGACAACTCCCACATTCAGGGCACCAATGCTGTCGGTGCGATGATTGTGGCGGGGCCTGACGGGTTCATGAAATCCCAGTACCGCAAGTTCAATATTCGGGGCGATAGCATCACGCCGGGTGACGACTTTGGTATGATGAAAGAAGTTCTCACCCGTCGATTTGCGCGATTGCAAAAAGAAGACCCTGATCGGACTTCGGGCAACTGGCCTGACCTTCTGCTGATTGATGGCGGTGCGGGGCAGGTCTCTGCGGTTCAAGAAATCATGGACCAAATGGGCGTCACCGATGTGGCGATGGTTGGTGTCGCAAAAGGCGTCGACCGCGATCATGGTAAGGAAGAGTTCTACCGCACGGGGCAGCGTCCCTTTGCCCTTCAGCGCAATGATCCGGTTCTCTATTTTATTCAGCGCATGCGAGATGAAGCGCACCGTTTCGCCATCGGCACCCACCGCGCCAAACGGTCCAAAGCGATTGGCGTGACAACGTTGGACGATATTCCGGGTGTCGGTGCGACGCGCAAACGCGCTTTGCTTGCGCACTTTGGCAGCGCCAAAGCCGTTCGTGGCGCGAACTTGTCGGATTTGCTGGCTGTTGAGGGGATTTCAAGTGCGATGGCGGAAACGATTTACGCCTACTTTCATGAAAATGGTTGAACAACCTTACGGTGGATTAATGTGGGGGCTGTTCGCCGTCGCAGCCGCCCGTTAAGAAGAGACGTGGGACGAAAGGGGCGAATATGAAGTGGACCTTGCCAAATATCTTGACCGTGTTGCGCCTATTGGCTGCACCGGGCGTGGCATTGATGTTCCTATACTTTGCACGTCCATGGGCTGACTGGTTTGCACTAGTCCTCTTCGTGCTGGCTGCGTTGACGGATTTTCTGGATGGCTACCTTGCCCGAGCATGGAAGCAAGAGAGCAAGATCGGCGCGATGCTTGACCCGATTGCGGACAAGGCAATGGTCGTAATCGCGCTTATGGTGATCACTGGTTTCTCTGGCATGAACCCTTGGTTCCTGTTGCCTGCCACGATCATCATGTTCCGCGAAGTATTCGTTTCGGGCCTGCGTGAATACCTTGGTGATACGGCGGGGCTCTTGAAAGTGACCAAGCTGGCCAAATGGAAAACGACCGCTCAGATGGTTGCCATTTCGATCCTGTTTTCCACGGGCGCATTCGAACACCACGCACTGCGTGATGTGGCCTTTTTGGACTACGCGCGGCACAGTTGGTATCTGGGTGTCGCCCTTTTGTGGGTCGCCTCTATCCTGACGTTTATCACCGGTTTGGACTATTTCCGAAAAGCTCTGCCTTATCTAAAGTAGTCGCATGATTGATGTCCTTTACTTTGCATGGGTCCGTGAACGGATCGGAGTGCCCCGCGAACAGGTCGCTACTGATGCGGCGACCGTTGCGGATTTGATCGAAGAACTGAAAGCCCGTGAAGAGCGGTATGCGCTTGCGTTCTCTGACCTGCGCGCGCTGCGCGTTGCCGTTGATCAAGAGCTGACGGATTTTGATGCTCCGCTAGCTGGCGTGCGCGAAGTCGCGTTTTTCCCACCGATGACAGGTGGCTGATGTCCGTTCGCATTCAAACCGAAAGCTTTGACGCGGGCGCGGAACTGAACGCGTTCACTGATACCGTCGCAGGTGCTGGTGCCGTTGTGAGTTTCACCGGCGTGGTTCGCGATGTGGACGGTGGTCTCGTTTCGATGGAGATCGAGCATTATCCAGGCATGACCGAAAAGGCGATTGCCGCGATTGTGTCAGAGGCTCAGTCGCGCTGGGATTTGGCAGGGGCCTTGGTGATCCATCGTCATGGTCGTCTGTCTGCTGGCGATCAGATTATGATGGTCGCTACCGCATCGCGGCATCGTGTAGACGCCTTCCAAGCCGCTGAATTTCTTATGGACTACCTGAAATCGCGTGCGCCGTTCTGGAAGAAAGAGATGACCCAATCTGGCGACGGTTGGGTTGAGGCGCGCGACGAAGACGAAGCAGCGCTCGATCGCTGGTAAGAAGTGCTTCAAATTCTATTTAAATCGAATTCCTTTACCGCGTTTTAGGTATCGGTCGGCCAATCTCTATCCGCTGAATAGGATGGAATACATGGCTGCCGCAGAACCGCAAAACCCGCTCGACTATGCTGTCTATGCGCGGGATAGAGACGTGATGAATATGGTGCGCAAATCGCTTGCGGCAGGGCAAGCGCAATTGGCCTTTCAGCCTGTTATTGCTGCCGCCGATTCCACCACTGTTGCATTTTACGAAGGCTTGATCCGGCTACGGGATAGTACGGGCCGCATTATCCCCGCAGGCCAATTCATGGGCGAGGTCGAAGAAACCGTTCTAGGGCGTGAAATTGACTGTGCATCGTTGCGGTTGGGCCTCGAAGTGCTGCGCAACAATCCATCAATGCGCTTGGCTGTGAACATGTCGGCGCGGTCTCTGGCAGATGGGAAATGGCGCCGAACGTTGACGGCGGGCCTCAATCGGGGGCGCGATATAGGGTCGCGGCTGATCTTAGAAATCAGCGAAACTTCTGCGATGCAGCTTCATGAAGTGTTGATCCGTTTTATGGAGGATATGCAGCCGCACGGTGTGAATTTCTCACTGGATGATTTTGGTGCTGGTCTGATTGCGTTTCAACGGCTCAAAGACTTCTACTTCGACATGGTCAAAATTGACCGCTGCTTCATCCATAACATACAGGAATCGCCAGATAATCAGGTTATGGCTGAAGCGTTGATCAACGTGGCACATCAGTTTGAAATGTTTGCTGTTGCTGAAGGCGTCGAAACGGCGGCAGAGGCGTCGTTACTCTGTGAAATGGGAATCGATTGTTTGCAGGGTTATCATTTTGGTGCGCCGCGCCTCTCAATCTAAAGTCCATCTATGATAGCTGCGGTGCAGCGAAATAATGTTGCGTGAAGTGGCTAAAATTTGTAAATAGATGCCGATGGCGATGAGCTGATTGCCGTTTTCTAGAGCCTTAGAGGAGAGGATTCTCATGACCAATATCGTAATCGCGTCTGCCGCACGCACTGCCGTTGGCAGCTTTGGCGGTTCCTTTGCCAATGTTCCTGCGCATGAACTGGGTGCTGCTGTGCTCGAAGCGGTTGTCGCGCGCGCTGGAATTGAAAAAGGCGAAGTGGATGAGACCATCCTTGGTCAGGTTCTTACCGCTGGTCAGGGTCAAAACCCTGCACGTCAGGCACACATCGCTGCTGGCCTCCCGATTGAATCCGCTGCTTGGGGCCTTAACCAAGTTTGTGGTTCGGGTCTTCGCGCGGTTGCTCTTGCAGCACAGCACATCATGCTGGGCGATGCGTCGATCGTTGCTGCTGGTGGTCAAGAAAACATGTCCCTCTCGACTCATTGCGCGCACATGCGCAACGGCACCAAAATGGGCGACATGAAACTGATCGACACCATGATCAAAGACGGCCTGTGGGACGCATTCAACGGCTACCACATGGGTCAGACCGCTGAAAACGTTGCGAACCAGTGGGGCATCACCCGCGAAATGCAGGACGAATTCGCGCTTGCATCGCAGAACAAAGCCGAAGCCGCGCAGAAGGCTGGTAAATTCGACGACGAAGTCATCGCATTCACCGTCAAAGGCCGTAAGGGCGACACCATTGTCGACAAAGACGAATACATCCGCCACGGCGCGACCCTCGAAAGCATGCAGAAACTGCGCCCAGCCTTCACCAAAGACGGCTCGGTCACCGCTGGTAACGCATCTGGCCTGAACGACGGTGCAGCAGCTGTTCTGCTGATGACCGAAGAAGAAGCCGTTCGCCGTGGTCTGACACCGCTGGCTCGCATTGCGTCCTACGCGACTGCTGGCCTCGACCCGTCGATCATGGGCTGTGGCCCGATCCCGTCGTCGAAGAAAGCACTGGCCAAAGCTGGCTGGTCGGTTGGCGATCTCGACCTCGTTGAAGCAAACGAAGCTTTTGCTGCTCAGGCATGCGCTGTGAACAAAGACATGGGCTGGGATCCAGCAATCGTGAACGTCAACGGTGGCGCAATCGCAATCGGTCACCCGATTGGTGCATCGGGCTGCCGTGTTCTGAACACTCTGTTGTTCGAACTGCAGCGTCGTGATGCGAAAAAAGGTCTCGCTACACTGTGCATCGGCGGCGGTATGGGCGTCGCAATGTGTGTTGAGCGCCTGTAACATTCGTAGGTTACTTAAGGTTAAGAGGGGCTCGACTTTCGGGCCCCTTTTTGTTTATGCGGCATTGCGGCGTAATATTGTTGCGTGTGCATAATGTTTGAGATAACAAGATTGCGAAGAGAATTCCGAAGGAGGAGAATCAAATGTCCCGCGTAGCACTCGTAACTGGTGGTTCCCGTGGTATTGGCGCCGCTATTTCGAAAACCCTAAAGGATGCTGGCTACACTGTAGCAGCCACCTATGCGGGCAATGATGAGAAAGCCGCAGCTTTCACCGCAGAGACTGGCATCAAAACCTACAAATGGAACGTAGGTGACTATGATGACTCCGCCGCTGGTATCGCCAAGGTCGAAGCTGACCTTGGCCCGATCGATATTGTGGTCGCAAACGCTGGTATCACCCGCGATGCACCGTTCCACAAAATGACCCGTGAGCAGTGGCAAGAAGTGATCGACACCAACCTCACTGGTGTTTTCAACACAGTTCACCCGATTTGGCCGGGTATGCGTGAACGCAAGTTTGGCCGTATCGTTGTGATCTCGTCGATCAACGGTCAGAAAGGTCAGTTCGGTCAGGTGAACTATGCTGCGACCAAAGCTGGTGACCTTGGCATCGTCAAATCGCTGGCTCAAGAAGGCGCGCGTTTTGGCATCACCGCAAACGCAATCTGCCCAGGCTATATCGCGACCGAAATGGTTATGGCTGTTCCGGAAAAAGTGCGCGAAGCAATCATCGGCCAGATCCCTGCGGGTCGCTTGGGTGAGCCAGAAGAAATCGCGCGCTGCGTGAAATTCCTCGTCGAAGATGACGCAGGATTTGTAAATGGCTCGACCATTTCTGCAAACGGCGCACAGTTCTTCGTCTAATCACTTGCGTGTCTGATTTTATCAGTCAATTTGGGCCGGTCATAATGATCGGCCCTTCGCATGTCTAAAACCTCTTACACTGCCATCGGATTTATCGCGGTCCTGCTTTGGGCGCTCCTTGCGCTCTTCACAGTGGGCTCCGCGCCTGTTCCGCCCTTTTTGCTGAACGCACTGTGCTTTGCCATCGGTGGGGGAATCGGTGTCATTTGGCTGTTGGCGACTGGGAGTCTGCCTCAGTTAAAAAGCGTGCCAATGCGGGTCTATGTGATCGGCACGGTCGGCCTGTTTGGCTATCACTTCTTGTATTTCTCGGCCCTTCGAATGGCCCCCGCCGCAGAAGCTGGGTTGATCGCTTATCTCTGGCCGCTCCTCATCGTTTTGTTTTCAGGCCTATTGCCCGGTGAACATTTGAAACGAGGTCACATCATCGGAGGATTGATCGGTTTCGCAGGGGCTGTGCTGATCGTGGCGCAGGGTGTGACAGGCTTTAACGCCGATGCATTGCCAGGATACGGCCTCGCCTTTCTCTGTGCGCTGACGTGGTCGGGGTATTCCGTTGTCTCTCGTAGTTTTGGAGCAGTTCCGACGGCGTCTGTGGTCGTGTTCTGCTTGGCGACGGCGATTCTGTCGGCACTCGCCCACGTCGCACTCGAGGAAACCGTGTGGCCGGTAAATGTGCTCGGTTGGCTTTCGGTTGTTGGCCTCGGTGTGGGGCCTGTTGGGATTGCGTTTTTTGTTTGGGATGTAGGCGTGAAAAAAGGCGACATCCAATTGCTTGGTGTCGCCTCCTATGCTGCGCCGGTTCTCTCCACTTTGGCGCTTGTAATCGCGGGGATTGCAGCCCCGACTTGGACTTTGCTACTCGCCGCGGTCCTGATCACAGGAGGCGCGGCATTGGCCGCACGAGCGAGCCGTAGGCCTTAGTGAGCGGTCAGGCGCGTAATTTCCTCTTTCACCATCAACTTTTGTTTCTTGAGACGGCTAATCTCGGATGCGTCAATTGCCGGACTGCGCTGTGCACTTTCTACGGCAGCAGAGAGGTTCTGGTGTTTCTTCCTCAGTTCCTCAATGTGCGAACTTAGGCTCATAGTCGTCTCCTCTGTTGTGATGGTTACGACTCGATAGCACCACAGTTTTACAAAACTGTCACGCGGCGTTGCGGCAAATTTCTAAATCGGTCGTTTTATGCCGATGCTGCGCAATAAAGTTAACAATTTATGCTAAATTTCGCGCCATCACGTAAAATGGACGCTGCTTCGGACGTATAACTTTCGCCGTCAATTTCGTGGCTCGCACCTTGGTGCATCACAAATGGTGCAGATAGCTGAAAAGCGGCCCTGCCATTCTTGCGTGCTTGAAGGATAAATAGGCCTGCATTGCGGCCTTCTCTGGCTGTAATTGGCCTCACACAGATGGATCCCAGACACGCCTGCGCAGCCGAGATCACTTCGGGCAATCTGTCGATTCGCTGAATGAGTGTCAGGTATCCTTTGGGCGCGAGGCGCTTTGAACCGATCGTTATCCAATCTGTCAGCGGGGTATCTCCACCCAACGCAGTATCCCGACCGATGTCAGTTGCTGAAGTCGACGCAGTTCGGTCGTAATAGGGCGGGTTCATCAGCACATGATCGAATTGCCGATTGCGAAGGTCAGCAGGGAGGGTTCGCAGGTCCGAGGTGATCACATTAAAAGGCGCGACATTTTCTGCGGCATTTTTTCTGGCGAGTTCAGCATAGTCGGGCTGCAGTTCAACGCCTGTAATCGAAAGATCAGGTACCCGCGCAGCAAGGCATAAACTGGCTGTCCCGACACCGCAGCCGAGTTCTAGCACGGTTTGCCCGGACTGCGCTGGAACAGCCGCGGCAAGGAAAACTGGATCAACACCCGCGCGATAGCCGTTAATGGGCTGCCATACTCGAATCTTACCATTCAGAAAGTTATCGCAGCTAAGGTCAGTCACAGGCCCAAATCGATTTCGTTGTCGCGCAAAACGGCGGTTGCGATGAAATGATCAGCATCGCGCACCATAATGCGGCGCGGCAAAATGCCGAGGCTTCCGTCGAGGACGCTCATATTTACGTCAAACTCGAAGCAGTCTATACCCTCACCGTCCAAGAGCACCTTTGCAAAGGCGATCACAGTGGGGTCGGTTGTGCGCAAAAGCTCTTTCATACCCAAAGACGTAAGGCGGGAAACCGACTTTGCCAATAGCGCCGTGGAGCCTGCGATGAGCCTCGATGTAACTGCAACCAAACCGCATGAACGTCTGGCAGAGGCGCTGGCGCCTGAAATGGAAGCTGTGAACCTGATGATCCGTGATCGGATGTCGTCGGAACACGCCCCTCGTATTCCCGAAGTCACGGCCCATTTGATCGAAGCGGGCGGAAAACGTCTGCGCCCAATGCTGACGCTCGCGGCGGCGAAACTCTGTGGCTACGAGGGTCCGTATCACATCCATCTGGCGACGACGGTCGAGTTTATTCACACAGCGACCTTGCTGCACGATGACGTGGTGGACGAAAGCGATCAGCGTCGCGGGCGTCCGACGGCGAACCTTTTGTGGGATAACCAGTCGTCCGTGCTGGTCGGAGACTACCTGTTCTCTCGGTCGTTCCAAATCATGGTTGAAACGGGGTCGATCCGCGTTTTGGGAATCCTTGCCGATGCATCCGCGACGATTGCTGAGGGCGAAGTTCTCCAGCTCACTGCGGCGCGTGATCTATCCACGACCGAAGACACTTATCTGAAAGTGATCCGTGGGAAAACCGCGGCTCTCTTCTCTGCGGCCACTCAGGTCGGCGGGGTGATTGCTGGTGCTGATGAGCGCGTCGAGAAAGCTCTGTACGATTATGGTGATGCCTTGGGCATTGCGTTCCAAATGGTTGACGATTTGCTCGATTACGGTGGCACAGAGGCGATTGGTAAGAACATTGGCGATGACTTCCGCGAACGTAAATTGTCGCTGCCGCTGATCAAAGCAGTCGCGAAATCGGATGCGGAAGAGATGGCGTTCTGGACGCGCACCATCGCGAAGGGCAAGCAAGTCGAAGGCGACCTAGAGGCTGCACTTGATATCATGCGAAAGCATGGTGCGCTGGATGACACTCGGGATGAAGCATTGCAGTGGGCGGCCAAAGCAAAGGCATGTCTCGCTGAAGTGCCTGCGCACGACATCCGCGATATGCTGTCCGATATCGCTGACTACGTGGTTGCGCGGATCAGCTAAGAAGCGGGGTGGGAACTACCCACCAGCTTTGCTCTCGGATCTGGATCATGCGGGCAACCTGACGGGCCGCGCCCATGTCCTTTACCAATGCGACACAGGTCGCACCTGAACCAGACATACCAGCCCATAAAACAGCACGTTGCTGGCGCATCATCGCCAGTGCTTTATCAATTGCTGGAGCAAAGGCCGCGGCAGGTTTATGAAGATCGTTCCGTTGATCGTGAAGCCATTGCGAAAACCCATCGAGGCTTACTCCCAAGGGCAGTTCGCCCATCGGTGGGTTCGTTTTGTTGGTTAGTCCGCGAAAGGCCTCGGGTGTCGGCACTTCGACATTTGGATTTACGAGGACGAGTGCTGCGCGTGGCAGGGCGGTAAAGTCGCTCAACTCTTCACCGATCCCAGCCATCCGACAGGGTGTCGGGGCGCGTAGGCAAACAGGAACATCGGCACCAAGGGCAAGGACCGCAGGGTCGTCATGCGCTAAGGGTTCGACATCCCACAATTCGGCCAATAGCTTTAGCGTCGCCGCCGCGTCAGATGAGCCGCCGCCAATGCCTGCGGCATGCGGGAGGTTCTTTTCGAGATGGAGATGCGCGCCCATCTCAACTCCGCGCTCGCGCCGTAGCGCTTCGGCAGCTTTCAGAACGAGGTTGCTGTCATCAACGGGCACACCTTCGGCAAAATGCCCTGCCACGGTCAGACGCATATCAACCGCACGGGTTGCAGAAATCGTATCACCGACTTCTGCAAAGACGACCAAACTGTCGAGCAAATGATACCCATCTTCCCGCTGCCCAGTGACGTGCAGGGTCAGGTTAATCTTTGCGGGTGCTGTTGTTTTAATTGTCGCCACGGGCCACCGATAATGGTTCTTTACCTTCTTCGATCATCACCGCATCCAATCCAACTGCGATCTTGCGGCGGATACGGGCTGCTTCATCCTCTTCGGGGTCAAAAGACAGCGCGCGTTGCCATTGGAATTGCGCCTCGAGCTTACGACCAACGACCCAAAGCGCATCGCCTAGGTGATCGTTCACAATGGGATCAGTCGCCTCGAGCTCACTACCGCGTTCGAGCACGGGAACGGCTTCTTCAAAACGGCCGAGTTTGAACAATGCCCAGCCGAGACTATCGATAATTGCACCGTTATTCGGTTGGGCAGCGACAGCTTGTTCGATCATGGTCAAGGCTTCATCGAGCTTCTCGCCGCGATCGACCAGAGAATAGCCGAGGTAATTCAGGACCGATGGATGACCCGGCCGTAGGTCGAGCGCCGCGCGAAAATCGCTTTCGGCATCGTCCCAACGATCCAGACGTTCACGCGAAATGCCCCGAGCGAAGTAGATGAACCAAGAACTGGAGGTGTCGTCACCATATAGGTCGAGCGCAGTTGAATAGACGCTTTCAGCCTCTTTGTAGTCTTCGACGCGACGCAAAGAGTCGCCCAACGTCGCCGCCACATAGCCAGACTGCGGATAGGTGCGGGTCAATTGCTGGAGCACTTCAATTGCAGCATCGCTACGCCCGTCGGCTTCCAAAGCTGCTGCGCGCCCGATTTCGGCATCAAGGAACGCAGGATCCTCGGGAGAGATCATCGCGAATGTCGCGTTCGAAAGGTCGTATCGTCCCAAACTATCGTAGAGTTCTGCTGTTGTGAGGATCGCATCCGATCTGGTCGGGGCCAGTTCATGCGCAGCCCACGAATAAGCGAGCGTATAGGCTTCGGGCGCTTCGTCTTGGATTGCAACAGCGACTGTCAGGAATACTTCGGCGAGGCCATCCTTGGGGTTGGTGATCCCGTCAAAAGGTACCGTTTCGCCCGAAATCAGGCGCGATTTCAGGTCTTGGATGGTTGAATCGACGCCCATCGGATCAACGCTCGACAACATCGCGATAGCATCATCGGCCCGACCTAACTGGCCTAGCACCTGCGCTCTCGCGATAATCGCGCGAGAATTTTGCAGCATGCTGGTGTTCGACGGGTCGCCAAGCAATTCTTCGGCACCTTCGAAATCGCCGACATAGGCCAATGCGAGCGCTTTTTGGTAAGCACCAAAGGCAGCAAGTCCGTCGGTGGCGATGATTGCATCAAAGCCTTCAATCGCATCGCGCACATTTCCTTGTGCCAATGCGCCCCAGGCTTGAACGGCGCCGTCGATCATATCGCTCACGGCCAAACCAGCTTCGAGGTCCGACTGCACCCTTTTCCAACGGTCCGCTTTGATATGGTCGAGCATAACGACCATATTCGCGATTTGGCTTAGGTTGCCATGGGCCGTTAAGGACTGTGCAAACGGCAAGGCAGCCTCGAAATCGCCCAGCGCGACATAAGAGGACATGGCGCTGTCAGCCATCCCGATGTTCTCGGGGTCATTGGCCAGAACACGCTGAAAATAATCTGCTGCTTGTTCGAAGTCGCCCGCAGCAAATGCGCGTTGCGCGGCAAGGTAAGGCCCAGACAGGCCATCTGCTTGCAGAGGAAGTGATGCCAAGCCGATGTTGGCCACGGTGAGCAGCATCAGACCGAACGTGCGAATTTTCACGAAGCAGTGCCCTTATTCATTGGTTTCAATAACATCGTAAAGAAATGGCCCGCCGCCTGCAATCAGACGACGGGCCAAATGGGCGTGATCTCGCGGATGTGAGATTACATGTTCGGGTAGTTTGGTCCGTCGCCGCCTTGTGGGACGGTCCAGTTGATGTTCTGCGACGGGTCTTTGATGTCGCAGGTTTTGCAGTGGACGCAGTTCTGGAAGTTCACTTGGAACTTCGGACCGTCTTCGCCCTCAAGGACCTCGTAGACCCCAGCTGGGCAATAGCGCTGCGCTGGCTCGTCGAACTTTGGCAGGTTAACCGAGATCGGCACCGAAGCGTCTTTCAGCTGAAGGTGGCAAGGCTGCGACTCTTCGTGGTTGGTAAAGCTGAAGGACACGTTGGTCAGGCGGTCAAACGACAGAACGCCATCGGGTTTCGGGTAGTCGATCTTCTGATGCTTCGATGCTTCTTCGGTTGAAGCAGCGTCGGTTTTGCCGTGACGCAGGGTGCCAAAGAACGAGAAGCCGAGCGTGTTGGTCCACATATCCAGACCACCCAGCGCCAGACCGCCCAAGAGACCGTATTTCGACCACATCGGTTTCACGTTGCGGACCTTCTTGAGGTCTTTGCCGATCACGCCTTCGCGGACGCGGGTGTCGTAGTCGGCCAGCACATCGCCCGAACGACCCGCTTGGATCGCAGCAAATGCGGATTCCGCAGCCTCAATGCCCGAATGCATCGCGTTGTGGTTACCCTTAATGCGCGGCACGTTGACGAGGCCCGCCGAACAACCCAGCAGCGCACCACCAGGGAACGCGGTCTGCGGGATCGACTGATAGCCGCCTTCGGAAATCGCACGCGCACCATAAGCCACGCGTTTGCCGCCCTTAAGAAGTTCGGCCACCATCGGGTGGTGCTTGAACCGCTGGAATTCCATGTAAGGGAACAGGTGCGGGTTTTTGTAGTTCAGGTGAACCACGAAGCCGACGTAAACCTGATTGTTGTCGAGGTGGTAGATGAACGAACCGCCGCCCGCTTCGGACCCCAGAGGCCAGCCCATCGTGTGGGTCACGGTGCCTTCTTTGTGCTTAGCGGGATCGATCTCCCAAATCTCTTTCATGCCGATGCCGAACTTCTGCGGGCAGTGGCCTTTGGACAGGTCGTATTTCGCCATAACCTCTTTGGAGAGCGAACCGCGCACGCCTTCGGAGAGGAAGACGTATTTGCCGCGAAGCTCCATCCCCGGTTCGGTGTTCGGACCGTAGGACCCGTCAGCCTCAAGGCCAAAGACACCAGCAACAACGCCAGCAACTTCGCCATTTTCGCCGTAGACCAGTTCCGAACAGGACATGCCTGGGAAAATCTCGACGCCCAGTTCTTCGGCCTGTTCAGCCATCCAGCGGCAGACGTTCGCCATCGACACGATGTAGTTGCCGTGGTTGTTCATCAGCGGCGGCATCGCAGCGTTCGGCAGGCGAATTCCGCCAGCTTCGCCGAGGAAGTAGAAGTTGTCCTCTTTGACTTCGGTTTTGATCGGTGCGCCTTTGGCTTTCCAATCGGGCATCAGGCGATCAAGACCAGAGGTGTCCAGAACCGCACCCGACAGGATGTGCGCCCCAACTTCAGAGCCCTTTTCCAGAACGACGACGCTCAGGTCGGCATCCAGTTGTTTCAGACGGATCGCGGCCGAAAGCCCAGCAGGGCCGGCACCGACGATCACAACATCATAGTCCATTGCTTCGCGTTCGATGGCGGTCATGGCATTTCCTTTTGTTCTCAGCGCGACGCGCTTGGGTAACATTCTTTCGCAAGAGGACTAAACTAGACGAAACCCTTGGGCAATCACGACACGGCGTTATTTTGCTGCATTGCGACATTTGGACGGGTTTGGCGCTTGAGAATGAGCCAAACAGCACAGACCAAAGCGACCGAAAAATACCCATCCACAGCGTAGTGCCATCCCAAATGCACCGACGCTATTTCATAAGACACTACGAGCCCAATTGCAGGCAGCGTAAGATACCTGATCCGTTCGGCGAGATAGAGACACACCACAGCGGCCATGCCGACATGAACACTGGGGAACGCGGAAATGCCTGATGTCGCGGTGAGTGTCCCATCGACATAGCTCTCCCAGAGACGTGTTTGCGTATAGCCAATCGGTGTGTCCGCAATGCCAGATGATTTAATAACCTCAGCGAGGTCACTGAAACGGTCCGTGCCGAGCAAGGCGTCGTAGTAAATCGGTCCAGCGGACATAAACGCGAGGGCAAAGATGTTGCCGAGCACGATCCAAGCGAAAGCATGAAGGGTCATGTACCGACGCACCCTGATCGGATCGCTGTCAAAAATGGTTAACCAAACTGGCAAGAAACACGCGGGCAGATACCATAGGTGCGTGTAGATAAAGATCGGGATGTTAATCGGAAGCCAGTCGAAAATGGCGTGAGTGATCCGATACGGATCTGTGCTGTGTAGGGTCACATCAAGGTCAGCCATAAGTGGGTCTGCCCAAAATGCCATGGCAGAGGGGAGGGTGGCTTTGACTGAGATAAACACCAGCCAAAACGTCACGTTCGCCGTTGTAACGATGAAAATATCCAACAGTCTTTGTGTGATGTTCCCTCGGGCCGCAACGATCAAAAACACAGCCAAGATCGGAAATGACCACCACGCGAGAGCGGCGAAATGAACCATGCCTTTAGGAATACTCGCAATGAGTTCGAGTATCGCATTCAGGGGGGTTGGATGCATAAATGCGAAAAATACACTCCCGCCGACCACATAGGCCAACAGAAGGCCCAAATAGAACCTAGTGTTTGTCGAGATCATAAAGCTCAGCCTTTTTTCTCAATAGTGTAGTGACAATCAAGTTGGGTGGCTATTGACTTTTGGGGTTCTGAATACGTTATGGACAGGAACTGTTTCGGATGTGCGACGGAGTAAAATATGGAAAAGATCCCGCTAACTCGGGCCGGCTTTGACAAGATTGACGCTGAACTCAAACACCTCAAGTCGGTGGAACGTCCTGCGATCATTCAGGCCATTGCTGAAGCGCGTGCGCTGGGCGATCTGTCCGAAAACGCGGAGTATCACTCTGCGAAAGAAAAACAGTCGTTCATCGAGGGTCGCATTAAAGAACTCGAAGGCGTTCTGTCTCTCGCCGAAGTTATCGACCCGACAAAACTGTCCGGCACGATCAAATTTGGTGCTACCGTTGAGTTGGTTGATGAGGACACCGACGAAGAACGTAAGTATCAGATCGTTGGTGAATACGAGGCCGACCTTGAGAACGGCAAGCTGAACATCAAATCGCCACTCGCGCGCGCTTTGATCGGTAAAGACGAAGGTGACAGCGTTGAAGTGCGCACACCTGGCGGCGACCGCAGCTACGAAATTCTGTCGGTCCTCTTCGTTTAACGCTGGAAGGCGGCACGCCATGGGCACTGGTCTAGGCAAAGCTAAAGAAACCAAAGACGAACCCCGCTCTCTCTCGAGTGCGGAGTTAATTGGCTATTCGGTTACGTTCATCTGGCTCGTCGGCGCGGGTGCGTTTTTCTATTTCGCACCGTCGTCTGGTGATGGGTCGATGGATAGCCTGCGGTTCGTCATGACGCTCGTTGCGTTGTTCTTGCCCGTTGCTGTCATTTGGGTCGCCGCGAGCGCGGCCCGTACCGCCCGCATCTATCGCGAAGAAACTGACCGCCTGCGTAGTTCCATTGATGACATGCGTCAGGCCCTGTCTGCGGAGCGTGAAGCGAAGTCCAAAGGGATTACTGGGCAGGTCGAGGAAAAACTGGCTGCAATTGCTCAGTCGGCTCAAAAGACTGAAACGGTCTTGGCGACGTTTTCGTCGGCCCGCCAACAGGGTCGTGTGCAACTGCCTTTGGCCAAGCCCGAACCGTCCGACGATCAGCCCAGCCTCGCATTGGGCACGACGGCCGAAGATTTGCAGCCGCCTTTGTCGAACGCCACCCTCATCCGCGCGATAAATTTTCCAGAATCGGATCAAGATACAGACGGATTTGCGGCGCTTCGTGCTGCGCTTAAGGACCGTCAGGCCCGCCAGTTGGTTCAGGCGAGCCAAGACGTTCTTACGCTCTTGTCCCAAGATGGCATTTACATGGACGACATGCGGCCTGACCGTGCCCGTCCAGAAATTTGGCGCCGTTTCGCTAAAGGCGAACGCGGGCGCGCGACGGCTGTTTTGGGCGGTATCCGCGATCGGTCCTGTCTCGCGTTGACCTCTGCCCGTATGCGCGAAGATGCCATCTTCCGCGATGCTGCCCACCATTTCCTGCGTCGATTTGACCAGATGCTTGTGGCATTTGAACCGCAGGCAACGGACGAGGAAATAGCAGCTCTTTCTGAAACCCGAACAGCGCGTGCTTTTATGCTCGTCGGTCGTGTGACGGGCGCATTTGATTAAGTAACTTCTTGACCGCCGAGGGCTTGTAAATCTCGGGGTTTGAATAAATGATCAAATTCGACATTTCACATTCTGGTTGATCTTTATGACATCCTCTTCGCGTGCGCTGGCCTATCGCCAAGGTTTGACCGGCGGCCTACCTTTTATGTTCGTTGTCGTGCCCTTTGGCCTCTTGTTTGGGGTCGTCGCTCTCGACGCTGGGTTGACGCTGACCCAGACGATGGGGATGACAATGCTCGTGATTGCGGGCGCAGCCCAATTCACGGCACTTCAGATGATGGTCGATAATGCGGGGCTATGGCTAATCATTGCCGCGGCCTTGGCTGTGAACCTTCGGATGGCAATGTACTCTGCTGCGTTGGTGCCGCATCTGGGCAAGGCTCCGCTTTGGCAGCGTGCATTGATTGCTTATATGAACTTTGACCAAACTTATGCTGTGGCGAGCATGGCCTATGAGCAGAATCCAGATTGGCCGGTTGAACGAAAGGTCACGTTCTTTTTCGGCGTAGCGACACCCATTGTGCCAACTTGGATTGCGGCGACGCTGGTTGGTGCTTTGATCGGAAAGGCAATTCCGACCGACCTCGGCATTGATTTCATTTTGCCGATCACCTTTATCGCACTCGTTGGGCCCATGCTCAAAACGATGCCACAGATGATTGCTGCCTCTGTTTCCGCAGGTGTCGGCCTTTTACTTGCTGGCCTACCATCTGGGATGGGCCTCTTGATTGCAGCAGCATGCGCAATGGTTGTCGGAGCCTATGTTGAAATTTGGCAAGAAAAACGGAGCGCGACATGGCTGTAGATTCTGTCTTGATCTGGACAGTCATCGGCATCTTGGCCGTCGGCACCTTCCTTATCCGATTTTCCTTTTTGGGGCTGATCGGTGATCGCCCCTTGCCGCCAATCGTCGTTCGGTTGCTCCGATTTACGCCTGTGGCTGTTATTCCTGCACTGGTCTCTCCGCAGGTCATTTGGCCAAGCGCAACGGACGGTCAGACAGATCCCATTCGCCTATTAGCGGCACTAACAACTCTGATCGTTGGAATGATGACGCGCAAAGTGCTGCCCGCGATTGTTGCGGGGAGCGCGGTTCTGATCATTGGGCTTCAGCTTACCGCAGCGGGTTGACCTGAATCTGATACAACACGTTCGCATTGTCGTCGGAATCGTCTTCACGGACTTCGCGCGTCCGAACGCCTGGCAATTTTCCGAACTGTGTTTCGAGCGTTTCGGGGAAAAATGTGACCCGGATATCTTCAAACCCCGGCAGGGATTTCAGGATGGCCGAGGTCGATCGGGCGCAATTGGCTTTCTGCACTGCGCCATGTGACATCACAGCCCGAAGGGCACGTTCTGCAACATCGGCAGAGACATCGAGTTCTTGGACGACGGTGTAGAACGTCGCGCGTGAATGGTATGAGATGTAGTACGCTTCGATCTGTGGCGTGACACCGATGATGACATCGTTACGTTCAGGGATCGAAGGGTGTTTGAACGATCCTGCGGGGTCCCAAATAACCCGTTCGGATGCGTTGACCAAGAGGCTCGTATGAGCACCGCGACCCGAGCCTACGTTGCGCATGGTCATAAGGGTAAGGCGGGGCGGGCCATCGTGATGATAGCGCATGCTGGCGACCTGATTGTCAGGTGCCCAAACAGGTTCGGCGGCGCAACCAGCTAATGCCAGCGGCGCGCCTATCAAAAATGATCGCCGATCCATCAAAGCGCGCCCCCAAGCGCGAGTTTGTGACTTGCTGATTAGCCGTTAATCAGAGCAAGCAACACCAGTGCGACAATACAGATTGTCGCGACGCGGGTTGAGAATTTTACGAAGCCTGCAAAGTTTGCTTCGTGGGTGCTGGCGTCCATGGTGCCGTGCTTGTGTTCAGCCATGTGAGGCTCCTTCTCGAATTCTGTTCGCTTTGCGCGTGGATAGACGATTCAATTGTTTCTGTCACGATGTCAAAATGTCCATCATGACGTCGTTTCGAGGTCTTTCGCCAATTCGAACCCGATCCTTGCAGGCTCTGCTTGCTCGGTTGGCTTAGGCAGCGCCATCAACATCACATTAAGCTGTGTCACATGTTGGATCAGTTGCGTGCGCGTCCCTGATTCCGTGCTGCCAAAGAACGTGACGATGTCGGGATCAAAATAACCGAGCCCCTCGATCCGCATCACACCTGCGTCCGAGCCAGTAAAGCCCATCGCGACTTCTTGGTCCGCATTGAGCTGTTTTTCGAAGTTTTGGATGTAGAGGATAAGCCGCTCGTAGGCCCATCGCGCCGCGCTTTTTTCTTCGCCATTGTTTTGTAGGTTTGAAGGGATTTGCGTTGGTGCTGCAGACTGCGCTGCAGGGTTTACGTGCACTTCGTGAAGTGTGGGTAGGATCGCGTTCTCGACGTATTCAGCCGAGGTTTCGATGGTATCGGAAAGTTCGCTCATTGGTGCCCCCATTGTCAGAGGCTACACTAACCTGCCACAACCTGAGGTCTAGACCCGTCGCCAAAGCCATGCGCCATCAGGTCCCATTTCACGGGTTACGCGGCCTTGTTTCAGAAGGTGGTTTAGATGGGCAACCGTTTCGACAAAGGCTAATCCGTATTGGTTTCCTGTGATCTCGCGTTTGAACAGCGGGACAAAGCAATCACCGCCCACGCGAGGTGTCGAAAGATGTTCTTCGATGCGGTTTAGCGCACCTTCGTGGTTTTCGATCAATTGCTGAAGCCGAGTTGGTAGCCCGAAGTAGGGCAGCTTATGTCCGCCCAGAACGAAATGCTCGTGGTTAGCGATCTGCGCGAACTGACGGCAGGACCAGAACCATTCGCCCAATGGATCGCCTTCGGGTTCGGTCGGGTAGACTCCGATATTCGGGCTGATGGATGGCAACAGCTGATCACCGCCCAGAACGAGGGCGTCATCGCGGCTCCAGAATGTTGCGTGTTCTGGCGCGTGTCCGTCGCCCATCCGAATGTCCCACATGCGACCGCCCATCGTGATCGTGTCGCCATCGCAAATGCGTGTGTAGCCCGCAGGGAGCGGCAAAACGCAATCGGCAAAGTTAAACGGGCGTTCCGTTTCGCGTTTCTTGAGGACATCGGCTGCCATGCCATTGCGCCGATAAAATGCGAGGTTATGGGCCGAGTAGTTGGGTTGCTCATCCATAGTGAGCATGCGCGTCAAAAGGTAAGCCGTGCGGGGCATCACAAGTTCAGCGCCGAGGTCCGTCAGCCATCCAGCCAAGCCCACATGGTCGGGGTGGTGGTGGGTCAGAACGACCCGCGTGATCGGCTTGCCAGCCAGAGGCCCCGCCATCGCGGCTTCCATCGCGGCACGACATTTCCGTGTGTTGATGCCAGCATCAATGAGCGTCCAGCCATCGCCTTCGTCCAGCGCGTAGACGTTTACATGGTCGAGCGCCATCGGCAGCGGAAGGCGAATCCATAGGACGCCTTCGGCTACTTCAATGGCCGCACCATTTTCGGGCGGTGTTTCGTGCGGATAGCGGATCAGGCTTTTGCTGCCGTCCATTACGCTGCCAGATCGTCGGGCGAAATCGCCATAAGATCATCGCTGCCTTCGCGAACGTGGGCGCATAGGCTCACATGTTCAGGCAGCAGGCGTTTGATATAGAACGCGGCCAGTTTCTTACGAGTTTCGTCGCCTTTGAGAGCAGCAGTCAGGTGGTAGTGGCCACCCAGCACACGAGCGAAGGCGCGCAGGTAAGGAACGGAGACGGCAAAGCGATCCGTCATGTCTTGGCCGACCAGCCATTCCGTCGTCTCGCGCAGCGTTTCTGCGGATTGCCAGACGGCTTCGGCCAGTTCAGGCAGGCTCGCTTTTGCGGCGTCTGCACCAGCTTCGACCTCGTCGAGAAGGCGATAGGCGGCATCACCACCGTCCATCATTTTACGACCGACTAGGTCCATCGCTTGAATGCCGTTGGTGCCCTCGTAAATCGCGGTCACACGAACGTCGCGTAGATATTGGGCCGCGCCTGTTTCCTCGACAAAACCCATCCCGCCGTGAACTTGGATACCCGTATTGGCCACCTCGATACCGACATCGGTGCCAAAAGCCTTGGCAATCGGTGTGAGCAGGGCTGCGCGCGCTTTCCATTTGTTGGCGTCGGTCGCGATACCCATATCGATTGCAGTGCCGCAGGCCATCGCGATGGCGCGAGCGGTAAAGATCTCTGCCTTCATCGTTGCCAGCATGCGGCGCACATCAGGGTGTTCGACGATTGTGCCCGTGCCGCCCACTTTGCCTTGTTTGCGGTCCATCGCGTAGGCCAATGCAGCCTGATACGCGGCTTCGGCGATCCCGATGCCTTGGGTGCCGACACCCAAACGGGCGTTGTTCATCATGGTGAACATCGCTGCCATGCCGCCGTTTTCGGGGCCAACCAGCCAGCCACGCGCACCTTCATAGCTCATCACAGCAGTCGGGGAGCCGTGGAGACCCAATTTGTGCTCAAGGCTCACAACGCGCAGGCTGTTACGTTCGCCCAAGGTGCCGTCCGCGTTCGGGATGAATTTGGGAACGATAAAGAGGCTGATCCCCTTGGTGCCAGGCACACCATCGGGCAGGCGCGCCAGAACAAGATGACAGATGTTTTCGCTGAAATCGCTATCACCCCAAGTGATGTAGATTTTTTGACCCGTAATCGCAAAGCTGCCGTCGCCTAGTGGTTCAGCCTTCGACGACAGAGCACCAACGTCCGAACCTGCTTGAGGCTCGGTCAGGTTCATTGTGCCAGTCCATTCGCCCGAAATCAGTTTGGGGAGGTAAAGTTCTTTGATCTCGTCGCTGGCGTGATGTTCCAGCGCTTCAATCTGGCCTTGGGTTAGGAGCGGGTTGAGGTGAAGCGATAGGCAGGCCCCCGACAGCATGTCATTGATCGCTGTGCCAATCGCGACAGGAAGCCCCATGCCGCCATGTTCAGGGTTCGCACAAACGCCGATCCAGCCACCTTCGGCGATGGCGGAGAAGGCTTCGGCGAAACCGGGGGATGTCCGAACGACACCGTTTTCGAGTTTCGCTGGATGCAGGTCGCCATTCCGTTGCACGGGATAGATGACTTCGTCACAGAGCTTCCCAGCTTCGCCCAAGATGGCATCGACGAGATCAGGCGTGGCCTCTTCGTATTTGTCTGTTTGCGCAACAGCGTCAAAATCGACAATGTGATCCATGATGAACCGAAAATCGGAAACGGGGCTACGATACGGCATCTGATGTCCTTCACTTCACAGGATTGGCCAAAGACTGGTCAGTCTATTCCACTTTTTCAAAGAGTAGGGTAGCCATGCCCTCCGACCCCGCAACTGAAACGCAGCGTCATGAACACCGTGAAAACCTTAGTACTTTCGTCCAAAAGTGATGATCTTGCCCGCGCCGCTCAGATTTGGAGCGACGGCGGTTTGGTCGCTTTTCCGACTGAGACGGTCTATGGCCTCGGCGCTGATGCGCGAAATGATCATGCGGTTGCGCAGATTTATGCAGCCAAGGGGCGACCTTCTTTTAATCCTCTGATTGTGCACGTTCCCGACGTTGAAACTGCACGCCGTTATGTGGATTTTTCTGCGGAGGCAGAGCTCTTGGCGTCAGAGTTCTGGCCCGGTGCGTTGACCTTGGTGCTGCCGTTGCGGCAGGACGCAGGCATTTCGCCACTGGTCACAGCGGGCCTAACCACATTGGCCATCCGTGTTCCAAACGGTGACGTAGCGCAAGCAGTGCTACGTGAATTTAATGGCCCGATTGCAGCCCCCTCGGCGAACCCATCGGGTCGCGTAAGTCCAACCTCTGCAGCGCATGTGATTGCTGGATTGTCTGGCCGTATCGATGCCGTAATCGACGGCGGTCAATGCGGTGTCGGTGTGGAGTCCACTATCGTTGGTTGTGTCAGTGAACCCGCACTGCTGCGATTGGGTGGAGTGCCCGCTGAAGCGATCGAAGCCGCGCTAGGTCGTCCCTTGACCGCTGCAGGTGAGGAAATTGTCGCACCCGGTCAATTGGCGTCACATTATGCGCCCGAAGGCACGATGCGGTTGAATGTGACCGATGCGCAGGCAGACGAAACGCTCTTGGGATTCGGGCCGGTGGAGGGCGCAGCACTATCGTTGTCCGTGACGGGTGATTTGGTCGAAGCCGCGGCAAACCTTTTTGATTGTTTGCATCAGTTGAATGCACTTGGTGCGACGAAAATTGCTGTATCGCCGGTGCCCGATGTCGGGCTGGGGCGCGCCATCAATGATCGCCTCGCTCGCGCTGCTGCCCCTCGGGACTAACGTATACTCAGCCGAGGTTGTTCTTCTCGATATACATCCGAAGCTCTTCGGCCTCGTGACGCGCATCGCGTAGGCCGTCCATCGCTGCCCGCAGCTCTGCCTCTGTCTGTGCCAGTTGGTTGGTGATCTCTGCCTCGCGTTGTTGCAGGTATGTGATCGCCTGATCGCGGGTTTCTTCGGCTTCGTGCAGCGCTTGTGCCATCCGATCCAATTCACCGATTTCGGCCTTCGTCACGCGGGTAAAGCGGTTGATCAGCCAACTTGCGAACCATCCCAAAGAGAAGGCCACAAACAGGATGACTGCCGTTGCAAAGATAAGCTCGGTTCTGTTCATGACGTATCCCTTATTCGGCGGCTGGCTCTGCGGCCGCGTCCTCGGTTACAGGCGCGGTGTCGTCGGTTGGTGTTTCGGTCGTATCAGGCTCTGCTGCCGCGTCCTCAGTTGGTTCGGGCTGAACCAAGTGGAATTCGATACGGCGGTTTGCCTCGCGGCCTTCTTCGGTGTCGTTATCAGCGATAGGGTCGGCCTCACCATATCCCTTGGCCGTAAAGCTCGATGTGATGATGCGGCGCATGCGCAGGGCAGAAACAACTGCCTCAGCACGGTTTTGGCTAAGTCGTGCGTTCATCTCTTCGCGGCCTTGGCTATCCGTGTAGCCCGCGATTTCGAGTTCGATATCAACGCATTGGCGTAGGATTTCTGCAATATCGTCCATCACAGGAAGTGTGGCACTTGTCAGCGTGGCTGAACCGGGATCAAAGGTGATCTTACGGTCTTCGGTGACTACGTTGATCTGCGCCACACATTCTTCGGACGATGGTGTTTCCACAACCAGATCCAGTTGCGGCTCATATTCCACATCGACGCTAAAATCTGCATCAGAGCCAAGCTTTTCGACAAAAAGTCCCGAAATATCAGCTGAGGCTTCTTCGTCACCTGTTTGACCTGTGATGATAATCGTATCGGATTGGATGGTCACCGAGCCGCTTGAAAGGTGGGATAGTGCATCGAGGCCAGCCAAAACGCGGACTTGCCAACCCGCTGGCAACCCTTCGCTATCAACCAATGTGCCCATGACGACCTCGTCACCGGCAAATTTCGCTCGCGCATAGTTTTCAATGACCATGTTGGTCAGGTCATCTGGCACGCGGCCGCTCAAATCCAAAACAGACTCTGTGCTCAACGTTGCGATGAATTGTTCAGGCCCGTCTGGGCCTTCTTCAGTGCTGGTCGGCAAATGCGCGGTGAGCGCGAAAAGCTCGGGCAGGGCGTTATCCAACCGACCAATCACGTCGTCGAATTTGGTTTGGTCGGTATCGGTCAGCGCGGTCACCGTGACATCCGCATCAGAGATGGTCAGCGTTCCGCCACCCAATTCGCCCAGTGCATTGATCGATTGCGATACCGCATCGCCCCACGTGCGCGAAGGAACACCCAAGGCCAATGTGCACGAATCGCGACCTTCGTAGCCGTTTGCGTGAGCCGCATTCAGGATTTTGTCCCGCGACGCCGCGGTGTCAGCTGTGCATGCCTCAAAACGCGCTCCGTTTTCATCGATGATGAAACGCGTGATGTAGGGAGAAACGACAGGACGCGGTGCGGTGATGGTGAGGGCCAATGCGACGTTGTCGGGTTTCATCGCGCGAATACGCTGTTCCAGCGTGTTTCTTTGATCGCCGCTGTCAGCACTTGCGTTGATTGTGACAGTCCCTGCGCCGACAGAGATTTTTGAACGCGGCAACATTTCCAACGCACGAAGCGCAAAGGTCACGGAATTCCGCCAACCTTCTGGGACAGGGTAATCCGCACCTTCGAGAAGGTCGGTGACAGAGCTGCCGTTCGCCGCGTCCGCAATGCGGCGATTGAGGTTTTGTCGATCAGTGGATGCTGGGATCAATCCGATCAACGACACGCCGCTAGCATTGCGCAGAATTTCGATTGCAAAATCGGGAGCTGTCAGACCCGCCTGATTTGCGACGCCCATATTGCTGATCACACGGCTCGCATCGACCACACCGCCTGCTGCGTTCACGGCGCGTAGACGAAGAACTTCGTCGGGGGCCTCACCTTCGAGGACGACTTGCAGGCCATCGCCGATCACGCGAACCCAGCCCAAATCCGCATCGAGAAGTGCTTCTTGAACGGCGAGCGAGGATTTGTATTCGAGGAGTCGCACCGCGCTTTCAGCGCCCAAGGTTGCAATCAGGGCAGCCACTCCGAAAGTGCCGACACGAATGAAAACCGAGGATAGACGCATATTTAGGGCGGCTCTTTTTTGCATTTCGTATTGTCTAGGCCTTACAGCCCAAAGGTGCAATCAAAGTAAAATAGCACAAGCGAAAAACAGCACAGGAATGAGGCCCGTATCGCGGTTGGACCTGAAGAGACGCAACAAAACGCTGTTATCATCAGGATTGAACCGTGTGAGTTGCCACATGAGATGCCAACCCATCGCCCAAATCCCGCAAAAAGCGATAACCAAAGATAACATCGAGCGATCAATCGTGGCGAGAACGGCAGCGGCGCCCAACAGCGCAACTGTCGCGATCAAGAACCACCTTAGCCACATTGCAGAGCGATCACCGAACAGTCGAGCGGTCGATTTAACGCCAATCAGAGCATCGTCTTCGGTGTCCTGATGGGCATAGATCGTGTCATAGAACAGCGTCCATGCGATGCCGCCTAAGTAAAGTAGGACAGGCGGCCAACCCAGTGATCCCGTGTGCGCGGCCCAGCCCATGAGTGCGCCCCAGTTGAACGCGATACCGAGGAACACTTGCGGCCACCACGTGAACCGTTTCGCGAATGGGTAGATCAGCACGGGGACAATCGACACGACGCCGAGGGCAATCGTGA
This sequence comes from Paracoccaceae bacterium, assembly GCA_038134645.1. Lineage (GTDB taxonomy): Bacteria > Pseudomonadota > Alphaproteobacteria > Rhodobacterales > Rhodobacteraceae > Marivivens. The sequence continues at coordinate 32,097 of JAYPVO010000001.1, forward strand.
AGGTGTTAAAGCTGACGAGGATGCCGAGGGAGATGAGCGCCTGAAGCGCCATCCAGATGGCTGCCTTCTTCGGGGTGACTTGGCCTGACGGGATCGGACGGGACCGTGTTCGTGCAACTGCCGCGTCAAAGTCCCGATCCGTGATGTCATTCCAAGTGCAGCCCGCACCACGCATCAAGAACGCCCCGACCGCGCAACTGACGGCAATCCAGAGGTCGAATAGGCCAATGCTGTTTGTTTGGAGAATGGCGAGCGCAAGGCTCCACCAGCATGGCAAGAGCAAGAGCCATGTTCCGATGGGTCGATCCGCGCGGGATAACCTGAGGTAGGGGCGGGTCCATGCGGGTGCAAACGTATCGACCCAATTGCCTTTCACCGCATCGGCTACTGTGCCCTCTGGCATTTGGTCGGTGTCGCTCATATTGTCCGCCCCATGGCATCTAAAGTTCGGCTCTATGTAGAACAGGCCCTTGGTGAAGGGCAAACCGTCTCTCTTGAAAAAGAGCAGGCTCATTACCTTTTTGGCGTGATGCGTTTGACCGAAGGCACAGTCGTGTCGCTGTTCAACGGGCGTGACGGCGAATGGGACGCAGAGGTCGCGCAGGCCGGCAAAAAAGCGGGATCGCTTGTGTGCATGACGCAGACAAAGCCGCTGCAAATGCCGCCTGACCTTTGGTTCTATTTTGCGCCGATCAAAAAAGACCGCACCGATTTCATCGTTGAAAAAGCAGCAGAGATGGGCGCGGCGCGGATCATCCCTGTGCAAACAGACTTTACCAACTCTGGACGCGTGAATGTGGAACGCTTGCAGGCCCACGCGCTTGAGGCGGCAGAGCAATGCGGCGGCACCTATGTCCCTGAAGTTGGGGAGATGGAGAAGCTGTCCAAGGTGCTCGACCATTGGGACGAAAGCCGACAGTTGATGTTCTGTGATGAGGCGTTGGTCGGTGCCCAAGAGGCGCTGACGGGTGCTGGCAAAGGTCCGTGGGCGATTTTGATCGGACCAGAGGGCGGGTTTTCCGAGGCAGAGCGCACACGCCTGAAGTCGAAACCTTACGCCCATTCCGTGAGCCTCGGCCCGCGTATTCTACGAGCCGACACGGCTGCCGTTGCCGCTCTTACGGTTTGGCAGCAGCTTTTGGGTGATTGGTAGGGCATGGCAAACCTGATCCGACCCGAAGCCAAGGCGGCGCTGCTACGTCATCAGCAGACCATCATGGGCGGCGCAATCGTGGCGCTTGGACTGTGGCTCGCGTCATTTAGCTTTGGGATCGTCCTTTGGTTCGCTTATGCGGTCACTCTTGTCGGTTTCGTTGTGGCTATCGATGGGCTTCGTCGGGCACGGTTCACCAAAGCGGCCTCAGGCGATGGTCCGGGGGTCGTCGAAATTGACGAACGTCGGATTTCTTGGATGTCGGCGCATTTTGGCGGGGCCATAGATATGGACCTGTTGAAAATGGTCGAGGTTCAGGTGACTGCGGGCGCAAAAGCGCTCTGGATTTTTACCCAGACGGACGGCCAAAGGTTGGCGGTGCCGTCTGCGGCTCAGGGCGCTGAGAAACTAATCGATGCGCTTGCGGCGCTAAAAGGGTTCGATTTCGCAACGGCCCTCAAGGCGCTAGAGGCGAAAAAAGAACAACGTTTTGTGCTTTGGCGCGCAGGTGATTTGCATGTGGAAAAACAGGACTGACCATCCCTTGACTTGACCCGCTAACAAGTCCACCTCAAAGCTTCACAACGAATTAAACAGATCGAGGCGACCCCATGTCTATACCACAATCCGGCGGAGGCCCGATCGAAAGCCATGACCAGCTGGCGGAATACCTCGCCTCTGGGTGCAAACCCAAAGAAGACTGGCGCATTGGCACCGAACACGAAAAGTTCGGCTACTGCCGTGATAGCCTACGCCCGATCCCCTATGAGGGTGATCGGTCGGTCAAGGCTATGCTCGAAGGGCTGCGTGATCGGTATGGCTGGGATCCCGTTCTCGAAGCGGGGCAACTGATCGGTCTGACCCGTAATGGCGCCAACGTGAGCCTCGAACCGGGTGGGCAGTTGGAACTCTCGGGCGCGCCTTTGGAATCCATCCACCAGACCTGTGATGAGGTGAACGAACACCTGCGTGAAGTGCACTCTATCGCGGATGAAGTGGGCGTCAGCTTTATCGGTCTGGGTGCCGCGCCGATTTGGAAGCACGAAGATATGCCTGTGATGCCCAAGGGGCGTTACAAACTGATGACCGAATACATGGGCCGTGTTGGCACGAGCGGCACGCAGATGATGTATCGGACCTGTACTGTCCAAGTGAACCTCGACTTCGCGTCTGAGGCGGACATGGTGCAGAAATTCCGCGTGGCTCTGGCGTTGCAGCCTGTCGCGACCGCGCTGTTCGCGAATTCGCCCTTCTTTGAGGGTAAACTGAACGGTCACAAATCGTGGCGTTCGCAGATTTGGCGGCACCTTGATGACAGCCGCACGGGTATGCTGCCCTTCGTGTTCGAAGACGGCATGGGCTTTGAGCGTTACGTGGATTACGCGCTCGATGTGCCGATGTATTTTGTCTACCGCGATGGCAAATACATCAACGCGCTGGGCCAATCGTTCCGCGATTTCATGAAGGGTCAATTGCCCGCGTTGCCCGGTGAAACCCCGACATTGTCGGATTGGGCCGACCACCTGACCACGGCATTCCCCGAAGCGCGTATCAAGAAATACATGGAAATGCGCGGTGCTGATGGTGGCCCGTGGCGTCGCCTGTGCGCCCTGCCTGCGCTTTGGGTTGGCATGATGTATGACCAATCCGCGCTCGACGCTGCTTGGGACTTGGCCAAAGGGTTTGATGCTGAAACACGCGAAGCGCTGCGCGTTGCGGCATCCGTCGATGGTCTGCATGCGCAGGTTGGCAACATCAAAATGATGGACCTCGCCAAAGAAGTCGTCGCCATTTCCGAGGCTGGTCTGAAAGCCCGCGCTAAAGTCGGCGCGAACGGGCTCATTCCAGACGAGACCCATTTCCTCAATGCCCTCAAAGAGAGCCTTGATACGGGTAAAGCACCTGCTGATGAACTGATTGCCCGCTACAATGGCGATTGGAACGGCGACCTGACCAAGATTTACGGTGAATACAGCTACTGATCAGCCTTTTTGGCCGATCTTACCTTCAGTTCCGCTGCGCAGTCTCTGAATGTTGGCCCAATGGCGCCAGTAAATCAGGACTGCCAGTAGAACGCAGAGCATGAACAGGTCATGGCGTCCGATCAGGGCTGCGTAGACGGGCGACAGGCCAGACGCCAAGAGCGCCGACAGCGACGAATAACGGCTGATCACCGCGGTCAAAAGCCATGTTGCGCAGACCATGAGGCCAATCGGCCAAGAGATGGCGAGCATGATGCCGATAAAGGTCGCAACACCTTTGCCGCCCTTAAAACCTAGCCAAACAGGGAAACAGTGGCCAAAGAACGCAAAGAGCGCGGCCGCCTGTGCGGCGCCTTCGCCAGCGAAAGCGCGAGCCAGTAGAACAGCTACAGCACCCTTGCCACCATCAAAGATCAGCGTCAGCGCAGCGGCTTTTTTGTTACCTGTTCGCAGAACGTTCGTCGCGCCGATATTACCCGACCCGATTTTGCGCAGATCGCCAAGGTTCATCGCTTTCGCGAGGATCATGCCAAAGGGAACGGACCCTAGAAGGTAGCCGATAACGGCCCAAAGGATGACGGCGGTCGGGGCTTGGCTGAAGTCGGGCATCGGTTACTCCTGATCGACGCGGCGACCCGCGACCCATGTGCCTGCGACTGTGCCTTGAAGTCGGGCGCCGTCAAAGGGGGTATTTTTGGATTTCGAGCGGAGTTTGGACCGATCAAGGATAAACGGCGCATCTGGATCGAACAAAACGAGGTCCGCAGGCGCATCAGCGATCAGCCGGCCGCAGTCGAGGCCGAGGCGACGCGCTGGGTTCAGCGATAGGGCGCGGAACAGTTTGGGCAGCGTAATATGCCCCGCGTGCACCAAACGAAGCGCAGCAGGGAGCAAGGTTTCAAGCCCGACCGCACCGCTTGCCGCATCCTCAAACGGCAGGCGTTTGGATTCTTCGTCTTGGGGGGTGTGCATCGAACAGATCACGTCGATTAATCCGCTCTCAACGGCTTGGATGACGGCGATCCGATCTTCTTCGCTGCGCAGAGGCGGTTTGAATTTAAAGAACGTCCGATAGTCTGCGACATCGAATTCGTTCAGCGTCAGGTGGTGGATGCCGACCCCTGCTGTGACGTCCAGACCATTGCGTTTCGCACGTTCAAGAGCGGGGAGCGCGCGGGCGGTTGTGATCTGGTCGACGTGATACCGTGCACCTGTCATTTCGATCAGTGAAATATCGCGGTCGAGGCCCATACGCTCTGCAATCGGGTTGACCCCTGGTAGGCCGCGCAGGGACGCGAATTTACCAGATGTGACCGACGAACCAGCGGAAAGAGTCGGTTCTTGGACGTGACCGATCACCAGTGCGCCAAGGCTTTTGGCGTAGGTCAGGGCGCGGCTGTAAATCTTGGCATCGGTGACCACGTGATCGCCGTCCGTAAAGGCGACAGCGCCCGCATCCAAAAGGAACCCGATCTCTGTCATCTCGCGGCCATCGCGACCTTTGGTCAGCGCGGCCATATGGCAAACGTTGACCTTTGCATCAGCCTGCGCACGGCGCGCAACGAATTCGAGCGTTTCGGGGGTATCAATCGCAGCTGTGGTATCGGGGCGAGTGACAATGGTTGTCACGCCACCAGCGGCAGCGGCACGACCCGCAGTGCGGTAGGATTCTTTATGGCGCTCGCCAGGTTCGCCGACCTTAACGCCCATGTCCACGATGCCGGGCGCGAGGCATAGCCCGCCGCAATCAATCGTCTCTTTAGCTGGACTCGTTTCGCCTTTTTCGAGGATGGCTGTGATCTTGCCATCTTTGACCGTGATCGCCCCGAGGCTATCGGTCAGTGTGACCGGATCAATCAGTCGTGCGTTGTGAAAAAGAATATCGTCCATGTCCGTCCCTCGGGCCGCCTTTGGTCTTTGGGTATAAGCGAACAAACGCAGGGCGCAAGCGGTGTCAGTGGGAAGTGGCTTGTGCAGCCTCAATCGCGTCTTTCACAGCATCGGGATCTTCTTGATAGCGGATCAGATGTTTATCACCGTTCAGTGTCACGACTTGGACGGCGGTCCAGATGACGTTGATCTTGGTGATGTTATCGAGCGTCGTGACCTTGTTTTGTGGGCCCATCATGCGCTGATTGGTCAGAACCCAGACGGATTTACGTTCGTCTGGGCCAAGGTAAAGCGCACGAACCCCAATTGCCAAAACAGCCCCGACGGTCGCGGTCCACCAGTGCGGATTACCCATGCCGATCAGAATGCCCGCGCCCACGACCGAAAAAAACAGCGCCATCCACGCCTGTGATCGCCAAAATGTGACGGTGTCAGCCGTCATGCGCATGATCTCTACTTCGCCGTCGTTGAGGGGGAGCGTTGGGACGAAGTTCCGGTTCATGCCCAAAATGGCATTGTCAGGTTGGTGTTCGCGATTTGCCATCAGCCAGCTATTACGACCATGACCACTACCAAAAGCGCCATCACAGCGAGCGCGGCCATTGCCACCATGCCGCCCATTCGCGCATCTGATTTCCGTTTGTCACTCATCGGTCGTTCCTTTCAAAACCCGCAGTATCGCAGTTTTGCGCCCTTCGGTTTGTTTCAGGTCAAACGGCGACGTTGGTTTGAGCGGCACGTTTAGCCCGCAGGTTCCGAGCCAGGAGATCCATCGCAGCCATGCGCACAGCGACACCCATTTCGACCTGCGTCTGGATCACCGAGCGGTTGATGTCGTCCGCAATGGTGCCGTCGATTTCAACACCGCGGTTCATCGGGCCAGGGTGCATAACGATTGCGTCGTCTTTGGCATAGGACAGTTTTTCCGCGTCGAGACCGTAGCGGTGGAAATACTCGCGCTCAGACGGGATAAACCCGCCGTCCATGCGTTCCTTTTGAAGGCGCAACATCATCACGACATCCACGTCTTGCAGGCCTTCACGCATGTCTTCGAACACTTCGACGCCGAACTCTTGCATTCCAGATGGCATCAGTGTCGGCGGAGCGATCAGGCGAACGCGGTTTTCCATTTTACCCAAAAGGATGATGTTCGAGCGTGCGACGCGGCTATGCGCAATATCGCCGCAAATCGCGATCGATAGGCGGTGGAGGCGACCCTTTGCACGGCGGATGGTCAGAGCATCCAAAAGCGCTTGGGTCGGGTGTTCATGGCGCCCGTCACCAGCGTTCAGCACGGCGCAATTGACCTTTTGGGCGAGCAGATCGACTGCACCCGATGCACCGTGGCGCACGACCAGAAGGTCAGGATGCATCGCGTTGAGGGTCAGTGCCGTATCAATCAGCGTCTCGCCCTTTTTCACGCTCGACGTGGCCATGGACATGTTCATCACATCCGCGCCCAAACGTTTGCCTGCCAGTTCAAAGCTCGACTGAGTGCGGGTCGAGTTCTCAAAGAACATGTTGATCTGAGTAAGGCCTGCCAGAACGTCTTTGTGCTGGATGCCCTGACGGCTTTCTTCGGCGTAACGATCCGCCAAATCCAAGAGCGTTGTGATTTCTGTCGGGTGGAGGTGTTCGATCCCCAGCAGGTGAGCGGCATTGAATGTCATGAAATCCTCCGATCGGGCCTTGGGTCGCTTATAGGTAAGGGGCGGGCAGGCGGCAAGGGAGCCTTATGCCATGAGATTACCTCTGCACATCTGGCGCAGAAGGCATTAGGGTCTGCCTCATGGAATCTGCACAAGACTACTGGACGGCACATGCCCTGCTTGAATGGCAGGTCGAAATGGGGGCGGACGAGGCAATCCTCGACGCGCCATTGAACCGTTATGAACTTGTCGATGAAAAGCCTGCAGCCAAAGTGTCTCCACTCGGGAATGCCGCCCCGCCACCGATTCCGGTTAAGGCCAAGGTCGATCCAGTGGCCGTCGCTAAAACCGCTGCAAAGTCGGCCCAGACGCTGGAATCACTATCGGGAGCCATGCGTTCGTTCGAGCATTGTGAGCTGCAAAAAGGCGCTCGAAATTTTGTGTTCGGAGATGGGGCTGCGAACGCAAACGTGATGATCATCGGTGAAGCACCAAACCGCGATGATGACCAACATGGCAAACCCTTTGCTGGGCCAGTTGGCGAGCTGTTTGACAAAATGATCGGTGCGATTGGGTTAAGCCGCAGCCATCCTGATCCTGCGTCTTCGGTCTATGTGACGACCGTTCTGCCGTGGCGCCCTCCTGCGAACCGTGTGCCCGAAGCTGCCGAACTCGCGATGATGCTGCCGTTTCTGACCCGCCATATCGAACTCGTGGATCCTGCGATCATCGTCCTGATGGGCAATAGTCCGTGTCAGGCCTTACTTGGTAAAACTGGTATTTCGAGGCTGCGCGGGCAATGGACCTCTGTTTTGGGTAAGCCCGTTTTGCCCATGGCTCATCCAGAGCAGTTGATGAAAAACCCTGCGGCCAAGCGCGACGCTTGGGCGGATTTACTCGACCTCAAAGCACGACTGTCAAACCTATGACCCAAACTGCCGCTCGCGAATTTATCCCTGTTCGAATTGCTGTTTTGACGGTGAGCGACACGCGCTCGCTGGCCGAGGATAAATCGGGCGATACCCTTGTCGCGCGGATTGCAGATGCGGGGCATATCCTCGCAGATCGTAAGATCATTCGTGATGACCGCGATGACATCGCCGAGATTTTGCGGACGTGGTGCGACAACCCAGATGTCGACGTGATCATCTCTACAGGTGGAACGGGTCTGACGGGGCGTGACGTGACCGTTGAGGCCCACCGCGATGTCTATGAGAAAGAGATCGACGCGTTCTCAACGGTGTTCACCATCGTATCGATGCAAAAGATCGGCACTTCAGCGATCCAGAGCCGTGCAACGGCGGGCGTGGCTCAGGGGACCTATCTCTTTGCGCTGCCCGGTAGCCCCGGTGCGTGTAAAGATGCTTGGGATGAAATTCTCGTAAAACAACTCGACTATCGGCACATGCCTTGTAACTTTGTCGAGATTTTCCCGCGTCTCGAAGAACATAAGCGACGGAAATAGGATCGACGTCCGTTTGAGGTATGTTGTGGACCTTCGTGGGGTTTGCACTAAAACATGTCTGAACTTTAATGGGACGCGACCATGCGCTTTTTACGCCGTAGCCTCACGGGTGTTTTTCTACTTGGGTTAACGCTGGCATTGCTGGCAATAGCTGGCAACACAGTGCGAAGCGCAATTCAAGCACGACTGTCCCAAGAAGCCCCGAGCTATGGTCAACGAGAACGCATTTCGTCGGTGAATGTGATCACTGTTCAACCCTCAACGCTTCAGCCTGAGATTACGGTATTCGGCGAAGTCCGCAGTCAGAGAACGCTTGTTCTGCGCAGCCCTGTTGGGGGTAACGTGATCAGCGCCGACCCAGTTTTTACCGAAGGCGGCGCGGTCAAAGCGGGGCAGACCCTTTTGCAAATTGATCCGACCGAAGCTCAGACCAGCCTCGCACTCGCGCAGGCCGATCTAAAAGATGCCGAGGCAGAACTGCGCGAAGCTGAGGGCGCACTAGAGATTGCCCGTGACAGCCTCACCGAAGCGCAAGCACAGGCGAGTTTACGTCAAGCCGCATTAGAGCGGTCCCGTGCCCTTCGCGAACGCGGAACTGTTACGGCGTCGGATGTTGAAACGGCAGAGCTTGCCGTCGCCGCGGCGAATAGTTCGGTGTTGAGCCAGCGTCAGTCTTTGGCCCAAGCAGAGGCGCGAGTGGATCAAGCTGGCACAAGCCTCGATCGTGTGCGTCTGTCTGTAGCAGATGCAGAGCGGACCTTGAGCGACACCACGATTACGGCCAGCTTTGATGGAACCTTGTCGGATGTATCCGTCGTCGAAGGCGGACGCGTGACGGCGAACGAACAGATCGCTCAACTCATTGATCCGTCCGCGTTGGAAGTCGCGTTCCGCGTATCGACAGCCCAATATGCGCGACTGATTGATGCGAACGGCGATCTACTCAACCTCCCAGTTCAAGCCACCTTGGATGTGTCGGGGTTCACACTCGAAGCACAAGGGCGCGTGACCCGTGAAAGCCCGACCGTTGCAGATGGTCAGACGGGTCGTTTGCTTTACGCGTCGATTGAGTCCGCTCCGGGCCTGCGCCCTGGTGACTTTGTCATGGTTCGCATTGTGGAACCTCCGCTCGACAATGTGGTGCTTGCGCCTGCTGCGGCAGTTGGGTCGGATGGTTCGGTTTTGGCCCTAGATGATGAGAACCGTTTGGAGAGTGTCCAAGTAACGGTTCTTCGTCGCCAAGGAGATGACGTTATCCTCGCCGTTGGTGATCTGGCAGGCCGCAGGATCGTCGCCGAACGGTCGCCTCTCCTCGGTGCGGGCATCAAGGTGAATCCGCTTGGTGAGGCTGGCTCGGAAACTGCCGCGCCAGAGATGATCGAGCTCGATGCGGATCGTCGCGATAAACTCGTCAGTTTTGTAACGGGCAGCCAGATGCCCGAAGAGGTTAAGGCGCGTTTGATCGCCCAGCTTGAACAAGACACGGTCCCTGCTGAAACTGTGCAGCGGATCGAAAGCCGGATGGGGAGCTAAGCCATGTCGCGAAAGCTTCTTGATCGCGGGGCTGGTGGACTGCTCTCGTATTTCACCCGTCACCGCACGGCAGCGAACTTGTTGATGGTCATTATGGTCATCGCGGGCTTGGTGTCGTTTCCAAAAATGCGGGCGCAATTTTTCCCTGACGTCGTCGCGGAAACCATTCGCGTGAGTGTGGCATGGGACGGCGCTGGTGCGGAAGATGTCGATCGGGCCGTGGTTCAGGTTCTCGAACCCGTGCTCCTCGGTGTTGAGGGTGTTACGTCGAGCGAAAGCCGGTCCTCTGAAGGTTCTGCGCGGATCGATTTGGAGTTCGAGACTGATTACGACCTCGATCTGGCGGAAAAGGATATTGATGCTGCGCTGAGCGCTGTCAGCTCGTTGCCCGAAGAGGCCGAGGACCCTGTGATCCGTCGTGCGGGCTGGTCGGATGGTGTGAGCGATGTGATCATCACTGGGCCCGTTGGCGTCGATCAACTCTCCCGTTTTGCGGATGAGATGGTGACCCGACTGTTCGCAGCAGGGGTGACGCGCACGACGATCCAAGGTGTCGCAGCCCCCGAGACATTGATCGAAGTGACCTCCCTGTCTCTGATCCAACATGACGTGACCATCAGTGAAATCGCCTCTGCAATTTCCGCAGAAGTGAATGCTGATCCTGTCGGGGACATTGGCGGAGCGTCTCGTGTTCGGGCGGGCACCGAAAAGCGCAGTGCGGATGACCTTTCGGCCATCGTTCTACGGACCAACGACGATAACTCGGAACTGACCGTGGGCGATGTCGCGTCGATCACAGTCGAAGGACCCGACCGCGATCGTGCCTATTTTGTAGGTGAAAATCCGGCGGTTCAGATCTCGGTGGTGCGGTCGGCGTCTGGGGACGCAATCGGTCTACAACGCTCTGTCGAAGAGGTCGCGGCAGAGATGCGGGCGACGTTGCCCGAAGGAGTGTCCGTCGACCTGATCAATACCCGTGCCGAAATGATCACAGGCCGCTTGAATATCCTCATGGAGAACGGGGCGCAGGGCTTGGCGTTGGTGCTATTGTTGTTGTTCCTCTTCTTGAACGCACGCACAGCGATTTGGGTGGCGATGGGTATTCCCGTCTCAATGCTCGCCGCGATTTCGCTGATGTATATGGCGGGGATTACCATCAACATGATCTCGCTCTTTGCGCTGATCATCACGTTGGGCATCGTGGTTGATGACGCGATTGTTGTGGGCGAACACGCTGATTTTCGGGCCCGACGCTTGGGCGAAACGGGTGCGGTGGCTGCCGAAAACGCAGCGCGTCGTATGTTTAGTCCTGTATTCTCTGCGACCATCACGACCAACATCGCATTTTTCGGCCTTTTGGTGATTGGCGGGCGCTTTGGCAACATGATCGCGGACATTCCATTTACCGTGGTCGTTGTACTGACGGCGAGCTTGTTCGAGTGTTTCGTGATCCTGCCAAACCACCTGTCTCATTCGGTCGGAGCTGGCGTGAAACAGCATTGGTATGATTACCCGTCGCGCGTTGTGAACCGTGGTTTTAGCTGGGCGAGAGATCGTGGATTCCGTCCGCTGATGGCGATCATAGTAAAGGCGCGTTACGTGGTTTTGGCTGGGGCTTTGGTGATCCTCGCGGGTCAAGTGTCACTGTTTATTCGCGGTGATGTTCAATGGCGGTTCTTTTCTTCGCCAGAACAAGGGCAGGTCAGCGGCAACATCGCAATGCTGCCCGCTGCAACGCGCCAGGATACTTTGGCCATGCTCGACGAATTAGAGCGCGCGACAACAGCAGTAGCCGCCCGCTATGAGGCCGAAGAAGGCGTCAATCCTGTGAGCTACGTCATGACACAGATCGGCGGTAACTCGGGTCGTGGTTTGTCAGGTGCAGATACCAAAGAGAGCTATCAGCTCGGTGCGATTACGATTGAGTTGATCGATGCGGACCTAAGGGACATTTCGTCGAATGAATTTGTCTCAGCGGTTCAACAGGAAGTCGTTCAAACGCCGATGACCGAAACGCTCTCATTCCGGTCATGGGGTGCTGGGCCAGGAGGTAACTCTCTCGAAGTTCAGATTTACGGTGCGGACGCTGATACGCTCAAGGCCGCGGCTGAAGCCCTGAAAACCGAGTTGGCGCGTTTCCCTGAAATTTCGGGGCTCGAGGACACTCTGTCCTACGATAAAGAAGAACTGATCCTCGAACTGACGCCGCAGGGTCAGGCGCTGGGCTTTACGATTGATACGCTGGGAACCGAACTCCGCCGTAGACTGGCTGGCGTTGAGGCTGCGACATATCCCGATGGGACACGCAGTGCGTCTATCCGCGTAGAAATTCCCGAAGAGGAACTGACAGCTGATTTCCTTGACCGCATGTTGTTGCGTTCGCCCGCTGGTGTCTATGTGCCGCTGGCTGACATTGTGACTGTTGAACGGGAAACGGGATTTAGCACTGTTCGGCGCGAAAATGGCCTCATGCTGATTTCCGTGACAGGTGATCTGGATGACGAAAACGCGGATCGCGCGTCAGAGGTCAAACTGTCGATCAACGACGATATCCTGCCCGACCTTGAAAGCCGATTTGGTGTTGCGACCGATTTGGGTGGGTTGAGCGAACAAGAGGGGGCCTTCCTCAGCGACGCAAAGGCGGGCTTGGCCTTTATCCTTGTCGGGATTTACCTGACGCTTGCGTGGATTTTTGCAAGTTGGACCCGTCCTCTCGTTGTTATGTCGATTATTCCGTTTGCATTGGTGGGAACGATCTACGGACATAACGCTTGGGGCATCCCAATGAGCATGTTCACCGTGGTCGGGCTCTTGGGCATGGTTGGGATCGTGATCAACGACTCGATTGTTTTGGTTACGACCATCGATGACTATGCGAAGGAGCGTGGGCTAATCCCAGCTATCATTGACGGAACGGCTGACCGTTTGCGGGCTGTGATGCTGACCACTGCAACAACAGTCTTGGGGCTTTTGCCACTCCTTTACGAAGGGTCCAGTCAGGCCGAGTTTTTGAAACCGACCGTCGTCACGCTAGTCTATGGCCTATCGTTCGGGATGGTTATGGTGTTGATCGTTGTTCCGTCCCTCATTGCTGTTCAAGCCGATATCGGCGGGCTCTTCAGTGCTGCACGCCGTGGGGTGACGGCGCCGTCGAACTCTATTCGAGTGCCTGTTGGCATCTCGGTCGCTGCGATGTTCATTGCGTTCGGTGTAATTGTGCTACCGTTATTATTGTCGGGCACACCGTTGGTTGCGGCTTTGCCTGCCAGCTTGGGTGCGGCTTTTGCGCTCTACGCAGGCATTCTGACCGTTGGAATATTGGGGGTATATTCGGTGGCTGCGATAATGATTGGGCGTGCGCGGAGGGTTTAGCCCGCGCAGCCCTGAATATCGACCGCGCGACCAGAGCCCAAGACAGTTAGCCTGATCTGAGATCGATCAAGCATATAGCCTTGGACCATCGGCACTACATCGACGGTCGCCGTAAGGACGCTTCCATCGCGGGTGCTGTGGGATTCCGAGACCCACGCGCCCGGTGCTTCAACCACGACGAATTCGTTGTCATCGAAGGTCGGCATTTCGATTGAAGCCGTCAGGCGAAGGCCGTCACGAATAGGCACTGCGGAGCATTGAACCTTTGAGACATTCGCACGATCGGCGGTCATGGGCTGGTCAATGAGCGCACCCGCTATGGCGGCGTTGGGGCCACCTTTGTCGTCCAACAAAGCGTCAAAATTCAGCGTCACGGGCACACAGATGTCATTGCAGACTCCCATGTCGACCTCGCCGCTAAGGCGCATGTCGTCGCCATCGCCAGTCAGTTCGATAGGGATCACTACGGTCCCATGATAGCCAATTGTCACCGCGCCGTTCGTGTCGAAAAGTTCGGGCGTGGGCCAATGGAACGCCGCGCCCGAGATATTCTCTGACCCCGTCCATTCGAACTGCGGCGGGATGCCTGCGTCACCCGGTGCGCGCCAATAGGTTTTCCAACCGTCGGCCAATGTAATCCTCAGCCCAACCATCCGTGTTCCCGACGGCGTTTGCCATCCTGGGATCACATCAATAGAGGCAACGCCCTGTGGCGCCTCGGCAAAGGCGGGGGTGGATAATCCGATTAGGGCGATGATGGCTGCTGCGACTCTCATTTCGCCTAAATTACGGACAATGCGTGTAATGGGAAGTCACGTTCCGGCGAGTCCTTGTAGCAGAGGGCTTGAACCTGCTCCGTTCGCGACACATCATCCTCTTATGGACTTTGCATCTACCAATTTGTCGGGAAAACTCCTGATTGCGATGCCCGACATGGGCGATCCGCGTTTCGAACACGCGGTCATCTATATGTGCGCGCATTCCGACGAGGGGGCGATGGGCCTCATCGTCAATAAACCCGCCCCAGACATTCGGTTCCGCGATTTGCTGTCGCAGTTAGAAATTCCGACGGGCGATAGTGTGCGCGACATTCGGGTCCATTTCGGTGGCCCAGTGGAACATGGTCGCGGGTTTGTCCTTCATTCGTCGGACTACGCGTCAGAGACGGGCACGTTGGAAGTCGATGATCACACGTCGATGACGGCAACGACGGATGTCCTGCGCGACTTAGCGAGCGGCGGTGGCCCTTCGATGTCACTTTTGGCGCTAGGTTATGCGGGCTGGGGGCCGGGACAGTTGGAAGCCGAGATTGCCCACAACGGTTGGCTTACGTGCGATCCCAAGGACGACATTTTGTTTGGCCGCGCTCATGAACTGAAATGGACCGCAGCACTCAAGCAATTGGGGATCGATCCGATCACCCTGTCGTCGACCGCTGGGCACGCGTGATTACTGCGCAATCACGCCTTTGATCAGCTCGACCGCCTCAGTGCTATGCCAATCGGCACCGCCAGTCAGACGCGCGATTTCCTGACCGTCCCGATTGATCAGAACCGTCACAGGTAGCCCCGCGACCATCATGGAACGCGCAAACCGCATGTTGGCGTCGTTGTGCTTTGGCAGGTTCGACACGCCGATCTCTTCGAAGAATCGGTCAATGGCGGGCGCGGGGTTGCGGCCCGTTGCGATGGTGAGGACTTCAAACGTTTCACCGCCCAGTTCGTCTTGGAGGGCCGACAGTGCGGGCATCTCTTCGCGGCAAGGAATGCACCACGTGGCCCAGAAGTTCACGAGCAGAACCTTGCCACGATAAGGTTCCAACGTCGTTTCCGCGCCGTCTTCGGTCACAAAGCTCGCGTCCGAGCTTTGCATGGGGCTATCGTGCCAGATCAATTTGTCCGAAACGCTGTCTTCGGCGAGGGCTGCATTTGCAACGCAGGCAAACGCCGTATAAAGCAACGCTGACACAAGTTTCCGCATGGGGCCTCCAATATGACCAAGACTTCGAACGCGATGTGGGGCGGACGTTTTTCCGCCGGACCGGACGCCATCATGGAGGCAATTAACGCCTCGATCGATTTTGACAAGCGTCTCGCCCAGCAGGACATCGAAGGATCCCGCGCCCACGCTGCGATGCTCGCCGCGACTGGTATTATTACGGATAAAGATGCTGAGGCCATTCGTGAAGGCCTGCTCACCGTTTTGTCAGAGATCGAAAGTGGAAACTTCGCGTTTTCGAAATCGCTCGAAGACATTCACATGAACGTCGAAGCGCGTCTGAAAGAAATCGTTGGTGAGCCTGCAGGCCGTCTGCACACTGCCCGCAGCCGTAACGATCAGGTTGCCGTCGATTTCCGCCTTTGGGTTCGTGACCAGTGCGACGCGGTTGATGGTGCAATTGATGCGCTGATGAAAGCCTTGCTCGGTCAGGCCGAAGCTGGCGCTGATTGGGTCATGCCGGGCTTTACCCACCTTCAGGTCGCGCAGCCTGTGACATGGGGCCATCATATGCTGGCCTATGTCGAAATGCTTAACCGTGACCGTTCGCGTTTCGCCGATGCCCGCAAGCGGATGAACGAAAGCCCGCTGGGTGCTGCGGCTCTTGCTGGCACTGGTTTCCCGATTGATCGTCACATGACGGCAGAGGCCCTGCGGTTTGATCGTCCGACGGCAAACAGCCTCGATTCGACGTCAGATCGTGACTTTGCGCTGGAATTCCTCGCGGCGGCGTCGATCTGCGCGATGCACCTGTCCCGTTTCGCCGAAGAACTGGTGATCTGGTCCTCGGCCCAGTTCCGTTTCGTGTCGATGTCCGACCAATGGTCCACGGGTTCGTCGATCATGCCGCAGAAGAAAAACCCTGACGCTGCAGAGCTGATCCGCGCGAAAATCGGCCGTATTTTTGGTGCAAACGTTGCGCTGATGACCGTTATGAAGGGCCTTCCGCTGACCTATTCGAAGGACATGCAGGAAGACAAAGAACAAGTCTTTGACGCGGCAGACAACCTCATGCTGGCGATTGCTGCGATGACGGGCATGGTCGAAACCATGACCCCGATGAAAGACAACCTGCGCGCGGCCGCGGCGAGCGGCTTCTCGACGGCAACCGATTTGGCGGACTGGTTGGTGCGTGAATTGAACCTCCCGTTCCGCGATGCACACCACGTAACGGGTGCTCTGGTCGCGATGGCTGAGAAAAAAGGATGTGATCTGCCTGATCTTAGCCTTGCCGACATGCAGAGCGTGCATCAGGGTATTACAGATGGCGTCTTTGGTGTGCTGACCGTCGAGGCATCGGTCATGTCGCGTCAAAGTTATGGTGGCACCTCGCCGGTGCGTGTGCGCGAACAAATTGCGCGTTGGAAAGAGGCTCTTTCGTGAAAAAAGCGGTCGTTTTGGCGGTTTTGGTTTTGTCGGGATGTGGCGCGGATGGATTTCCGCTGCGGCCCATCGCCAACCTTGGGTTCAATGTGAACGAACAAGGGCAAGTGGTTCGGAATTGTCAGGTCGGCGGTGCGAATGAAACCGTCCAGATTAATGTGAACTGCTGATGTCTATCCTCCGTCTTCTTTATCTCGCGCTGGCGATTTGGGGCACCATCAAACCGATGTCCCATTTCCTCGCCTATATGGAGGAGACGGGCACAGGGCTGAGCGGATTGATTGATGCATGGTATGTGAATCAATCCGCAGTTGGCCTTACGTGGGATCTGACCATTTCTGCCATTGCGCTGACGGTCTGGGTCATTGCCGAAACGGCTGTCCGTCGCAATTGGTCGGCCTTGATCGCCATTCCAGCGACATTCTGCATTGGGGTGAGCTGCGGTTTGCCGCTCTACCTTTTCCTTCGCACACGGCCCGCGCGGTAAATTCGCAATAAGGGCTTGGGGTTTTGCGCGGATTTGGTATGACGCCCTGACCCGAGACCGGAGGCTGCAATGGATCATTTCATTTATCGTGACGGTGTTTTGCACGCCGAAGACGTTCCCCTGACCGAAATTGCGGCGCAGGTAGGAACTCCGTTTTACGTATATTCTGCGGCAACTCTGCTGCGTCACTTCCAAGTGTTCGATGAATCGCTTGCTTGGGGTGAGCACCTCGTTTGTTTCGCGATGAAGTCGCTGTCGAACGTCGCTGTCCTGAAAATGCTGGGACAAGCGGGCGCTGGCATCGACGTTGTGTCCATCGGGGAATACCTCCGCGCCAAAGCTGCGGGAGTGTCGGGCGATAAGATTGTGTTCTCGGGCGTGGCAAAGACGCGCGAAGAAATGAAGATCGCGCTGGAAGGCGGCATCCGTCAGTTCAACGTCGAATCCGAGCCAGAGATGGAAGTCCTGTCCGAGGTCGCATTGTCATTGGGTAAGGTTGCGCCGATCACCGTGCGCGTGAACCCAGACGTGGACGCTAAGACCCAC
This sequence comes from Paracoccaceae bacterium, assembly GCA_038134645.1. Lineage (GTDB taxonomy): Bacteria > Pseudomonadota > Alphaproteobacteria > Rhodobacterales > Rhodobacteraceae > Marivivens. Next base: position 49,555 of record JAYPVO010000001.1, read on the forward strand.
GCGAAAATCGCGACGGGTAAGAAAGAAAACAAATTCGGTATTCCGATCAGCCGTGCCCGCGAGGTGTATGCGCGTGCCGCTGAGCTTAAAGGCCTCGATATCGTTGGTATCGACGTGCACATCGGTAGTCAGCTGACCGATCTTGAGCCGTTCCGCCTCGCCTATCGCAAAGTGGCCGAGTTGACCGATGTCTTACGCGAAGATGGTCACAACATCCGCCGCCTCGACCTCGGTGGTGGTTTGGGTATTCCTTACACCCGCTCGAACGAGGCACCGCCGCTGCCCGTCGAATTGGGCCAAGTGATCCGCGAAGAAGTTGGGCATCTGGGCTGTGAGGTTGAAATTGAACCCGGCCGTCTGATCGCAGGCAATGCGGGTCAACTCGTGTCTGAAGTCATCTATGTGAAAGAGGGCGAGGATCGTAAGTTCCTCATCCTTGATGCTGCGATGAACGATCTCGTTCGTCCGTCGATGTATGACGCCCACCACGATATCGACCCAGTGATTGAGGCTCAGCCAGGTGTTGAGCCAGAAACCTACGACGTTGTCGGCGGCATCTGTGAGACGGGCGATACCTTTGCCAAAGGGCGGAACCTGCCGCCGCTGAAGGCTGGCGATCTGGTGTCTTTCCGTTCGGCTGGGGCCTATGGCGCAGTGATGGCGAGCGAATATAACTCGCGTCCCTTGGTGCCCGAAGTTCTCGTTCAGGGTGATAAATTTGCGGTTATCCGCCGACGTCCCACCTATGAAGAAATGATTGCCCGCGATATCGTTCCCGAGTGGCTCTGAGCACGTTAAGGTCAGGGCACGACGCATAGGAGTGAACAGCTGGCCGACGTGACCGATAGCTTGCCGCATCTACGGTTCCCAATCCTCGCAACATTTGCGGGGATCGTGGCCGAGCGTTTGGTGCGTGCGTTTTGGCCCGTTTGGACGATCCTGTTCCTCATGCTCGCCCCACTTTTGTTGGGTATCCACAATGACATACCTTTGGAAATCGTCTGGACCCTCGCGGTTGCGGGGCTGATCGGCATTGCCGTGTTCACATGGCGCGGGTGGCGGCGTTTCCGTTGGCCGCTGCGGGCTGAGGCGCTCGCGCGGGTTGATGCGCGTCTTCCCGGTCGTCCGATTTCTGCGCTTGGCGATGCCCAAGCGGTCGGCGCAGGCGATCCCGCATCCGAGGCTATTTGGAGCGCTCACCTCCAGAGGATGCAAGATCGAACCAAGGCCGCGCGCTTTGTTTCACCAAACCTGCGGTTGTCCCAAGCCGACCCGTTCGGCCTTCGTTATATTGCGCTGTTGTTCTTGATGGTTGGGCTTCTGTTCGGTTCCGTCACACGTATCGGAACTGTGGCCCAAGCCTCGCCCGTGGGGTCGGCTACGGTCACCGCTGTCGGGCCAACGTGGGAAGGGTGGATTGAACCGCCAGCCTATACGGGCAAACCAACACTTTATCTTCCCGATTTGGATGCCGCTCGGATCGAAGTTCCCGAAGGTTCGCGTTTTACCGTTCGGTTTTACGGTGAAATCGGTGCGCTGACCCTGTCAGAGACTGTTTCTGGTCGCCGCGCGGATGAGTTGCCTCCTGCCTCTGATCAACACCATGTGTTTGAGGCGTTGCAACAGGGCGATTTAAGGATTGACGGCTCAGGGGGCGAGGCTTGGGAAGTTGCTCTTGTCACTGATGGGCTGCCTTCGGTTCAGCTCACTGGTGCCGCGATGTCGAATGCCGAAGGCCAAATGACCCTGCCGTTTCGCGCGACTGACGACTACGGCATCACAAGTGGATCTGCGACTGTGTCGATTGATCTGACCCAGATTGATCGGCGGCATGGATTGTCGATAGACCCCGATCCGATTGCGCCTTTGGTTGTTGACCTACCTATTCCTATTTCGGGGGATAGAGCCGAATTCGATGAGGCTTTGATCGAGAATTTCAGTCAATCTGTCATGGCCAATCTCCCCGTGAAAGTGCGTCTGGAAGTGACAGATGCAAAGGGGCAGATGGGCCAATCGACTGAAACAGAAATGGTTTTGCCAGGGCGTCGTTTCTTTCAACCCGTCGCTCGCGTGATCATCGAACAGCGTCGGGATCTGCTTTGGTCGGCAGCAAACGCACCCCGTGTCGCACAATTGCTGCGGGCGATTTCGAACCGACCAGAAGGCTTCTTTCGAAGCGAGGCACATTTCCCGATGGTGCGCGGTGTCGTTGAAGCGCTCGAAGCGAAATACGAAGGCGGTTTGACGGATGAAGAGCGCGATGAGGTTGCGGCTCTCATGTGGGACCTCGCTATTGAGTTCGAGGAAGGTGCTCTGGCCGATGCCCGTGAACGCCTCCAGCGGGCCCAAGATCGTTTGGCCGAAGCAATGCGTAATGGCGCCAGCCCTGCCGAAATTCAGGAACTGATGGACGAACTTCGCGACGCGACGAACGACTATATGCAGATGCTCGCCGATCAGATGGACCCGAACGACAACAATACGGATCAGCCAGATGGGGGCGGTGAAACCATGCAGTTCACGCAGGACGAACTGAACGCCCTGATGGACCGTATTCAAGAGCTGATGGAAGAAGGCCGCATGGCTGAAGCTGCCGTTCTGATGGAACAACTGAACCAGCTGATGGAAAACATGCAAATGACCCAAGGCGAAGGGCAGGGCGGCCCTCGGTCTCCGGGGCAGCAATCCATGGAAGATCTGGGTGAAACTCTGCGCGATCAGCAGGAGTTGTCCGACGAGGCATTCCGTGATTTGCAAGAGCAGTTCAACGGTGGCCAGCAAGAGACAGAGCAGCGACCTGGTGAAGCGCCGCGTGACGGGGATGGCGCAAACGGTGATCCGGGGCAGCAGAACTTAGCGGACCGCCAAGAAGCCCTCCGCCAGTTGCTAGAAGACCAGCGTCGCAATTTGCCGAACCTTTCGGGTGACGAAGCCGAGGCAGCCCGTCGTGCCATCGAGCAAGCGGAGCGGTCTATGGATCGCGCCGAAGAAGCGCTGCGTCGTGGTGATATGGCAGAGGCGATCGACCGTCAGGCAGAGGCAATGGATGCCCTTCGCGAAGGTCTTCGCGAATTGGGTCGTGCCATTGCGCAAGCTGAACGCGAAGAAAATGGGCAAGGCCAACAACAGGGTGACCAGACCGCCCAAGCAACCCCTCGTCAGAGTGACCCATTGGGACGGCAATTGGGAACAGAGGGACAATCGGGGACCGATCAAAACCTCCTGCAAGGAGAAGATATCTATCGCCGTGCTGGTGAGCTCTTGGACGAAATTCGTCGCCGTGCAGCAGAGCTGGATCGACCAGAGGACGAACGCGACTACCTGCGACGGCTACTAGATCGGTTCTGATAGATCAGTCGTTGCCGAGGTTGGCGAGCATAGCCTGAACCGTTTCGTCCAATGCGATCCGCTGCTCGTCGATCCACGTCACATAGGTATCCATGACCGTTTGCGATTGAGGAACGAGTTCCGCAATGCGATCTGCGAGCACGTAGCCGCCCGCTCCTATAGCCGCGATCAAGAGCACGCTGAGGAAACCAGTTTTAAACCCGCTTCTGCGGCGGACGACTTGCGCGGTTTGGGCTACAGCATTGTCAGGGCGTTCCGATGCTGACCGCAAAGTGGAATTGATTTCGTCAATATCAGGGAGTCGGTCGCTCCGCGGCCCCGCGTCGTTAAACTCGGTCTCGCCTTTGAGTAGCGACATCCGGCGCCGCGCTTCTTCGGCCCGTTTTTCTTCGGGGGTCGGAGGTTCATCCAAGCCTAAATCAGGTTGGCTCTCCATTGGGTCCTGTTGGGACTCTCGACGCCGTTCCTCTGCGCGGTCGGCCTCCTCTTGAAGTATACTCGCGATTTCTGGATCGATTGTGCGACGTGGACGACGCGGCGACAATGTTGGCGGAGGAAGGTCGTCGTCATCGTAGTCTTCGTCATACTCTTCTGCCGCGCTGAACACAGGTTCGGGTTCAGGGCCAAAATCGGGCTCGGGAATTACAAGATCTTCGTCTTCACTTGTGGCGATCGGTTCTTGATCTGCTTGAGCGACGGGGATGTTCGTCGTGAATACGGCATCGTCTTCTTCACGATCAGAGTCACCGGGGCGTTCAAACCAAGTTGAGCCACAGTTTGAACACTGCACGTCACGTCCGGCTTCCGGAATGACGTCATCTGGGACTTCGTATTGGGCGCCGCAATTGGGGCAGATCAGCCGCATTATACCATCTCCGCCGTCCGGTTTGTCCGAACAGTAAGTCTTTGTTCGAGTATTAGTAACAATCTGAGAGGAAATGGAAAAGCAAAAGCACGCCCATGGCGGTCAAGTGCGATTGAATTCTGCGAGTGTTTTCGGCAGAACACAGCGGTGGGGGCGTGAAAGGATCTTTCTGTGATCGAATTAGACCGAGTGGCCTATTCCTATGGCGGGGGCGAACTGTTTTCTGATGTTTCGCTCAACCTCGCGCCGGGGTCGTTCCAATTTTTGACCGGCCCATCGGGTGCGGGCAAAACGACTTTGCTGAAATTATGCTACGGCGAATTGCGGGCGACCTCTGGGCATGTGCGTTTGTTCGGTCAAAACGCCCGCGATATGGGGCGTGATGAGGTCGCTTTGGCGCGCCGTAAAATCGGCGTCGTGCATCAGGACTGCCAGTTTTTGGACCACCTTCCCGTGGCGGAAAATATCGCCTTGCCTCTTACGGTCGCTGGTCGTGCCCAAGAGGCAGGCGACTACCTCGAAGATCTATTGCGCTGGGTTGGCCTCGCGCATCAGGCGGGACAATTGCCTCCAGAATTGTCGGGCGGTGAACGTCAGCGTGCCGCCTTGGCACGGGCTGTGATCATCTCGCCAGACGTTATCATTGCGGACGAACCGACAGGGAATATCGATTGGGAAATGTCGCAGCGGCTTTTGCGGTTGCTGATCGAGTTGAACAAGATGGGCAAGGCCGTGTTGATCGCAACCCACGATATGAACCTCATTCGGGCGGCGAAAACGCAGGTGCAATCGCGTGTTCTACGTCTGAACAATCGGCGCCTACAGGCTGCGGGGGTTGACCTATGATCACCGCATTTGGACGTTTTATCGCTATGTTGGCAGGCGATCCGCTTGCTGATCGTTCTGTTCCGCCGACGGGCTATACCGCGCGCCTTACCCTGTTCACCTCGGGCGCTATGGCGTTTCTCGCGGTGTTTGCTCTTGCGCTGTCTTTGGCCACGGGTCGTTTGGCCGACCGTTGGTCGGCGGAACTGGCGCGAACCTCGACCCTGCGTATTTCCGCACCCGCAGATCAATTGGATGCCCAACAGGCAGCTGCGATTAAGGTGTTGGAAACCACACCAGGTATCGCCTCTGCTCGTCCATTGAGCATGGAGGAACAGCAGGCCCTTTTGGAGCCGTGGTTCGGTCCTGACATTCCGATTGCAAGCCTTCCGATCCCTCGCCTCATCGAAATCATCGAAGAGGGCGACGGTTATGACCCGACGGGTTTACGTGCGCGCCTTCAGGCTGAAGTGCCAGGTGCGATCTTGGACGATCACACACGCTGGCGGGAACCTCTGATTGATGCGGCGGGTCGTCTAAGGCTATTGGCAGTTACGGCGATTTTGTTGATTGCAGCGGCGATGGGGGCGATGATCACCTTGGCGGCTCAAGCGGCATTGTCGGCGAATGCGCAAGTTATTCGTGTGATGCGGTTGGTCGGCGCGAGGGACCATTATATTGCGGGGGCCTTCGTCCGCCGCTTTACCATTCGCGCGTTTGTAGGCGCTGCGGCAGGGTCTATCGTTGGCATGCTGGCCGTTCTATTGTTGCCCAGCACTGAAGTCGCGGGTGGTTTCCTCACGGGGCTCGGTTTCCAAGGCGCAGGGTGGTTTGCACCGCTGTGTATTCCCGTGCTTGCGGCAGTTGTCGCATTTTTTGCAACCCGTGCAGCGGCGCTGCGCACACTAAGGACCCAGTCATGAAACATTCGATCCAGTGGGTTCGTTCCGTTATCTACCTCGGCTTGATCTACTTTAACCTCATGGTCGTTGGTATCGTATTCCTGCCATGGGCCTTGGTTTCACGCTCTGGTGCGTTCGCGGCGGCCCATACGTGGTGTCGGTCTACGATGTGGCTCGCTGGTTGGATGGTCGGGATCAAGACGGAAGTGCGTGGGACGCCCCCAACGGGTGAGGTTCTTGTGGCCGCGAAACACCAATCTTTCCTCGATATCATCATGATTTACGCGTCGCTTCCGCGTGGCAAATTTATTATGAAAAGGGAATTGATCTACACACCCGTAATCGGGATTTATGGTTTGCGCATGGGCTGCGTTCCGGTTGACCGTGGTAAGCGTGGTGCTGCCATCAAAAAGATGGTCGCTCAAGTTGTGGCGGGGATCGGAAACCCTGGTCAGTTGATTATCTTTGCTCAGGGAACACGAGTGCCCCCGACAGAAAAACTGCCGTATAAAATCGGTGCGGGCATTCTCTACAAAGAACTGAATCAAGACTGCGTTCCTGTGGCGGTGAACGTCGGTGCCTTCTGGCCAGCGCACGGGATTATGCGGACGCCTGGGACTGCGGTGATCGAGTTTTTGCCGACCATTCCCGCTGGAAAATCACTGAGCGACTTTATGGAAGAGCTTGAAAACGTGGTCGAAACGCGCTCTGAAGAATTGCTGGTTGAGTCTGGATATTACGACCGTCAAAAATGATCCGCTTGGTTCAAAACCCTTTGCATCCTGAATCGGCATTCGTCGACGAAGATGCGCTGTCGCATGACGACGACCTTGATAGTTTAGAAGTCCCCGAGGGGTATCTTCGGGTGCGGTTGACGCTGCCTTTGGGTTCGGAATTGGCACCCAAAAATTGGCAGGCCGTGCGTAGGTCGGCGACTTTTGAACTCTCTGCGCGTCACGAACATTGCCCCCATGCGATGCTTGTGAAGCAAACAGAGTGGTCCGCATGGTTTGAGGCGCATTGGGACTATTACAGTGAATGTCACTCAGACAATCCACCTGCCCGCCCGATAGACTTGCGCCGTGCTTTTGGTCAGTCGATTGAGGATGGAACAGCAGCTTTTATTGGCTCAGGGTTTGCCTCGCTGCGAGGTATGTCGGCAGGGATTAGTGAGGCTGGCTGGATTGGGGGCACCAAAGCGGAGGTCGAAGAAGGTATTCGCTGGTGCCGCACTCAGGCCAAAGAAATCGGAGCAAAGGCCGTAATTTTTGAGGCTGAGGATACAGATCCATTCTTATGGTCAGCGCTGCATAAAATGTCTGAACCGACAGAGGTCTTTGAGACTTTCGAACTGTCCTAAATGAAAAAGGCAGCTCGGTGTCCCGCGCTGCCTCTTAAATGGTTATGCCGTTTCTCTGATTAGGCCGCCAAACCCTTGGCGCCCATCGCAAGGAATTTCTTGCGGCGATTGTTGCGAACTTCGTCGCCCGATTGTCCCGAAAGCTCTTTGAGCATTTTCTCGATCGCAGAACCAACAGCTTTGATCGCAGCTTTGCGGTCGCGATGCGCGCCGCCGAGCGGCTCTTTGATGATCTTGTCGATGATGCCCAGTTCGTTGAGGTCTTGCGCGGTCAGGCGCAGGGCTTCTGCGGCTTCACGCATTTTCTCTGCGTCTTTCCAAAGGATCGACGCGCAGCCCTCGGGCGAGATGACCGAGTAAATCGAGTGTTCCAGCATTGCGACACGGTTTGCTGTCGCAAATGCCACCGCACCGCCAGAGCCACCTTCGCCGATGACGACAGAGATAAGCGGCACCTTGAGCGAGAGGCATTTTTCGGTCGAACGGGCGATTGCCTCGGACTGACCGCGTTCCTCTGCGCCTTTGCCCGGGTAAGCACCAGGGGTGTCGACGAGCGTAATGACAGGAATGCCAAAACGGTCCGCGAGGTCCATGAGACGGATCGCTTTGCGGTATCCTTCGGGACGGGCCATGCCGAAATTGTGTTCAATGCGGCTCTTGGTGTCGCTGCCTTTTTCGTGGCCGATCACCATCACCGAACGACCATTGAAACGCGCGAGGCCGCCCAAAACGGCGTTGTCTTCGGCAAAGTTACGGTCGCCGGCAAGCGGGGTGTAATCGGTGAAAAGCGTCTCGATGTAGTCACGGCAATGCGGACGTTCCGCATGACGTGCGACCTGGCATTTGCGCCAAGGTGTCAGCGAGCCATATAGCTGGCTGAGCATGTCTTCGGCCTTTTTTTGAAGGCCTGCAGCTTCTTTTTCGACGTCCATCTCTGGATTGGCACGGGCAAGCGCGCGCAATTCTTCGACTTTGCCCTCAATCTCGGCGAGGGGTTTTTCGAACTCGAGGTAAATCGTCATCTCTTGCCTCTCGGGACGTT
>JAYPVO010000002.1:0-47631 GCA_038134645.1 Paracoccaceae bacterium
ATCCCGCCTACCCCAAGGCGCGGTGATCCTCCCCGGTGTGGACTACGACATGCCCACCGCGATTTGGGACGCTATGACCGACCGTCGACGGTTCGAGGACCATCCTCAATACCGCTTTAAGCTGCTGATGGAGCGACTGGACCTTTCGATTTCGGACATCCGCCCTTGGGACACGACCGAACCATTTAGCCCAGCGCGAAATCGAGTGATTTCGCTTTCGCTGCGTCCTGCCCCCGTGACCGATCAATGGCTGACTGACGGCAAAGAATTAGGCGATCTTCCCATCGCGATGGAAAACGTGACCTTGGTCGAAGCGCCCTCCCCGAGATCAGAGGCCGAAACGATTGCACTAAGGCTCCGCGCTGCGATGGATGAAGGGATCACGGCCGCGCTGATTACACCCGACAGAATGCTCACCCGTCAAGTTGCGGCGGCATTGGATCGCTGGAACGTTGTTCCAGATGACTCTGCAGGTCAACCACTGCACCTCTCCGCACCGGGGCGTTTGCTGCGTCAGGTCGCTGGTTTACGGGTCGATCAAATCACGGGCGAAAGCCTCCTCGCGCTGTTGAAACATCCGTTGGTGTCATCGGGCGGGAACCGTGGCGACCATGTCCGTCTAACGAACGAGCTAGAGCTGTCCATTCGCAAGAAAGGCCCAGCCTATCCGACGGGTGCCGACCTGCGCGGGTGGGCCGAAAAGGACGCGCAAAAGGACTGGGCCGAATGGATCGCGGGGTTGCTCGATCAGATCCATAGTGGGCCAAAGCCTGACGATGATCTCCCGCTTCCTGATCACGTGGCACAGCATTTCGCACTGACCGAAGCCTTTGCTGCTGGCCCCCTGGCTGGCGAAAGTGGTCTCTGGGATGAAGCCGCTGGTCGTAAGGCTAAGGCGGTGATGGCTGACCTCGCGCTTCACGCCGAACACGGCGGCGCATTGTCGGCGCGCGACTATAGCGGGATTGTTGGGTCGATTTTGTCAGGTGCCGAAGTCCGAAACCCCGACATCAGCCATCCGAACATTCTGTTTTGGGGTACGCTGGAAGCCCGCATTCAAAGCGCCGACTTGGTGATCTTGGGCGGAATGAACGATGGCACGTGGCCTGAAACACCGACGCCTGATCCTTGGTTGAACAGGGATATGCGACTGAAATCGGGTCTATTGCTGCCCGAACGGCGCATTGGTCTTTCTGCGCACGACTACCAACAGGCCATCGCCGCCAAGGAAGTCTGGATCACCCGTGCGGCACGATCAGAGGAAGCCCAGACGGTGCCATCGCGCTGGGTGAACCGATTGACCAACTTGCTCGACGGTCTGGAGGATCAATCTGGACCCGATGCGCTAAAGGCGATGCGAGAGCGCGGTTCGAAATGGATCAAAACCGCCGAAGCCATCAGCGCGGCCGACAAACCGCGCGGCACCCCTGCGCCCCGCCCATCGCCCTGCCCGCCTGTTGACGCGCGGCCCAAAGAACTGTCCGTCACGCAAATCCAAACGCTGATCCGCGATCCCTATGCGATCTATGCGAAAAAGGTGCTTGGGCTTTATGCATTGAACCCTCTGGTCCCGACGGCGGATGCCCCATTGCGCGGTAACATCATCCACGACGTCCTGCAGAAGTTCATCAGCGAGGACCACGACCCTGCCACTCCAGCGGCTCGTGACCGACTGATGCAACTCACCAAAGACGAACTGGATGCGCAGTGTCCGTGGCCTGCAACGCGGCGGCTTTGGTATGCGCGGATGGACAGCGCCGCGGATTGGTTCCTCTCGACCGAAGTTGACCGTCGAAAACGCGGTGCGCCTGCCAAGCTCGAGGCGTGGGGGGAAATCACCCTGCCCGACCTCGATTTCAAACTCAAAGGCAAGGCCGACCGTATTGATAAGACCGACGACGGTCGGGTCATCCTTTACGATTACAAAACGGGCACCCCGCCGAGCGAGAAACAGCAGCTCTATTTTGATAAGCAGCTTATCCTTGAGGCGGCCATGGTTGCGCTGGGCGCGTTCAATGACATTGGCCGCAAAGAGGCCTTGGATGCGGAATTCATCCCGATCAAAGCGGGTGCGAAATCGGTTCGTGCGCCGATCCTAACGGATGCCTCCCCGAAGAAGCGCAAAGATGCGATCGAGGATCTGTCCGTCGATGACGAATGGACGAAGTTCCAACTCCTAATCAAAGCGTGGACCGATCCAGCGCGGGGCTACACGGCGATGATGGCAGCCGAAACCTCGGCCTATGGCAGCGATTACGATCACCTTTCCCGTTATGGTGAATGGAACCTGAGCCAAGCCCCCAAAGCGGAGGTTCTGAAATGAAGGATGACGCAACACTCCGCCAGATTGCCGCCGCCAATCCACGGGCATCGACTTGGGTATCGGCAAACGCAGGGTCGGGCAAAACACGGGTTCTGACGGACCGCGTGGCGCGGCTGCTCCTCGATAAGGTCGATCCCTCGCATATCCTGTGTTTGACCTACACCAAGGCCGCCGCAGCTGAGATGCAGAACCGTTTGTTCAAGCGCCTCGGCGAATGGGCCATGATGCCCGATGACAAACTGCGGCAAGACTTGCAGGACATGGGGGTCGAAGGTGGCCTTACGACCGAAGAGCTCGCCGATGCTCGTCGTCTGTTTGCCACCGCGATCGAGGTTCCGGGTGGGCTGCGTATTCAAACCATTCACTCGTTCTGTTCGTCGATCCTGCGACGGTTTCCGCTAGAGGCCTCTGTCTCTCCGCAGTTTGCTGAGATGGAAGATCGTGCGGCAGAGCTATTGCGCGCCGAAGTCCTCGACCAAATCGCAGAAGGTCCTGACGCCCATGTGATCGACGCCGTGGCGAAACACGTGTCCGACGATCAATTGATGGCGTTGGCCAAGGATGTTCTGCGGTTCAAGGACGACTTTCAGCGTGACGTAACCCGTGATGATCTTGCTGCTGGGTTTGGCTTGCCCGCAGGCGCACAGCCATCTGATGCGATCTCAATCGCTTTGATCGGAGGCGAAGATGCGCTCGCGGAAGAGATCGTTCAGTGCGCAGCATCAACGACCGACACCTACAAGAAATTCGCAGCGGCGCTGAAGTCGCTCGATTACAAAAACCCTGATTTTTCCCTGCTTTTGACCCTGTTTTCCGAATTCCTATACGCGGGAAAGAACACATCAAAGTCGGTCAACTACCCACAGTCAAATCACACAAAAGCGGTCGAAGCTTTCGCCCCCGTGATCGACGACCTTCATGCATGGATGGATCGAACAGCGGCTGCGTTTCAACACCTCAAGGGGTGTGCTGCCCTCGACCGCACCATGCTCCTCTACGATTTTGCGAAGGTGTTCATTCCTGCCTATGAGAACCGCAAAGTTCAGCGTGGCTTGCTCGATTTCGACGATCTCATCCTGAAAACGCGTGACCTTTTGAAACGCTCGGAAGTGGCGGAATGGGTGTTGTTCAAATTGGACGGCGGGATTGACCACATTCTGGTTGATGAGGCCCAAGACACCAGCCCAGCGCAATGGGATGTGGTTAAGGCACTGGCGGGTGAATTTGCCGCTGGCGAAGGTGCCCGCGCCGATCAGCAACGCACCATTTTCGTGGTTGGTGATAAAAAGCAGTCGATCTATTCGTTCCAAGGCGCGGACCCCGAGAAATTCGACGATATGCGCCTGTATTTTAATGCGGCGCTCGAAAATACAGAAACGCCTCTGATCTCCACAGAGCTTCAGTTTTCGTTCCGATCCTCCCACGCGATCCTGTCGTTCGTGGACCACGCGTTCACTGGCGATTTGGCCGAAGGCCTTAGCGATGAGGTGATCCACAGCGCCTTTAAGTCAGAGATGCCGGGGCGCGTCGATCTTTGGCCGTTTGTCGAGAAAACCGAGAAGCCAGAAAAAAACGATTGGCACGATCCGCACGACCTCGTCAGCGATGAAGAGGCTGACGTTCAGCTGTCTCAACGCATCGCACAAAACATTAAGGTGATGCTGGAAACAGAGACTATTCCGGCGGAAAACGGAAAAACCGGCACCTATCATCGGCGTCCTGTGCGGCCTGGTGACATTCTGATCCTAGTCCAACGGCGCAAGACTTTGTTTAACGAAATCATCCGCGCATGTAAGGATTTGAACCTGCCGATCGCGGGCGCCGATCGATTGATCCTGAACGACCAGTTGGCGGTTAAGGATATCCTAGCGCTCCTGCGCTTTATCGCCTTGGCAGAGGATGATCTGTCCCTCGCCGCGGCCCTTAAATCGCCGTTGTTTGGGTGGTCTGAACAGGACCTCTTTACCCTCGCCTATGGTCGGAAGGGTTATCTTTGGGAGTCACTGCGCGACCAAACCGAACAGCACGGAAAAACGCTCGCCGTCCTGCATGATTTACGGAACCGCGCTGACTTTTTGCGGCCCTATGATCTGATCGAACGCATTCTAACCCGTCATGGCGGGCGCAAAGCGCTCGTTCGGCAATTGGGGGCTGAGGCTGAGGACGCCATCGACGCACTGTTGTCTCAGGCGCTTTCTTACGAACAAGGCACGGTGCCGAGCCTCACGGGGTTCCTGCATTGGATGGAAGCCGAAGACGTTACCGTAAAGCGGCAAATGGACGGTGATAGTGACGAAATCCGCGTGATGACCGTTCACGGATCCAAAGGCCTAGAAGCACCGATTGTAATTTTGCCAGAAACCCAAACGCGGGACGTCAAAGCGCGTGGCAATATTCTGAAATCTGAGGTCGGACCCGTTTGGCGACCGCTCAGCGAAGAAACCCCAGAGGCCATCGCGCCGTTGATCGACGACGCAAAAGCTGCCGAAATCCGGGAGCGTCGGCGGCTGCTCTATGTGGCGCTGACGCGGGCTGAAAAGTGGCTCATTCTTTGCGGTGCGGGTGATGTCAAAGACAACACAGAGGCATGGTATGACATCGTTGGCTCAGCGATGGAGCACATGGGCGCTGAGACGGTGGCATTCGGGGGAATGGATATTCTCCGTTATTCTGTGCACAATTGGAGTGGTTTAGAACTCAATTCTACACCCGAAGAACCTAAAGCACCGATCACTATTCCTGATTTGCCAGTCGTCGACGCACCCCCACAACGCGTTTCAACGATTTCGCCGTCTGATTTGGGCGGCGCTAAAGCTCTCGCAGGAGAAATCATCGACGGTGATAAGGAAGTGGCGCTTGCCCGTGGTCGGTTGGTTCACATGCTGCTCGAACATCTGCCGAGCCACCCCGAATCTGAACGCCCTCGGATCGGTCAGGCGTTAATGTCAGGCGATGAGGACATCGGTTTAGTCGATGATCGAGATAAACTTCTCGATGATGTGATCGCGATGCTGGGCAATCCCGATTTGGCCGCAGTTTTTGCGTCTGATACGTTGGCTGAAGTCGAAATCACCGCTGAACTGTCCGAGCTTGGCGGGCGGATTCATGGTGCAATCGACAGGCTTATTATTTCCGATGATCGCGTAACCTGCGTGGATTTCAAAACAAATCGCATCGTGCCCGATCAACCCGAGCAAACCCCCGAAGGTGTCCTGCGCCAAATGGGAGCCTATCACGCGGCGCTTTCGCAGATTTACCCAGATCGTCAGATCGACTGCGCGATCCTCTGGACGGCGACAGGAAAACTGATGAATTTGCCATCCGAAATCGTCATGGCGGCGTTGCGTCGCGCCGCGACGACTTGACCATCTGTTGGGGTCTGCATACCTTCTGCCCCGACATCCTGTAGGAGAGACAAATGGCCACCGTAGCTGTCACCGATGCAACTTTTGACGCCGAAGTGCGTCAGTCCGATATTCCCGTCGTCGTAGACTTCTGGGCTGAATGGTGTGGCCCGTGCCGCATGATCGGCCCCGCTCTCGAAGAGCTGTCTGCTGAAATGGACGGTAAAGTTAAGATCGTCAAAGTGAACGTAGACGAAAACCCGAATTCCCCTGCTCAGCTGGGCGTGCGCGGTATTCCGGCTCTGTTCGTTTTCAAAGGCGGCGAAGTTGTCGCCAACAAAGCAGGCGCTGCACCGAAAGCGGCTCTGCAGGCTTGGATCGAAGACTCGATCTAATCCAACCGACTATCCTTTCGAAAGGGCGCCCTAATCGGCGCCCTTTTGCGTTGCTCTTGTTCCGATGCGCCCTGCCCGCCATATAGGAACAAACGACAGGAGGCCCGATATGGCAGAGAGCGAATTCCCCGGATGGCACGGCACGACGATTATTGGTGTGCGCAAAGGCGGTGAGGTTGTCGTTGCGGGTGATGGTCAGGTCAGCCTCGGTCAAACCGTGATCAAAGGCACCGCTCGCAAAGTGCGCCGTTTATCCCCCGGTGGTCAGGACGTTGTTTGTGGCTTTGCTGGATCGACAGCGGACGCGTTTACCCTGCTGGAACGGCTTGAGAAAAAGTTAGAGGCGACACCGGGTCAATTGATGCGCGCCAGCGTGGACCTCGCCAAAGATTGGCGGACGGACAAATACCTCCAGAAACTCGAAGCGATGCTGATCGTCACGGATGGTAAAGATTTGTTCGTGATCACGGGTGCGGGTGACGTTCTGGAACCAGAGCACAACGTTGCTGCGATTGGCTCTGGCGGGAACTTTGCCCTCGCTGCGGCACGCGCGATGATGGACACTGATAAGGATGCAGAGACCGTTGCACGTGACGCGATGGCGATTGCTGCTGACATCTGTGTTTATACCAACGGCAAGCTGACCGTCGAAAAAATCAAAGCCTGATCAGGGTTTATTGGATTTCATATAGGCCCGTAGGACAGCGTTCATGCGGGTCTGATACCCTTTTCCCCCTGATTTAAAGAACTCCAACACATCCCGATCGACGCGCAGGGAAATCGCCTGCTTGGGCTCTGGAATATCGAGGGGGTCGTTTTCCCAACTGGGCACTTGTGGTGCGGACCCTTCGACCGTGCGCGGACGGATAGGCGATGTAACACGCCGAACCATGATCTTCTTTTTGGGTGGGATCTCAGTCATCTTTCGTCCTCCGATCACAAGTTATCACGTATATATACAAATCCAACACGACAGTGCGGGTTGGTTTTTGTCGCACAGATGCCTAGATCGGAAGTGTTGAAAAGAGGACGCTATGACAGACCTAACCCCGCGCGAGATCGTATCCGAGCTAGATCGTTTTATTATCGGCCAAAAAGAAGCAAAACGCGCCGTCGCCGTTGCGCTTCGCAACCGTTGGCGCCGCAAGCAGCTGGGCGATGATCTGCGCGATGAGGTCTATCCGAAGAACATTCTAATGATTGGACCGACAGGCGTCGGTAAAACAGAGATCAGCCGCCGTTTGGCCAAACTCGCTCGCGCACCGTTCATCAAGGTTGAAGCCACTAAATTCACCGAAGTCGGTTATGTTGGCCGTGATGTCGAACAGATCATCCGTGATCTGGTTGATGTTGCGATCCTGCAAACCCGTGAATTCATGCGCGAGGACGTTCGGGCAAACGCACAGCGTGCTGCCGAAGAGCGCGTGATCGACGCGATTGCTGGGACCGAGGCTCGTGACGGAACTCGCGAGGCGTTCCGCCGTAAGCTCCGCTCTGGCGAGCTGGATCAAACCATTATTGAGCTGGAAATTCAGGACACATCAAACCCGATGGGTGGATTTGAAATTCCGGGTCAGCCGCAAATGGGCGGCATGATGAACCTCGGTGATCTGTTCGGAAAGGCGTTCCAGCGTTCGGTAAAAAAGAAAATGACCGTCGCAGAAAGCTATGACGTTCTGGTTTCGGAAGAGGCGGACAAGCTGCTCGACGACGAACTGGTGAAGAAAACCGCGATTGAAGCCGTTGAGCAAAGCGGCATCGTTTTCTTGGACGAAATCGACAAGGTTTGCGCTCGTGCAGACGCGCGTGGTGCTGATGTGAGCCGCGAAGGTGTGCAGCGCGACCTGCTCCCGTTGATCGAAGGCACCACGGTTTCGACCAAAAACGGACCTGTGAAAACCGACCACATCCTATTCATCGCGTCAGGTGCGTTCCACGTCGCTAAACCGTCGGACCTGCTGCCTGAATTGCAGGGTCGTCTGCCCATTCGGGTCGAACTGAGAGACCTGACCGAAGCAGACTTCGTGCGTATTTTGACCGAAACGGACAATGCGCTGACGCTGCAATATTCGGCTCTGATGGGCACTGAAGACGTCACCGTCGAATTCACCGAGGATGGGATCGCAGCGATCGCGAATATCGCGGCGACGGTCAACAAATCGGTCGAAAACATCGGTGCGCGGCGTCTCTACACCATCATCGAACGGGTCTTTGAGGAACTGTCCTTCAACGCGCCAGATCGGTCTGGTGAGTCCGTGAAAATCGATGCGGCCTATGTTGAAGCGAACGTTGGTGAGTTGTCACGCTCCACCGATATGAGCCGCTACGTGCTGTAACCTTAGCGCGTGCGCCGTAGGTAAACGTAATACGCGCCATGCCCGCCGTGTTTGAGGTGGGCAGGCGTAGTCTGCAAGATCAGCCGACCCAAGGGTGGCAGGCGGAGCCACTGTGGCACCTGATGCCTCAGAACGCCCATCCGCGTCGGGATCGGGCCGCCTTCGTCACGATCCTTACCTTTCCCCGTGATCACCAGCACCAAACGGTGCCCTTTATCATGCGATGTCAGGATAAAGTGGGTCAGTTCGCTATGCGCCTCGTTCAATGTCATGCCATGCAAATCGATCCGCGCATCTGGGGACAGTTTGCCTTTGGTCATCTTGCGATGGGTCTTGTGGTCCATCGAGACGGGCGCAGCGGCTAAGGCTTCGTGAATTGGGGCGGCTATGCTGTGTTTGGGTTTTAGGTCCACCTTAGCTCCAACCCGAAACCGTGGGATCGGGGCGGGCGCAGGAACAGGATGGTGGGATGGAGCCCGCACAGGTTCATCGGGCACAGCTGGCGGGGCCTCAGGCGCTAGACGTGTCGTGGTGCTAGCCACTTGATCCCAAAGAGCTTTTTCCTCAGCCGATAGCTGACGGCGACGGCGGGCCATCAGATGACCTCTGGAACCAATGCATAGGCCGTTTGGATCGGCAAAAGCATGATCATGCGACCCGTATCTTTTATTTCGCCCGCTTCCAGACCAGCCTCAACGCCCGTGCCGATAAAGATATCGGCACGCTGAGCGCCTTTAATCGCAGAGCCAGTGTCTTGGGCGATCATCAGGCGGTTCATCGAATTTGCACCGTGACGTTCGATCCAAACAGGTGCGCCGAGCGTCGTGTAAGCTGGATCAACTGCGATAGAGCGCATGGCCGAAATGGACCTGTTCATCGCGCCAAGAGGTCCTTTTTCGGCAGGCACCTCGGTCACATTGCGGAAAAACACATAACTTTCGTTGGTCCAAAGCAGGGCACGGCCTTCGTCTGGGTTATTACGCACCCAATTCCGAATGACCGTCGCACTGACTTGATGTTCGCTATAGATGCCGCGTCTGATCAGTTCCTGACCGATCGACGAATAAGGGCGGCGGTTGTTCCCTGCATATCCCACACGGATCACCGAACCGTCTTGGAGGCGAATTCGGCCTGACCCTTGAACCTGAAGAAAGAACCGATCAACGGGGTCGGCGAGCCATGCGATCTCTAACCCTTGAGACGCTAGAGCACCGTTCTCTTCGATCTCTTGGCGGGTCAACCACGGACCGGTTGGAGGCAGAGCGCGGGGTAGGCGGTAAATCGGATACCGGAAAGTCGCTGTTCGCTGCAGGCTGCCGCGCAATTCAGGTTCAAAATATCCCGTGAACAGCATCGGTTCGCCGTCGGTAACCATAACGGGCTTAAAGAACAGCTCGAAAAACCCGCGGGCATCGGACACGTCGTTGGCTAGATTACAGAGCGTTGTCCATTCGGGATCGCTCATCAGATCGCAGGTCTCTTTGAACGCAGTAAAGGCAGCGGAATGATCATCCTCTGCCCAACCGTTCAAGTCTGAAAAATCAAGAAGCGTGTAGGTCGTTTCGGCCATAGCCGCCCCCGAAAATAGGGTCAGACAGAACGCTATCGCGTGTCCGACCCGCCGCATCATTCACCTGTAGAAACAAGGACCCAGTTCGGATCGTTGCTGCCCATAGCGCGTGCAAATGTCCATACATCCCGTTGGCGTTTGGTGCCATTTGGCCCGCCTTCGATGATGTCACCAGCCTTATCACGAACTGTGTAAGTGTATTCGCCCGTAAAGCGGATTGCGACTTCGGCTTCTTTGGTATCGGCGCTAAATTCAACGTCCTGAACCGCAATCTCGGAAATCCCGATAAAGGTGGCTTCAACGGTCAGACCCTCGGCCTCGCGCGATGCGATCACGTCAGAAAATGCGTCGTAAATGTCCTCGGAAATAAACGGACGGATCGATGCAATTTCGCCTTTTTCAAAGGCCATGAGGATCATTTCATACGCGCCACGGGCACCCTGCAGGAACTCGGACACGGTAAAGTCTGGGTCAACGCGCTTCATCGCAGCCAAAGCATCCGCGGCGGGACTGGACTCGGGCACGTTATCGGTGATGTCACGGTCTGGGCCGCCCTCAATAACCTCAAAATTGGCGCGACGATCAGGCGCTTCGTCACGGGTGACGGCAGGTTTTTCAAATCCCTCACGGGTCCCAAGAACGCTCCGCAAGCGTAGGATCAGGAAGACAGCAACGCCAGCTAGGACCAGCAGCTGAATTAGGACTCCGTTCATAAGAAAAACCTCTTGTTCATTGGGTGGGCATTCAAAACGCTACCCACCCGACTTATGTATGGCAGAGACCCGGTCAAGTCCACCACGGGTCAGAAAGGACTTATGATGTGGCTTTTGATACCTTTTGTTGCCGTTCCGATGATCGAGATCGCGCTTTTCATCTCAGTTGGCGGGGCAATCGGGCTTGGTTGGACCTTGCTGATCGTGCTGACGACTGCCGTGATCGGTGCGAATTTGGTGCGGAGCGAGGGCGCAAAAGAACTGGGTAAGCTGCGACAGAGCTTTAGTAGCCTAAGTGACCCGTCAGAGTCTCTAGCCAGCGGTGCGATGATCCTGTTTGCGGGGGCCCTGCTGCTCACCCCTGGGTTTTTCACCGATACGGTTGGCTTTTTGCTGCTCATCCCGCAGGTGCGGAGCCGCGTTTTCCAGTATCTGCGCACCAAGGTGAACGTTCAGAAGTTCCAATTCGGTGAGCCGCCGCGCCAACAGCAACGGTATGACGATGTGATCGACGGCGATTTCGAAACCATTGATCCTGACAAACATCCAACCCATCCATCAGGATGGACACGTCATTAACCAGCCCATGAGCATTGAGGGTCTGGAAAAGGCCTGATAGACAATCCCCGACCTTTTAAATGTGGAGTTGCCCGATGGCCGAGACCCAGACCCCCGAAGCGGCTCAGCCGCCGCAAATCAAGAACCGCATCATCGCACAATTCGTGCGTGACATGTCGTTCGAAAACATCCTCGCTCAGAAGGGCGTAAAGGGTGATCCGCAGCCAGAAATGGGTGTGAAGGTTAGCCTTGATGCGCGTAAACGTGCGGACAACCAGTACGAAGTCATTACAAAGCTGACTGTTTCGTCGAACACCAAAGCTGACAAAGAGCCACTGTTCCTGCTCGAGCTGGAATATGCTGGTGTGTTCCACATCGAAGGCGTGCCAGAAGACCAGATGCACCCTTACCTGATGATCGAATGCCCGCGCCTGACCTTCCCGTTCATTCGCCGCATCGTATCTGACGTGACCCGTGACGGTGGTTTCCCGCCGGTGAACCTCGACACGATCGATTTTGTTGCGATCTACCGTGGTGAAATTGCGCGCCGCGTTCAGGCTCAGCAAGCTGAAGCGTCAGCGCAGCCTAACTAAGCTTTTTCCAAAGCGCGCCGTCGCCCATCTTACCGATGAATTCGGCATGGGCGGCGGCTTCCTCTTCGGTGATCCGCGAGGGCAGGGGCGTAGACCGCGGTTTTGGTCGCCAATCGTCCACCTCAGCAACATTCGTTCTGCTTGATGACTGCGATGACGTTGCCAAGGCAAAGTCAGGCTGACGGCCACCGATCAGTTCGAGATACACATCCGCCAATATTTCAGAGTCGAGCAACGCGCCGTGGAGCGTACGGTTCGAGTTGTCGATGCCAAACCGACGGCACAGCGCGTCGAGCGAAGCAGGCGAACCTGGGAATTTCTTGCGAGCAATCGCCAGCGTGTCCAACGCCTGATCGTTCGGGATTTGTGGCAACCCCATCCAACCCAGCTCTGCATTCAAGAATTTCATGTCAAAGCTGGCGTTATGGATGACCAGCTTTGAATCCTGAATGAAGTCGAGGAATTTCTGACCGATCTCGGCGAACAGGGGTTTGTCACGCAGCTTAACCTGTCCCGGTTGCGCCTCTTGCGGCGGCTCAAGAAGATCAGGACCAATCCCGTGGATCTTAAACGCGTCCATCGGCATGGACCGTTCAGGGTTGATGTAAACGTGAAACGTTTTGCCTGTCGGCATGTGGTTCAGCAGTTCCAGACACCCGATTTCAACAATTCGATCCCCGCTGTGGGGTTCAAATCCTGTGGTCTCAGTATCGAGAACGATCTCACGCATGGGACTGCCTTGTTTTCAACTCTGCAATCAGGTTTCGCACGGCAGCACGGGTCGCGTCTAGCGTCAGCGTCTCAATGACATGACCTGCGCGCGCGCGTTTTTCGGAATCGGGCATTTGTCGCGATAAGATCATCTGGAATTGGTCAGGCGACATCGTTCCACGATCTAAAACGCGTTTTGCCTGAACATCTGGCGGGCAGGTCACGACCAACACGGAATCGAGCCACGTATCAGCACCCGTTTCAAACAATAGCGGTATGTCGAAAACGACGAGTTCTGCCTTATTAGTGTCTAAAAACTCTGCTCTGTCCGCTGCAACAAGCGGATGAACAATGGCTTCGAGTTTTGGCAAAACGGTCGCATCTTTCGCGATGATTTGCTTAAGCCGATCGCGATGAACGGCCCCATCCACGATGGCATCTGGAAACTCTTGTCCAATCGGCGCAACAGCCGGACCGCCCTTAGCGTAGAGCTTATGAACAGTCGCGTCCGCATCCCAAACGGGCACACCTTCATCGCGGAACATGGCAGCCGTGGTGGATTTGCCCATCCCGATTGATCCGGTCAGGCCAAGCTTCCACGTCATGCCAAAATCACACGGCGTGTTTCATCATCCACTTCAGGACGATGACCAAACCAGCGTTCAAACCCAGGGACCGCCTGATGGAGGAGCATCCCAAGGCCATCAACGGTGTGACAGCCTGCTTTTTCAGCTTCAGTCAGCAAGGGGGTCCGCAGGGGCGTGTAAACGATGTCAGCAACGATGGTTTTCGGTTTGAGGCCGTCGAGGTTCACTTTGAACTCAGGACCACCCGCCATACCAAGAGAGGTCGTATTCACCACCGTCGATGCCGATCCGACCGTGGCAGAAACCTGAACCCACTCAATCACCTTAATCTTAGCGCCAAAGTCATTTTTCAGCGTTTCAGCATTGGTTCTCGTACGGTTCGCGAGCAGGATTTCAGGAACACCGCTATCTAAAAGCGCTGTAATAACAGCGCGAGCAGCACCACCAGCACCCATGACAAGGGCAGGACCTGCATCTGGTTGCCATTCTGGGGCACCTTGCCAAATGGAGGCCGTGAAACCGTATCCATCTGTATTGTCGGCGTAGATCTTACCGTCGCGGAAGGTCAGCGTATTCGCCGCACCGATCATAGATGCACGATCTGTCACAACGTCAGCAATCTCGATCGCGCGGATTTTGTGCGGGATCGTTACGTTGCAGCCAACAAACCCGAGCTTATGCATATTGCGCACGGCAACTTCAAAATCGGAGGCCTCGACGTGCATTGGTACATAATGACCCGCGATGCCGTATTTCTTGAGCCAATACCCATGCAGGATTGGGGACCGCGAGTGCGAAATAGGGCAGCCGATAACACCAGCTAGGGGGATCTTGACTTCGCTCATGCGGGTAGTGCTCCTCGGACGGTCAAATAGTTTAGTAGCTCGATCATCGGGAGACCGAGCACGTTGAAATAATCACCTTCAATGCGCGACATCAATCGCACGCCTTCTTCTTCTAACTTATATCCACCGACTGACCAGCGGATGGACTCCCAATTGCGGTCAACATAGTCGCGAAGATAGTCGTCTGAAAACTCACGCATCGTTAAACGCACCACGCCGACGTGGCGCCAAAGGGGTTCGCCATCTTTATAGATGACTGCGGCAGAAAGCAGACGGTGCGTTTTGCCGCGCAGGGCGGTTAACTGGGCGAGGCATTCGGACGGGTCGACAGGTTTTGACATCACTGAACCATCGAAATCCAAGACCTGATCACAGCCTATCACCATTGCACCGTTGGCCTTTAAGCTCACCTTTCGGGCTTTGGCTTCGGCAAGGAAATCTGCAATATCGCGAGGCGACGCTTCTTCTGCTTCGAGAGAGGCGCGGATCATCTCTTCGTCGACACGGGGCTTTTCTGTTGTGAACGGAACCCCTGCATTGCGCAGCAGAGTTGCCCGAATTTCAGAGCTGGATGCGAGGATGATTGGGTCAGCCATGTGGATAAAACCGCGGATAAACCGATAAGAGTTTGGGTGTTCTTTGGGGGTTTCTTAGGGCTTGACGGCGCTGGGGGCAAATAGCCTGTCATTCATTCCCGATTCCAGCACAGTTCACCAAGATGGGGATAGGATAACTTTGCCATGTGAAACGCAGAGCAAGAATCGACAAAGGACTCCGACGGCTCCAAGAGTCAATTTGGCGCATGATGCGTTAAACACTTATTAAATATAGTTAATTTTTATATCCACAGATGATTTCACCCTTGTGGATGCCTGTGAGTATCTGGATAAACTTGGGGAAAATTGCGAATAGCTGTGTTATCCACAGTACAACAATCAAAATCCTTTCTTCTTTCTTTATTTATTTAAGTAAGAAGACCTAAGAGAGACAAAGAATGATCGACTGGATTCTAAACGCTCTGAGCGCGTCCTATTTTTGGACAAAGAGCCTGCACATCGTTTCGGTCATGTCTTGGATGGCTGGGCTGTTCTATCTTCCACGTTTGTATGTCTATCACGTTGAAGGCCTGAAAAAGCAGGGCGTCGAAGCGGATAGCGATATGGACAAGTTGTTCCAGCATCAGGAGCGGCTTTTGCTGAGAGCAATCATGAACCCCGCAATGATCGCCACATGGATTTTCGGACTAATGTTGGTTTTCACACCAGGCGTCGTCGGCTGGAACATGATCTGGCCATACACCAAGGGTGCATCGATCATTGCTATGACATGGTTCCATCACTGGCTTGGCTATCGTCGCAAGGACTTCATGAACGGGAAAAACACACTGACAGGGCGTCAGTATCGTTTGATGAACGAAGTTCCGACCGTTCTGATGTTGATCATCGTCTTCTCGGTCATCTTTAAATTCTAAATTTGACTCCAACGCGGTCCTGCGCGTAATAGAAGGGCCCTTTCGTCCGAAGGGGACTCTGTCTGTAAAATTTACCAATATGCCGGCCGGATGGCCGCGAAAGGGTTTGTCATGTCGCAAGACCGCCTGAACCTTGCCGATCTCAAGGCGAAAAGCCCCAAAGACCTGCTTTCTGTTGCTGAAGAGCTGGAAATCGAAAACGCATCAACCATGCGTAAGGGCGATATGATGTTCTCGATCCTGCGTGAACGCGCAGATGAGGGCTGGATCATCGGTGGCGATGGCGTGTTGGAAGTTCTGCAAGACGGTTTCGGGTTCTTGCGTTCGCCTGAGGCAAACTACCTCCCTGGTCCAGACGATATTTACGTCTCTCCTGACATGATCCGCCAGTTTTCGCTGCGTACGGGTGACACCGTTGAGGGTGTGATTAAGGAACCGAACGACAACGAACGTTATTTCGCGCTTACCAGCGTTGAGAAAATCAACTTTGAAGACCCTGAAAAGGCGCGTCACAAAGTTGCATTCGACAACCTGACCCCGCTTTACCCTGATGAACGCCTGAAAATGGAGATCGAAGATCCGACCGTTAAGGATCGTTCGGCTCGTATCATCGACCTCGTTGCGCCGATTGGTAAAGGTCAGCGTTCGTTGATCGTGGCTCCGCCGCGTACTGGTAAGACGGTATTGCTGCAAAACATCGCGCACAGCATCGAAAAGAACCACCCTGAGTGCTATCTCATCGTTCTGCTGATCGATGAACGCCCAGAAGAAGTTACCGACATGCAGCGCTCTGTGCGCGGCGAGGTGGTGTCGTCGACCTTTGACGAACCCGCATCCCGTCACGTTGCCGTATCCGAGATGGTCATTGAGAAGGCAAAGCGCCTCGTGGAACACAAACGTGACGTTGTGATCCTACTCGACTCCATCACGCGTCTTGGCCGTGCGTTCAACACGACCGTTCCATCGTCGGGCAAAGTTCTGACAGGTGGTGTGGATGCAAACGCACTGCAACGCCCGAAACGCTTCTTCGGTGCGGCACGTAACATCGAAGAGGGTGGTTCGTTGACCATCATCGCGACTGCGCTGATCGATACAGGTTCGCGCATGGACGAGGTTATCTTTGAAGAATTCAAAGGTACGGGTAACTCTGAGATCGTTCTGGACCGCAAGGTTGCTGATAAGCGCGTCTTCCCAGCGATGGATATCCTCAAGTCTGGTACCCGTAAGGAAGACCTGCTCGTGGATAAGGTCGATCTGCAGAAAACCTATGTTCTGCGTCGTATCCTCAACCCGATGGGCACGACCGATGCGATTGAATTCCTGATCGGTAAGCTGAAACAAACCAAATCGAACGCTGACTTCTTCGATTCAATGAATAGCTAATCCCCACAAGGAGGATTTGGTTATGGACACGATCTATGCCCTGGCCACGGCGTCGGGCAAAGCAGGCGTTGCTGTCATCCGGATTTCGGGCGCTCTTGCGTTCGAAGCTGGACGGCGGCTTTGTCGTGATCTGCCGCATGGCCGCGGATTGCGTCGGATCGTGGACGGGCAGGGTGATCTGATCGACGAAGCCTTGGTTCTGACCTTTGATAAGGGGCGGAGCTTTACAGGCGAAGAGGTTGTCGAGCTCCAACTACATGGTTCACCGGCAATTATCGCAGCGGTTTTGTCCGAGTTGTCGGGATACGACGGTCTTCGTTTGGCAGAAGCGGGTGAATTCACGCGTCGCGCGCTGGAAAACGGTCGTCTGGACCTCGCACAGGTCGAAGGCCTCGCCGACCTGATCGATGCAGAGACAGAAGCACAGCGAAAACAGGCACTTCGCGTGTTTCAGGGTGCCTTGGGTGATAAGGTCATTGCGTGGCGTGAACGGTTGGTTCGCGCCGCAGCGTTGGTTGAGGCGACGATCGATTTCGTTGATGAAGACGTTCCCGTCGATGTGATGCCTGAAGTGACTGAGTTGCTTCGCGGCGTTCAGACCGAAATGCAGGCTGAGGCCGAAGGTGTTCGGATCGCTGAACGTATTCGCGATGGATTTGAGGTCGCGATTGTTGGGTCACCTAACGTTGGTAAGTCGACGCTCTTGAACCGTTTGGCGGGGCGCGAGGCTGCGATTACTTCGGAAATTGCGGGGACGACCCGCGATGTGATCGAAGTCCGTATGGATTTGGGCGGTCTGCCTGTCACAGTTCTGGATACCGCTGGGCTGCGAGAGACTGACGACGTTGTCGAAGGTCTTGGCATCGAACTGGCACGAAAAAGAGCTGAGGCTGCGGATCTCATCATCTATATGTTGGATATTACTGAAGATATCACACAGCATTTTGATAACGAGACGCTGGTTGTCCGCGCCAAGCAGGATCAGTTTGTTGATGCTGAGATAGGTGTATCTGGTAAGACGGGCGCAGGTGTTGATCGACTGGTGGCTCTGATTGAAGAGCGACTAATCGCTAAAACCGCACGTGTCGGCGTCGCAATGCGGGAACGTCATCGAATAGCGCTTCTTCGAGGTTGCGAGGCTTTGGATACTGCGATTGCCCTCGTGGACAGCGAAACGGGAATGACCGATCTTATCGCAGAAGAGATTCGAACAGCGGCACGGGCGACAGAGTCGCTCACAGGCCGTGTGGATGTAGAAGACTTGCTGGACGTCATCTTTTCCAGTTTTTGCATCGGTAAATAGGAGTGTTTCACGTGAAACATTTGGACTTTGATGTTGTTGTGATCGGCGGTGGTCACGCTGGAACCGATGCAGCGCATGCCTCGGCTCGCATGGGTGCGAAAACAGCACTGGTCACGCTAAGCTTTGATTCCATTGGTGTTATGTCGTGTAACCCAGCCATTGGCGGCCTTGGAAAAGGGCACCTCGTTCGTGAAGTTGATGCTCTCGACGGCGTTATGGGGATTGCTGCGGACCTTGCGGGTATTCAGTTCCGTCTGCTGAACCGGAAAAAAGGACCAGCTGTTCAAGGTCCCCGCGCTCAGGCTGACCGCGCCCGCTATAAAGCGGCTATGCAGAATTTGGTTCAGATCCAGCCGAACCTCACGGTCGTTGAGGGTGAGGCCACGGATTTGATCATGGACGGGGATCGCGTTGCTGGTGTGATCTTGGACGATGGGTCTGAGATCAATGCGGGTGCCGTGGTTCTTACCACGGGGACCTTCTTGCGGGGCGTGATCCACATAGGTGATGTTCGTAAGGCTGGCGGGCGAATGGGCGATAAACCGTCGATTAAGCTCGCAGAGCGGCTCGATGGGTTTGGTTTGCCTTTGGGGCGACTAAAAACAGGGACGCCGCCGCGGCTTGATGGTCGAACGATTGACTGGTCGGACCTAGATAGTCAGCCAGGCGATGATGAGCCGTCACTCTTTTCGTTCCTGTCCAAGTCCGTCACCGCACCGCAAATTTCATGCGGAATCACGCATACGAACGAAAAAACGCACGAGATTATCCGCGATAACCTGTCCCGATCCGCGATGTATGGCGGACATATTGAGGGCATTGGCCCACGGTATTGTCCGTCGATCGAAGATAAAGTTGTCCGTTTCGCCGATAAATCATCGCACCAAGTGTTCCTAGAGCCCGAAGGTGTGGACGATCCTACGATTTATCCGAACGGGATTTCCACATCTCTCCCCGTCGATGTTCAAGAGGCCTATGTGCGTTCGATGAAGGGTTTGGAGAATGTGACAATTCTCCAGCCGGGCTACGCGATTGAATATGACTACGTTGATCCTAGGGCGCTGAAGCCTACGCTTGAGTTGCGGGATGTCGCAGGTCTGTTTTTGGCTGGTCAAATCAACGGCACAACTGGGTATGAAGAGGCCGCGGCCCAAGGTCTGGTGGCTGGTCTCAACGCTGCACGGACTGCAAAAAGCGGCGAGCCGATCACATTTAGCCGCACTAGCAGCTACATTGGCGTGATGATTGACGATCTGATTACACGCGGGGTGTCTGAACCCTATCGCATGTTTACGTCTCGCGCCGAGTTCCGCCTTTCATTGCGTGCTGACAATGCGGACCAGCGGTTAACCGAGTTTGGCCGTGATGTCGGATGTGTTGGAGATGACCGTTGGGCTGCCTTTGGTGAAAAGATGGCTGCGATTTCATCAGCCCGCCACGCGCTCTCGGAGGTTTCATTGACTGCACGGCAGATCTCGGAGGCGGGGGTTAAGCTTAATCCAGACGGGCCAGGGCGCTCTGCGCTAGAAGCCCTGTCCCTCGCAGAATTCGAAGATGCGGAATTGGTTGGATTGGTGCCAGAGGCTGCTGGGATCCCAGCAGATGTACGCCAGCAGATCAAACGCGATGCGCTCTACGCTCACTACATTTCGCGTCAGGCTAAAGATATCGAGAGCCTTCGTCGTGATGAAGAAGTTCAAATCCCAGAAGGGTTTGAATACACTGGTGTCTCAGGTCTTTCGAACGAATTGGCGTTGAAGTTGAACCGTGTGCGTCCGACGACTATCGGGCAGGCGTCACGTATTGAGGGTATGACCCCAGCGGCGCTTGTGTTGTTGCTTGCCCGTATCCGAAAACATGAAAAGGCAAAGTCGGCATGATCGCAGGTGTAGATGTTTCACGTGAAACATTGGACAGGCTTCGGGCCTTTGAAGACCTTGTTCGTAAGTGGACGAAGAAGATCAATCTGGTCGCGAAGAATGATGTGGAGCACATCTGGGACCGCCATATCGTTGATTCTGCGCAGGTATGGGCTTGTGGGCCTGAAAATTGGGACCATTGGGTTGATATAGGCAGCGGCGGCGGTTTCCCCGCGATAATCCTCGCCGCCATCGCAGTGGAGAAGAAGCCAAACGCTCGCTTTACTTTGATCGAGAGTGACCAGAGAAAAGCGACTTTTCTGCGCACCGCCATTCGTGAACTTGGGCTGAATGCGGTCGTTTTGGATGCTCGTATCGAAATGGCGCCACCTCAAAACGCGGATGTCATTTCGGCCCGCGCCTTGGCTTCACTGGACATGTTGCTCGGTTTTGCGGAACGGCACCTCTCTCCAGATGGAATGGCTGTGTTCCAAAAAGGGAAAACCGCAGAGGACGAAATTGTTGAAGCAAAACAAAATTGGGCCTTTGATTACAATAAGGTGCCAAGTATCACCAATGGCGATGCTTGCGTGATTTCAATCAAAGGATTTACTCGTGTCTGATTTGAGCCGGACAACACAGCCGAAAATTATTGCGGTCGCGAACCAAAAAGGCGGAGTTGGAAAGACAACGACTTCGATCAATCTGGCAGCGGCCCTTGCTGAATTGGGCCGAAATGTCTTGCTCGTGGATCTTGATCCGCAGGGGAACGCGTCTACGGGCTTGGGGATTGAGCCCGACGATCGCAATGTGACGACCTATGAACTGCTTGTTGGTGAAGAATCGCTGTTCGATGCGATCCATAAGACGAGCGTTGAGAACTTGTTGGCGATTCCGGCCACAACAGACCTGAGTTCCGCTGATATTGAGTTGATTGCCAACGAAAAGCGGAGCTTCCTGCTCCATGATGCGCTACGTCAGCCTGCAATCGATGCTTTCGCGCTCGATTACATCATTATCGATTGTCCACCGTCGCTTAACCTTTTGACGATCAACGCGATGGTGGCTGCGGATTCGGTTATTGTTCCGCTGCAGAGCGAGTTTTATGCGCTGGAAGGCCTGTCGCAGCTCATGTTGACGATCCGAGAGGTGCGTCTGACAGCAAATCCTGACCTTGCCATCGAGGGCGTTGTTTTGACGATGTATGATCGGCGGAATAACCTTTCGCAGCAGGTTGAAGATGATGCGCGCGAAAATCTGCGCGATTTGGTGTTCAAAACAGTGATTCCGCGGAATGTGCGTTTGAGTGAAGCACCCTCTTTTGCGATGACGATTTTGGAATATGATCCACAATCACGGGGAAGCCAGGCGTATCGAGAGCTGGCCGAAGAGTTGATTGAACGAGAGAAAAAGTAAGGAGAGGCAGATGGCTGATAAACCGAACCGAAATCGTGGGCTTGGTCGCGGTCTTTCCGCACTTATGTCTGATGTGACCGCGCCCGTTGATCGTAGCACTGGTGCTCCTGCGCCGCGCGTGCCCGACCTGATGATCGCGATTGAGCGGATTGAGCCAAATCCAGATCAGCCGCGCCGTTATTTTAACGAGGACGCGCTGAACGAACTTGCGTCGTCGATCAAAGAAAAGGGCGTGATTCAGCCGCTGATCGTGCGCAAATCACCGCGTGATGACACGAAGTATGAAATCGTCGCTGGTGAGCGTCGGTGGCGTGCCTCGCAGATCGCTAAGCTGCACGAACTCCCTGTCATTGTTCGGGATTTCACCGATACTGAAGTACTCGAAGTTGCGATCATCGAGAACATCCAGCGCGCTGACCTGAACGCAATCGATGAGGCGGCGGGCTATAAGCAACTGATGGATCGGTTTGGCCATACGCAAGAGCAGTTGAGCCAAGCGTTGGGTAAGAGCCGCAGTCACATTGCGAACCTGATGCGCCTTTTGAACCTTCCGCAGGACGTTCAGACGCAGGTTATCGAAGGCAAGCTGAGTGCGGGTCATGCACGTGCGCTGGTCGGGAATGATCAGGCCTCTGCCATTGCGCAGAAGGTCATTCAACAAGGGCTTTCCGTCCGCGAAACCGAGAAATTGGTTAAAGTGGATCCCGCGAAGGAAAAGGTGGCTCAGAACAATCGCGTTCGTGCGGCCTCGAAAGACCCTGATACGGCCCAACTCGAACAGGAATTGAGCGCGAACCTTAAAATGAAGGTGTCGATCGATCATCCAGTCGGTAGTGAAGCGGGCAAGGTGACCATCAGCTATTCGAACCTTGATCAACTCGACGATCTTCTGCGGATTTTGTCGGTCGGCTAATCGGCCAGAAGCTCCCGCAGAACACCATTAAGAACGGGTCGCCCAGTTGCAGAGACGCACAGGCGGCCCGCTTTCGTTTCGACAAAGCCCATTTCGGTCATACGGTTAATATTGTTGGCGAACCGATCGCCGCCTAACGTCCGTAGGCGGTCAATATCAACACCCTCGGTGAGGCGCATTCCCATCAAAAGAAACTCAGTAACCGCATCTTCGGCGGTCAGTGCCTCTGATAGCGTTTCGCCGCTGCCCTTTGTTTCGACGGCATTGAGCCACATCTGTGGCGCGGTATGGGTTTCGGTCGCATGCCTGATGCCGTTGAGGGTTAGCCGTCCATGCGCGCCGGGACCAATCCCCGCGTAATCGCCATAACGCCAATAAATCAGGTTGTGTTGGCTTTCCGCACCTTCGGGGGCGTGGTTTGAAACCTCATAAACAGGGAACCCCATCTGATCGCAGATCTCTTGGGTCGTGTCATACATGTCAGCGGCTGTGTCATCGTCAGGTAGACCACGCAGTTTGCCGACGGCGTAGCGATCCCCAAACGCTGTGCCGTCCTCAATTGTGAGCTGGTACAAAGACAGGTGATCAATGGCCAAAGATAGAGCCTGTTTCAGCTCAATTCGCCAATTTTCCAGCGTTTGGTTCTGTCGCGCGTAGATCAGGTCGAAACTGACGCGATCAAACACATTTCTTGCGACATCGAAGGCTTTCATGGCGTCTTCGACACTGTGTAAACGGCCCAAAAGACGCAAATCGTCGTTATTTAGAGACTGAAATCCCATCGAGACGCGGTTCACGCCCGCATCGCGGTATCCGTGGAAACGGCCTGCCTCGACAGACGTTGGGTTCGCTTCGAGTGTGATCTCGCAGGAGTTGGTCATCCGCCATGTTGAGCGGACTTTATCGAGGATGGCGTGGACCAATTCAGGGTCCATCAGACTGGGCGTCCCGCCGCCAAAGAAAACCGATTTGAGGATGCGGCCTTGGGTCAGTCGCCCGACTCGTTCGATCTCGGACAGATAGGCGCGCGCCCAGCGATCTTGGTCGATGGACGCGACGACGTGACTGTTAAAGTCGCAATAGGGGCATTTCGACTGGCAAAACGGCCAGTGAATGTAGAGCCCAAAGCCCCCGTTTTCCCAATCCTCAGGCAAAGCAACCCTTTACCAGTTTGGCGAACGCATCCGCGCGGTGGCTGATCTTGTTCTTTTCCCAGCGATCCATTTCACCAAATGTGATGTCGTAGCCGTCCGGTTGGAAAATGGGGTCGTAGCCGTGGCCTTGATCGCCGCGCATCGGCCAAACGATCTGACCAGACATGATCCCAGGGAACACTTCGTCATGGCCATCTGGCCACGCCAAAACCAGTGTGCAGCAAAAACGAGCGGTCCGAGGGAAGGGGGCGTTAACCTCTTCCAGTTTGGCCCAGGTTTTTTCCATCGCCATCACAAAGTCACGGCCGTTCGGCGTTTCGGCCCAATCTGCGGTGTAGACACCCGGTGCACCGTCTAGCCCATCAATCTCGATCCCTGAATCGTCCGAGAGAGCAGGCAAACCAGTCTCTTTTGCAGCGTAATGTGCCTTGATCCGTGCGTTGCCGACAAAGGTGGACTCGGTTTCCTCGGGCTCGGCAAGGCCATGATCCGCAGCAGAGGTCAGCGTGATCCCGAACGGGCCGAGGAGATCAGCGATCTCCTCGAGCTTGCCTTTGTTGTGAGTGGCAACAACCAGTTCTTTCCCGTCAAACCGCCGTGTCATTTTACGGCCTGAAGCTGGGCTGCAACGAGTTCAGCAATCCCTTTGTCCGCGAGATCCATCAGCTTTGCCATTTGATCGCGGGTAAAGGTTGCTCCCTCAGCGCTCATCTGCACTTCGACCAGACGGTCGCCGGCCATGACAAAGTTGCCGTCCACGCCCGCTTCGGAGTCTTCGGGGTAATCGAGGTCCAGAACAGGTTGACCTGCGTAGATGCCACAGGACACCGCCGCAACTGGGTTCACCAGCGGATCAGAGATCACGTCGCCCGCCTTCATCAGCTTGTTGACGGCAAGTTTCAGCGCGACCCAGCCACCCGTGATCGATGCGCAGCGCGTGCCGCCGTCGGCTTGGATCACGTCACAGTCGATTGTGATCTGGCGTTCACCCAGCGCAACGCGGTCTACACCAGCGCGGAGCGAGCGACCGATTAGGCGCTGGATTTCTACGGTGCGGCCACCTTGTTTGCCTTGCGTGGACTCGCGGCGCATTCGCGACCCCGTCGAACGCGGCAGCATGCCGTATTCAGCGGTTACCCAGCCAAGGCCCGAACCTTTGATAAACGGAGGCACGCGGTCTTCGATCGTGGCAGTGCAAAGGACATGAGTGTCGCCCACTTTGATCAGGCAAGACCCTTCGGCATGTTTCGTGACACCGACTTCGATTGAAATCGGACGCATTTCATCTATCTGACGACCTGAGGGGCGCATTAAACTCTCCTTTATCTGTTGAGGGTGGGATACGCTGGACGGGTCCGAAAACCAAGCCCGATTGACGCGCCGATCCCCAGCGTTTTAATTGTCTCGCCCTATGGAAACGCTGAAATGAACAATACGCCACTGTTAAGTGAAATGAATGACCGCTCACGCGAAGTCTTTCGCCGTGTTGTTGAGGGATATTTGGACACTGGTGCGCCTGTTGGGTCGCGGACATTGTCCCGCGAAATGTCTGAAAAGGTCAGCGCGGCGACGATCCGTAATGTGATGCAGGACCTCGAATACCTCGGCCTCGTTGGTAGCCCGCACGTGTCTGCTGGTCGTATTCCGACCCAAACGGGCCTTCGGATGTTTGTGGATGGTTTGCTTGAGGTGTCGCTAAGCGGGGATGATCGTGAAAAGATTGACCAAACGTTGGATGCAGCGAATGGCGATGTGAATGTGCTATTGGATCGGGTTGGGTCTGCGCTCTCTGGTGTGACCCGTGGCGCGTCTTTGGTTCTGACGCCGAAACACGAAGCCCCGATCAAGCATATTGAGTTCGTATCGCTCGGCCCTGATCGCGCACTGGTCGTTCTCGTGTTTGCGGATGGCCATGTGGAAAACCGTTTGTTCACGCCGCCGGCTGGTCAAACGCCCAGCTCGCTGCGAGAGGCCGCGAACTTCGTCAATTCCTTTGCTGAAGGCCGTACGCTGTCCGAGCTGTCTTCCGTCATGACCCGAGAGATCAATGCAAGGCGTCAAGAAATTGACACCCTCGCCGCGCAATTGGTCGAGAGCGGTATCGCTGTCTGGGAAAACAAGGGCGAATCGACCGAGCGTCTCATCGTGCGCGGACGTGGCAATCTGCTCGCTGATCAAGAGAGCGGCATCGACCTCGAACGCATTCGGACGCTGTTTGATGACCTTGAACGCAAGCAAGATATCTCTGAATTCCTAGAACTTGCCGAGGACGGCGAGGGCGTTCGCATTTTTATTGGCTCAGAGAACAAGCTTTTTTCACTTTCGGGTTCCTCTTTGGTGGTTTCTCCATATATGAACGCCGACCGTAAGATCATTGGCGCTGTTGGCGTCATTGGGCCGACTCGTCTCAATTACGGGCGGATCGTGCCAATCGTAGATTATACAGCGCAACTGGTCGGGCGTGTCCTGTCCGGACAGAGTTGAGGAATAGAGATGAGCGAAGAACCGAAAAGCCTTGATGAACTTGCCGCCGAGGCTGACGAGATTGAACTGGGTGCAGAAGATCAGGCCGAAGGCGAGGGCGAAGTTGATGTGCTTGCCCAACTGACCGCAGAGCGCGATGAGTTCAAAGACCGCTTCTTGCGTGCTGTGGCTGATGCTGAAAACTCGCGCCGCCGTGCAGAGCGTGACCGTCGCGAAGCCGAAAACTATGGTGGTTCGAAACTGGCGCGCGACCTGCTGCCCGTTTACGACAACATGCACCGTGCGATTGATGCGATTTCTGAAGATCAGCGCGAAGCTCAGGCCGCTCTGATCGAGGGCATCGAACTGACCATGCGCGAACTGCTGAACGTGTTCGCAAAGCACGGCATCACCAAGATTGAACCGGCTGTCGGTGATAAATTCGATCCGCAGCAGCACGAGGCGATGTTTGAGGCACCGCTTCCAGGTACTAAAGCGGGCGATATCATTCAGATTTCTGCGCTCGGCTTTATGCTCCACGACCGTCTGCTGCGCCCTGCACAGGTCGGCGTATCGTCGATGCCTGCGTCCTAATTGGACTACCGACAATCAAACAAAATTCGGAGCTGGCGTTATTTTTGCGCCAGCTCTTTTAGTTCGTAGAGCAGGGATAGCGCCTCTTTGGGCGATAGGTCGTCTGGGAAAATATCCTTGAGACGGTCTTCGACTTCGGACTGCGCGGGTTTTGCAGGCGCGGGCGCTGGGGCAATGGCTGCGAACAATGGCAGGTCGTCGATCAGCGCTTTTTGTGCCGTGCCGCCTTCGCGTTCACCTTTCTCCAACGCTTCCAGAACGACCTTCGCTCTGTTCACAACGGCAGTAGGCAAACCAGCGAGGCGCGCAACCTGAACACCGTAGCTGCGGTCTGCCGTGCCACGTTTGACCTCGTGGAGGAAGATCACATCGCCGTCCCATTCCTTTACGGTGACGGTTGCGTTGTCGACGCCGTCGAGTTTGTCCGCCAGTTGGCACATTTCATGGTAGTGCGTCGCGAACAGTGCGCGGCAACGGTTCACGTCATGTAGATGCTCTAGCGTTGCCCACGCGATCGACAGGCCGTCGTATGTCGCCGTCCCGCGGCCAATTTCGTCCAAGATGACCAGAGCGCGGTCGTCGGCTTGGTTCAGGATCGCTGCTGTCTCCACCATCTCGACCATAAATGTAGAACGACCATGGGCAAGGTCATCGGACGCACCCACTCGGCTAAAGATCTGGCTGACCAAACCGATATGTGCCGACTGCGCAGGAACCCAAGCGCCCATCTGAGCCAGCACCGCGATCAGTGCGTTCTGACGGAGGAAGGTCGATTTACCCGCCATGTTCGGGCCAGTCAGAAGCCAAATGTTCGACTGGGACAGGTCGGTATCGTTCGCGACAAACGGGTCGCCCGATTTCTTCAACGATTGTTCCACGACAGGGTGGCGCCCTTTGGCGATATCAAACGCGCGGCTGGAATCGACAACTGGGCGGGTCCAATCCTCGGCCTTTGCTAGATCTGCAAGCGCGGCAGATACGTCCAGTTCCGATAGCGCCCGAGCAAGGGCTGACAGAGGGGCAGCCTGTGCGATAATCGCCTCTCTTAAGCTGGAATAGAGACGCTTTTCGATCTCGAGTGCCCGACCACCCGCATTCAGAATCTTCGTTTCAATCTCGCTCAGTGGAACGGTGGTGAAACGCACCTGATTGGCGGTGGTTTGGCGGTGGATGAAGGTTTCGTTCAGCGGCGGTGTCATCATCTTTTCCGCGTGGGTCGCGGTGGTTTCGATGAAGTAACCCAGAACGTTGTTGTGCTTGATCTTCAGGCTTGGAACGCCAGAATGCTCTGAATACTCCGCCTGCATCGCGGCAATCACGCTGCGGCCTTCGTCACGAAGGGTGCGAGCTTCGTCGAGTTCCTCGTCATAACCCGGCGCGATAAAGCCGCCATCGCGAGTCAAAAGGGGTGGTTCTGCGACCAGCGACTGGTCCAAGAGGTCCAACAGTTCGTCATGCCCGATCAGGTCACCCGTCACTGACTGTAGATGTTCGGGTAGTCCTTCGGGCAAACTGCCCGCGATCTGCTCTGCCTGACCCAAAGTGTTGCGGATTGCCGTCATATCCCGCGGGCCCGCCCGATCAAGTGCGAGGCGGGAAAGGGCGCGGTCGATATCATGCACGCCACGCAGTCCGTCGCGGATCGATTGCCGCAGTTTGGTCTCTTCGACAAAATAGCTCACAGCATCCTGTCGGGCCTGAATAGTGTCGATTGTGCGCGACGGAGAGGACAAACGACGCTCTAGCAAGCGAGCGCCAGCAGCCGTAACCGTGCGGTCAATCGTAGCGAGGAGCGATCCAGCGCGACCGCCCGCCATTGAGTGGGTCAATTCGAGCGACCGACGCGTCGCGGCGTCGATCTGCATATTGGCCGTTTCACCTTCAGCAACAGGTGGGCGCAGGAGGGGCAGGTTCCCTTTCTGGGTAATCTCAAGATATTCAACGACCGCAGCCATGGCCGACACTTGGGCGCGGGTGAAGGTCCCAAACGCGTCGAGAGAGGCCACATCATAGAGACTACACAGGCGCTTTTCGCCCAGTGTGCTGTCAAACGCCGCTTTACCAAGCTCTGACACGGCTGCGCCTGACTCTTCGACTGTGGCGCGATGTGCGCTGTCGTCGGACAGCAGGACTTCGCGCGGAGTAAGGCGCGCCAGTTCAGGACCAAGTCGAACTGCAGCGCAGGGAACAACGTGAAACGCGCCCGTTGAAATATCGACCCAAGCCAACGCGCCCTCATCACGCACTTCGGCAAAGGCAGCGAGGTAGTTGTGGCGGCGTGCGTCCAAAAGGCTGTCTTCGGTCAGGGTGCCAGGTGTGACCAGTCGCACGACATCACGTTTGACGACCGCTTTGTAGCCGCGCTTCTTCGCCTCGGCGGGGTTTTCCAACTGTTCGCAAACTGCAACGCGAAATCCTTTACGGATCAGGGTCAGCAAATAGCCTTCGGCGGCATGAACGGGGACGCCGCACATGGGAATATCTTCGTCGTCGTGCTTCCCGCGTTTGGTCAGCGCAATATCCAACGCCTCTGAGGCCGCGACGGCATCCTCAAAGAACATCTCGTAGAAATCGCCCATGCGATAGAACAACAATGCACCGGGGTGAGCGGCCTTGATTTCGAGATATTGCGCCATCATCGGCGTGACGTTGGACATAATTTTCCTCTTTTCGGTCGGGAATATACCTAACCAGCCTATGTTAGCGACGAAAGTGCAAAGATATCCCGTTGCGGCAATAGTGTAAGGAAAGGTAATGGGTTGTGGCGCTAACGGAGGAAGCAATGTCCAAATCTAAGGTCACACGCGAGGATGCACTGACGTTCCACATGGAACCTAACCCCGGGAAGTGGGAGGTCTCGGCGACCGTGCCCATGATGACCCAGCGGGATTTGTCTCTTGCCTATTCGCCTGGCGTTGCGGTCCCCTGCGAGGAAATCGCGGCCAGCCCTGAGACGGCATATGACTACACCAACAAGGGCAACCTTGTGGCTGTGATCTCGAACGGCACCGCTGTTCTGGGCCTTGGTAACCTCGGTGCGCTCGCATCTAAACCTGTGATGGAGGGCAAATCGGTGCTCTTCAAACGGTTCGCAGATGTGAACTCGATCGACCTTGAGGTTGATACCGAAGACCCAGATGAATTCTGCCGCGCTGTTCGCCTGCTTGGACCTTCGTTCGGCGGTATCAACCTCGAAGACATCAAAGCGCCTGAGTGTTTCATCATTGAGCAGCGCCTCAAAGAAGAGATGGATATCCCCGTCTTTCACGACGACCAGCACGGGACCGCTGTTATTTGTGCCGCTGGCCTGATCAACGCGCTGCACATCTCTGGCAAAAAGATCGAAGATTGTAAGATCGTTCTGAACGGCGCGGGCGCGGCAGGGATTGCCTGCCTTGAGCTGGTCAAAGCGATGGGCGCAAAGCACGACAACTGCATCATGTGCGACACCAAGGGCGTTATCTACAAGGGCCGTACCGAAGGTATGAACCAGTGGAAGTCGGCTCACGCTGCGGCCACGGATGCCCGCACCCTCGCGGATGCGATGAATGGCGCTGACGTGTTCTTGGGCGTTTCGGCC
This sequence comes from Paracoccaceae bacterium, assembly GCA_038134645.1. Classification (GTDB taxonomy): domain Bacteria; phylum Pseudomonadota; class Alphaproteobacteria; order Rhodobacterales; family Rhodobacteraceae; genus Marivivens. The sequence goes on from JAYPVO010000002.1 coordinate 30,112, forward strand.
AAAGGTGCTGTGACCACCGAGATGGTTGCAAGCATGGCGCCGAACCCCGTTATTTTCGCAATGGCGAACCCTGATCCAGAGATTACGCCCGAAGAAGCGCATTCCGTTCGTGAAGACGCCATTGTTGCGACGGGCCGTTCTGACTATCCGAACCAAGTGAACAACGTTCTGGGCTTCCCCTACTTGTTCCGTGGTGCACTGGACGTGAACGCTCGTGCGATCAACGACGAGATGAAGATCGCTTGTGCGAACGCTCTTGCTGAACTGGCTCGTGAAGATGTGCCTGACGAAGTTGCTGTGGCCTATGGTAAGAAGCTGACCTTTGGCCGCGATTACATCATCCCGACGCCGTTCGACCCGCGTTTGATCCACCGCATCCCGACCGCCGTTGCCAAAGCGGGCATGGACACTGGCGTTGCGCGTCGTCCGATCGTTGACATGGAAGCCTACGAGCTGTCGCTCAAGTCCCGCATGGACCCGACCGCGAGCATCCTGCAGAGCCTCAGCGCTCGTGCGCGTGCTGCCCAAGCGACCATCATCTTTGCTGAGGGCGACGATCCGCGCGTTCTGCGTGCAGCGGTTCAGTATCAGCGCAGCGGGATGGGCCAAGCATTGGTCATCGGTCGCGAACAAGAAGTTGCTGATCTGCTGACCCAAGAAGGTCTGTCTGATGCGATCGACGAGGTTAAAGTCGTCAATGCGCGCAACACGCAGCACCTCGAGCAGTACAAAGAGTTCCTGTATCAGCGCCTTCAGCGCAAAGGGTTTGACCGCAGCGATATCAACCGTCTCGCATCCCGCGACCGCCATGTGTTCGGCGCACTGATGCTGGCTCATGGCCACGGTGACGGCCTCGTCACTGGTGCGACCCGTAAATCTGCGCACGTCCTCGAAGCGATCAACCACGTGTTCGACGCGAGCCCGAAATCGGGCGCGGCTGGCGTTTCTGCCATCCTGAACAAAGGCCGCATCGTTCTGATCGCGGATACTCTGGTTCACGAATGGCCGGACCAAGAAGACCTTGCCGACATCGCAGAGCGCGGCGCTGCCGTTGCCAAAGACCTCGGCCTTGATCCGCGCGTTGCGTTCGTTTCGTTCTCGACGTTCGGGTACCCAGTGTCTGAACGCGCTGAAAAGATGCACGTCGCGCCGAAAGTTCTAGATAAACGTGGCGTAGAGTTCGAATACGAAGGCGAGATGACCGTCGACGTGGCTCTGAACCCGAAATCGGCGGAACATTACCCGTTCAGCCGTCTCACGGGTCCAGCAAACGTTCTCGTCGTTCCTGCACGTCACTCGGCCTCGATCTCGGTCAAGCTGATGCAGGAAATGGGTGGCGCGACCGTGATTGGTCCTATCCTCGCTGGCGTGGACAAGCCTATCCAGATTTGTTCTACGGTATCGACAGTGAACGATATTATGAACATGGCGGTTCTGGCCGCCTGTAACGTAGGATGATGACATGGCGGTATGGAATTTAGGGTCGATCAACACCGACATCGTTTATTCCATGCCGCATATTCCCGCCCCAGGGGAGACACTCGCGTCACTCAGCCGACAGGTTTTCCTAGGCGGTAAGGGCGCGAACATGTCCGTTGCGGCGGCGCGCGCCGGAACTCACGTTCGACATATTGGCGCGGTGACGGCCGATAGCCTGTGGACCCGTGATCGATTGATGGAATACGGCGTTGATACCCGTTTCATCCAAGAGGTCGATGCCGATCCAGCCCAAGCCATCATCATGGTCGATGCCGAGGGCGAAAATGCGATCATCCTGCACCAAGGCGCGAACATCGCCATTCCCGACGATCTGATCCGTGGCGCTCTGTCCGAGGCCCAGGTCGGCGATTGGATCGTGACGCAGAACGAAACCAACGGTCAGGCGGATGCCTTGGCTCTTGGGCGCGAAATGGGGCTGCGGGTGGCATATGCCGCTGCACCGTTTTCAGCGGAAGCGGTTCAGGCCGTTTTGCCATACCTCGATTTTTTGATCCTAAACGAAATTGAAATGGCGCAGCTTCGCGATGCGCTGGGCAAAGATGCCGAAGACCTTGGTGTTGCGTCGGTCATCATCACGATGGGATCGAAAGGTGCGGTTTTGATCGAAGGTGGAACCCGCACCGAATTCCCCGCGATCAAGGTCGACCCCGTCGATACCACGGGGGCAGGGGATACGTTCACGGGATATGTCCTCGCTGGGTTGGATCGTGGGATGCCGATGGCGCAGGCCATTCAGCAAGCGACCAAGGCGGGCGCATTGATGGTGACGCGCAAAGGCACCGCCGATGTGATCCCTGATCTGGCCGAAGTTCAGGCATTTCGCCCCGAAAATAGACCCTAATAAGGGGTTTTAGAGTCTATTTTGGTATTATGTTTACATTTGGATTCTCTCGTCCCGTTCGGCAATTTTGGTTGATGAATTCCTCGCTGAGCTAAAGCCGATTTTTCGCTTTTCTGTGCTCGTTCTCGGGTCTAGCCTTTTGATCAAAAGGAGGATGCGATGACACATGTGACCACGCACCAAGCGGAAGAAGACAGCCGAAACGAAACCATCCTCATTTACCTAAACGGTCGCATCGTCCCCAAAGCCGAAGCTTTGGTGTCGGTCTACGATTCTGGCTTCATGTTGGGTGATGGTGTGTGGGAGGGGCTTCGCCTTTATGACGGGCGCTGGGCGTTCCTTGATGATCACATGGATCGACTGTTCGAGGCCGCCAAGGCGATCGACCTCGATATCGCGATGACCCGCGCCGAGGTGATCGACGCGCTCGAACAAACGCGGGCGGCGAATGAGATGACGACCGATTCGCATGCGCGGCTGATGGTGACGCGCGGTGTCAAAAGTCGTCCGTTCCAACATCCGTCGTTGTCGCGCCAGGGACCGACGGTGACGATCATCATGGAACATTCGAAACCGTCCATTCCGCGTCCGATCCGTCTGGCCACGGTTCCGCACATACGCGGTTTGCCTATGACCCAAGATCCGAAGCTGAACAGCCACTCTAAACTGAATTGCATCCTCGCCTGCATTGCGGCGGAAAAGGCTGGTGCGGACGAAGCCCTGATGCTCGACGTGCATGGGTTTGTGAACACGACCAACGCGTGCAACTTCTTTATCGTTCGAAAGGGCGAGGTTTGGACGAGCACGGGTGACTACTGCATGAACGGCATTACGCGGGCCAAGGTGATCGATGTGTGTCGTCAGAACGGCATTCCAGTGTTCGAGAAAAACTATTCTCTCGTCGATACTTACGGCGCGGATGAGGCATTTCTAACGGGCACTTTCGGCGCGCAAACACCTGTGTCAGAAATCGATGGTCGGCAGATCGGAACGGGGACAATGGGGCCTGTGACGCAGCGTATTCGCGACCTCTACAAAGCACTGGTCGAAAGCGAGGCAAACTGATGCGGATCGCAATGTGGTCTGGGCCGCGGAACCTTTCGACGGCGATGATGTATTCCTTTGGTGCCCGCGAGGATTTCGCTGTCGTCGATGAGCCGTTTTATTCGGCGTACTTGGTGAAAACGGGTCTGGATCACCCGATGCGGGACGAGGTGATCGCCTCGCAGAAAACGGATGCGGTGGCTGTCGTTGACGATCTTTTGGGGCCTATTCCTGCTGAAAAACCCCATTATTACCAAAAACACATGTGCCAACACATGCTGCCCGATATTCCGCGGGACTGGATTTCTGCGGTCGAAAACGTGTTTCTCTTGCGTCATCCCGCCCGTGTAATCGCGAGTTTTTCGAAGAAATACGCTGATCTGACCTTGGCCGATATTGGGTTTACGCAGCAGAGCGAGCTGTTCGATCAGCTCGTCGCGGATGGCAAACAGCCCATCGTGATCGATAGCTTTGACATCCGCCAAAATCCCGAAGGTATGCTGCGCGCATTGTGTGATGCGCTCGGTCTGGATTGGGACCCCGCGATGTTGTCATGGCCAACTGGCGGGCATCCTGCTGACGGCGTCTGGGCCAAAGTTTGGTATGACGCCGTTCATAATTCGACAGGCTTTGCGGGCGCAGAGGGTCCATTGCCCGCTGTTCAGCCAGAGCATGAAGCTCTGCTCGAACAGGCCATCCCGCACCACGAACGTCTCGAAAAACTGAAAATACGTTGCTAGCCCAGTAGCTTACCGAGTTTCATGGCGACCGCAGGGTTGCCAGAAATCTTTAGTTTGCCAGTCACCACACCCGTCATCGGGTTCAGCTTTCCAGTGAGCAATTTGGCGAGGTTTTCGGTCGTGATCGCGATGGTGCAGTCGGCATCTTGATCGACGGTGCCGACCCCATTCGGGCCGAGCGTGACGACGCCATCTAGCCCGCAGTCGAACTTTAGAACGTCGCTCAAACGGCTTGGGTCTAGCCCTTTTGATAGCCGTTCTACGATCTCTGAAAATAACATGGCCGCCCCCTGTATCTGCCGTGAGATACGGCTAGGGAGCGGCCATCAATTGCGCAATTGAAACGCTGCGTCAGCCTTTGACGCGGTTGTTGCGTGCAGCCAAAAGCTTCAGGCGCAGAGCGTTCAACTGGATAAAGCCCGCAGCGTCTTTCTGATCGTATGCACCAGCATCGTCCTCGAACGTGACGTGTGCTTCGGAATAGAGGCTGTGATCAGACCAGCGGCCAACGGTGTTAACCGAACCCTTGTAGAGTTTCAGGCGAACGGTGCCAGTGACGTGCTCTTGGGATTTGTCGATGGCAGCTTGCAGCATTTCACGCTCTGGCGAGAACCAGAAGCCGTTGTAGATCAGCTCTGCGTAACGCGGCATCAGGCTGTCTTTGAGGTGGCCAGCGCCGGAATCGAGGGTGATCTGTTCAATGCCACGGTGTGCTTCGAGCAGGATGGTGCCGCCCGGAGTTTCGTAGATACCGCGCGATTTCATGCCAACAAAGCGGTTCTCAACAAAGTCGAGACGACCAACGCCGTGCTTGCGACCGTATTCGTTCAGCGCGGTGAGGATCGTTGCGGGCGACATTGCCTCGCCGTTGATCGCCACTGCGTCACCCTTTTCAAAGGTAACTTCGATGAACTCAGGCGTATCAGGTGCTTCTTCCGGCGAAACGGTGCGCTGGTAGACGTATTCTGGTGCTGCATCGGCTGGATTTTCCAGTGCCTTACCTTCGGACGAAGTGTGCAGGAGGTTCGCGTCCACAGAGAACGGTGCCTCACCACGTTTGTCTTTTGCGATCGGAATCTGGTTCTTTTCAGCGAACTCGATGAGCTTGGTGCGCGAGGTCAGATCCCATTCACGCCACGGTGCGATCACTTTGATCGACGGGTCGAGCGCATATGCGGACAGTTCGAAACGAACCTGATCGTTGCCTTTACCAGTCGCGCCGTGCGCAACAGCATCAGCACCCGTTGCATGCGCGATCTCAACAAGACGTTTGGAGATCAGCGGACGAGCGATCGAGGTGCCGAGCAGGTAGAGGCCTTCGTAAACAGCGTTCGCGCGGAACATCGGGAATACGAAGTCGCGAACGAATTCTTCACGCACGTCTTCGATGTAGATGTTCTCGGACTTGATGCCGAGCATTTCAGCCTTGGCACGTGCAGGTTCCAGTTCTTCGCCCTGACCGAGGTCAGCAGTGAAGGTAACAACTTCGCAGCCGTATTCGGTCTGCAGCCATTTCAGAATGATCGACGTGTCGAGGCCGCCGGAATAGGCGAGGACCACTTTCTTGGGTGCAGACATCGGGCTCTCCTTAAATAAGATCGACAGGGCGATACCTTCTTTTCTTGGCGCAAGCAAGGGAAGGCCATTGACGGAAGGGGGCCGAACATGGCTCTTTCTGCGAAATATTTAAAAAGGAGCTACGTTATGGCGTGGAAATTGATTTTACACTCTTTCAACATGGTTTTTGGCAACCTCTCCGAGGCGCTTAAAGTTTCATTCGGGCCGATCCTGATCGGTCTCCTATTTCTCGGAGTGAGCTTCTTTGGGCTTGGCTTGAAGACGGATTTCATCTCGCAATTGGAGCAAGGTCGCGGCTCTAATGCTGGTGCTGCGATCATGTTCACCCTGCTTGCTGTCATCGTCATGACCGTTGTCTTTGCCTGGATCGCCGTCGCATGGCACCGCTTCGTCCTACTGGAGCAATATCCAGGGATGTTGCCTGCGTTTAAAGGGCAGCCAATTGGCGCTTACATCGGGAAAACACTTGTCCTGTCGTTGCTCGTTGCTTTGGTCGTCTTTGTTGTGGCCTTTGTTATCGGCCTTTTGACCGCACTGACGGCTTCAATGGGTCTCGCGATTTTCCTCGGCGTCGTATTGGGTTTTGTGGTGTCATATCTTTGGCTGCGTATCGGACTGGTTCTTCCTGCAACCGCATTGCGTGAGCCGCTCAAAGTTTCCGAATCCATGGCCGCGACCAAACCAATGGCAGGCACCATTTTCGGCGCATCTGCCATTCTTGCGATCCTGAACTTTGTGGCCAGCTTGATCATCGGTCAGGTCTATAACTTCGCGGGCATCATCGCATTTGTTCTGGATGTGGCTGCGAACTGGGCGTTCTTGATGGTCGGAATCAGCATTCTGACCACGCTTTACGGTCACCTGATCGAAAAACGTCCGTTGATCGATTAAAGAGACGCGATAAAGGCGCGGTCGCCCTCGTTCGATACGAGAACCTCGGCTGCGTCTTTGTCCATCCAGAGCGCCGTGTGACCTGCTTCGGTCGGGGCGCTGATGCGTGCGACAGGGCGCGCGAGATAGATGTGGCAGATCTTTTCGGCCCATAGATCGTAATCAGGCATATAGCAAAAACGGCGATAAAACCCGATTTTACGGGGGGTTGCGATGTGCCAGCCTGTTTCTTCGAACACTTCACGATGTAGCGCGGCAATCGGACTTTCGCCCGCATCAATGCCACCACCAGGGAGCTGATATTCGTCCTCAGGTTCCGCCTGATGGGTCAGCAAAAGTCGTCCACCGAGGGGCAAAATCGCATATGCACCGGGCCGCAATTTGTATTTCACGTCGCGGCGGATTGGTTCACCAAATCGAATACTCATCATAAAACCCCTTGGACCTGCGCTTGATGCGCTTATATGGACGCGGTATGCCAAACCTCGCCTAACAAGGAAAGCCTATGACACTCGGCAGCCAGATCGCTTGGGACGACACTGTACTCCCGTTTCAACTCGATGCGTCGGACGTGCGTGGTCGCGTGGCCCGTTTGGACGGGGTGCTGAACCGCGTCTTGGAGCAGCATGATTACCCTGACCAGATCGAAGCCTTGGTCGCAGAGATGGCTCTGCTGACGGCTCTGATCGGTCAAACGCTGAAACTGCGTTGGAAACTTTCCCTTCAGGTTCGCGGCAGTGGTCCTGCGCGCTTGATCGCGACGGACTATTACGCGCCGCAAGCCGAGGGCGAGATCGGTCGTATTCGCGGCTATGCGTCGTTCGATGAAACCCGCCTCGATCCGTCGAAGCCCCCGTTCGAGATGATCGGGCAGGGTTATTTCGCGATCCTCATCGACCAAGGTCAGGGCACCACCCCGTATCAAGGCATCACACCGATTGCTGGCGGATCGCTTTCTGCCTGCGCTGAAACCTATTTCGCACAGTCCGAACAGCTTCCGACACGGTTTGAGCTGTCCTTTGGTAAATCCACCCTTCCAGGCAAAGACGAGGCGTGGCGCGCTGGTGGTGTGATGCTGCAGCATATGCCAAAGGCGTCTCCATTTGCCAAAGGCGAGGAAGCGACTGGCGAAGAGGGTGTTCTGACGGCTGCTGATTTGCTGGACGAGGATGAAGGCGAAAACTGGAACCGCGCGAACATCCTGCTCGACACGGTCGATTCGTTGGAATTGATCGGGCCAGTTGTTCCACCGACTGACCTCTTGGTGCGTTTGTTCCACGAGGAACGCCCCCGTGTCTATGACGCCCAAGCCGTGAAATTCGGCTGCTCGTGTTCGTCGGACCGTGTGCGTCAAAGTCTGTCGATCTATTCGGCAAAAGATATTGCACACATGACCACTCCAGAGGGTATCGTAACCGCAGATTGCCAATTCTGTGGCGCGCATTACCAGTTTGACCCGAAAACGCTCGGGTTCGAAGCAACGGAAAAACCGGATGATTCAGAGGAATAAGGCAGAAGACCGCCTGATCGCCGCCTTGCATGCTCAGGGCGGCGAAACCTCTGATTTCGACCTGAACCCAGATACAAAGCTCTCTGAAAACCGTGTGTTGAAACCAGCCGCGGTTTTGGTTGCGTTCCACGAGGACGGTCGGCTTTTGCTGACCAAGCGGTCCGCGCGGCTGAAACATCACCCAGGCCAGATTGCCTTTCCCGGTGGGAAGGTAGAGCAGGGCGAGACTTTGATTGACGCTGCCTTGCGCGAAGCGCACGAAGAGGTCGGGTTAGAGCCTGCTCAGGTTAGCGTCTTGGGGACATTGCCGTCACATGAAACCGTCACCAGCTACGTTGCGACCCCTGTCGTTGCGATGATCCGCGGCGACTGGACCCCTGTTCCAGAGTTTGGCGAAGTTGATGAGGTGTTTACCGTCCCCTTTGACCATATCGCTGATCGCACGAATTATCGGATCGAAGGGCGTCGTTGGCAGGGACGCCGTCGGTATTACTTCACCGCGCCCTATGGGCCCTATTACATATGGGGGGCCACCGCGCGGATGTTGCGCGGATTGGCGGAACGTCTATGCGACTGACGGCAGAGTGGTTAACGCACCCCGCGTCGCAAGCCGTTTGCAAGGCGCTGACGGATGGCGGGTTTCAGGCCTACTTTGTCGGAGGCTGCGTGCGGAATGCCCTGCTTGGGCAACCCGTTTCCGATCTTGATATTTCGACCGATGCGCGGCCTGAACAGACTCTAAATCAGGCAAAACAGGCCGGTTTAAAGGCGATCCCGACAGGCATTGATCACGGCACGATTACCGTAGTCGCTGACGGTATCCCGTTCGAGATCACCACGTTTCGCAGGGATGTAGACACCGATGGCCGTCACGCGGTCGTCGATTTTGCGGACACGATGGACGAAGACGCCCGCCGCCGTGATTTCACGATGAACGCGCTTTATGCCGCGCCGAATGGTGAAGTGTTCGACCCCGTAAATGGTCTGTCTGACCTCCGCGCTGGGCACCTTCGCTTCATCGGTAATGCGGATCAGCGTATTCGCGAAGACTACTTGCGCATCCTTCGGTTCTTCCGTTTTTCGGCTTGGTATGGCGATCCTGCGCTAGGCATCGATGCCGATGGTTTGGCCGCCTGTGCTGAAAACCTCGACGGTTTGGCGAAATTGTCGGCGGAGCGCGTTGGCTCTGAAATGCGTAAACTCTTGTCCGCTGCTGATCCTGCTCCTGCGATGGCCGCAATGGCGGCGAGTGGGGTTCTTTATGCGGTCCTCCCCGGTGCGCAGGCCCAAAGCCTTGCAATCCTTGTGCATTTAGAGGGCGACCGTAGCCCTGATCCGATCCGTCGATTGGCAGTCATCGGGGGCGAGGATGTTCCCGAACGGTTGCGGTTGTCGAACACGGACAAGCGGCGTCTCGAGGCTATTCACGCTGGCATCAGCATGGATTTGGGCGAACTAGGGTATCGACACAAAGACACAGCCGAAGACAGTTACCTCGTGCGTCAGGCTTCAATGGGACAAGCAATTGATCCCGACGAATTAGCGATCGTGCATCATGCCATCCAGCAATCGTTTCCCGTTAAGGCAGCTGATCTGATGCCAGCATTTACGGGGGCGGCATTGGGCGAACGGCTTCGCAAACTCGAAGCGGATTGGATCGCCTCTGGATTTACGTTGTCGCGAGATGCTCTGATCTCTAGCGCTGGATGAATTGCCCCGCTAAGGAAGCGCCATGAAAATTCAAAGCCTCACACACACTGGTTTAGGTCGCGCCGAAGACGGCACGATGGTCCCGCGCACGCTTCCCTCGGAAGAGGTTGAAGTCACGGATGATGGCGTTCGTATCGTCTCGCCTTCGGCAGACCGCGTTAGCCCACCGTGCCGTCATTACAAATCCTGCGGTGGTTGCGCGATGCAGCATGCGTCCGATGCCTTTGTTGCGGCTTGGAAGGCGTCGACTGTTGAACGCGCCCTGTCGGCGCAGGGAATTGAAGCGACCATCGCGGGAACGATCACAAGCCCGATCAAATCCCGTCGTCGTGCAAAACTGGCTGGCCGTCGTACCAAAAAGGGAACTTTGGTTGGGTTCCACGCGCGCGCCTCTGACACGCTGGTTGAGGTGCCTGATTGCCAGCTTTTGGCGCCAGAACTGATCGGAACTCTACCCGCACTCAACGCCCTGACAGCCCTCGCGGCGAGCCGTAAGGCTGAAGTCGCGATGACCGTCAGCCTGAGTGTCGATGGCCCCGATGTGCACATTCAGACCGAAAAAGAACTCACGACCGATTTGCGGGTCGAACTTGCGCAGTGGGCGAACGAATACGGTGTCGCGCGGTTGGTTTGGGTTGATGAGCCCGTTGTAACCATTCACCCGCCGCGTCAAGATTTCGGAGGATCGCTCGTCGTGCCACCGCCCGGCGCGTTCCTTCAGGCGACCAAGCACGGTGAGAAAGCCTTGCAAGACGCGGTCAATGCGATTGTTGGTGATGCGGATAAGGTCGTGGACCTCTTTGCGGGGTCGGGGACATTTACCCTGCCTTTGGCGCGAAAGGCCTCGGTTCACGCGGTTGAGGGCGTGCGGGAAATGATGGACGCATTGGACCGTGGCTGGCGCAGCACTGGCGGGTTGCACCGCGTTTCCGTTGAGACTCGTGACCTGTTCCGTCGCCCGCTATTGCCCGATGAATTGAATGAATTCGACGCAATTGTGATCGACCCGCCGCGTGCAGGTGCCGAGGCACAAGTCGCTGAAATTGCTGAGTCAAAGGTCGCTACTGTAGCGATGGTGTCGTGCAACCCTGTGACCTTTGCTCGTGATGCGAGAACGTTGATTGATGCGGGCTTTACGCTTGGCCCTGTGACGGTTGTTGACCAGTTCCGCTGGTCCCATCACACCGAGGTCGTTGCTGCATTTACGCGCAATTGATGTCAATTTAGGTAGCTAGGCGGCTGATTTAAAATCGTGTAGACGGTGCGCAATAAAAGCGAAAATCGCATCGAGGCAGTACCTAATGTTCACGCGGATTCTATTGATCCTAACCATCGCGCTTGGCTTATCGTCATGCGGTCGGACGACCAAATTTTTGGCTTACGAAGGGCCAGAGATCACGTCGATTGTGGTGAACAAAGGCGCTCGTCGCATGTATCTCATGCACGATAACGATGTGATGCGGAGCTACGACATCCGTATGGGCTTTGCCCCTGAAGGCCATAAACAGTTCGAAGGCGACGGTAAGACGCCCGAAGGCACCTACGTCATCAATCGTCGGAATCCGAACTCGGCTTATCACCTGTCGCTCGGAATTTCATATCCGAACACTCAGGATCGGCAGTATGCTGCTACGCAGGGTCGTGAACCGGGTGGCGATATCTTTATCCACGGGACGCCGTCCGTCGTGGATAGCAACACGGACTGGACTGCGGGCTGTATCGCAGTATCGAACGCTGAAATCGAAGAGATTTACGCGATGGTTCCGAACGGGACGCCGATCTTTATCTACCCTTAAAGGGGCTTGCCCGTCACAAAGGTCCACCAGATTTTGCCGTTGGACTCTTGGAACCACGCAAAACCCATTTCGCGGGCATCTGGATCGAGGATCACATCGCGGGTGTCAGCCTGTTCAAGCCACGCGGCTAGGGTCTGCATCTCTGTCTCGAAGGTTTCAGAGATGTTCTCGCCCAAGATTTGACCCGAATAGCCGACACGACGACCACGATCGAGTGGTGAGGAGCCGTCTGACCCAAAGTGCCACGGACGGTTTTGAAGGGACATGTCACGCGAATGGGTCGCGGCTGCCGCATTCAATTGCGCGTTCAGCGTAAGCGGTGTTAGGCCGCGCGCCTGACGCAGAACGTTCACACCGTCCAGCATGCGATATTCGATCGCTGCTTCGTCGCTCGGTTTGATGACGTAAATCGATGGCAGAGGGAGCCCATCTGGACCGAGGCGCGGTCCGTTACCCAACGTGCAGCCCGCAAGACCCAAGGCTGCGAACCCGAACATAACGTGACGACGATTCATGATGAACTCCTGTTAGACGGGAAACACATATCCTCTGATTCGTGGCAATTCAAACCCAGTTGCGCAAGGTTTGGCCGATCTCCGCTATGTGTGAATTGAATGAAACAACACAAAAGCGTATTTCAAGTCGAAACAACCGTGGACCTTGCCACGACGGAGCATAGAAACATGACCGACCCGAAATTTAGCCGCCGTGCGTTTGTGGCTGCCACTGCCGTAGTGATCGGCACCCGTAGTGTCGCGCAGACCGAAGGTTCGACTGAAATCGAAAGCGATATTTCGAATTCTGTTCAGCGGAACATCTCTAGCTTCCGCTCCTTGGATTGGCGGCCGTATTTCGACACCCTTCGCAACGGTGCGATTTTGGTCGATACGCAGAGCCGCGCATTGCATTTCTGGTCCGAAGATCAGTCGGTTTATAAGCTGTTTCCGACCTCTGTGCCTCTCACCGCTGACCTTACCCGCTTGGGTAAAACAGAGATCGTGCGTCGCGTGGTGGGCCCTGAATGGCGGCCTACTCCGTCGATGCTTGAGAGGAATCCAGAATGGCCAGACTACATTGGCCCGGGGCCAGATAACCCACTGGGGACCCATGCGCTTTATCTGTCGTGGCAGTATTACCGTATCCACGGCACTCACGACACGCGCAAAATCGGCCGTCGGTCGTCGAATGGATGTATCGGCTTGTACAATGAACACATCGCCGAGCTGTATGGTTTGACCAAAGTCGGCACACAGGTGTTGCTGATTTAACCACAATCACGAAATCTTTTGTGGCGAAAATAAGAAAACCTCTTGGCAGATCGCCCAAATATCTAGTTTACACTCGTACACGAGGTAAGTCTTGACTGTCGCGGACCGTCCTCAACTCTTAGGTTCCTGCGACAAGAAAATTGGAGAATTGTTATGAAAAAAATCGCTCTCGCCGCTGCTTTCACCGGTTTCGCTTCTGCTGCTTTCGCAGGTGGCATGGCTCCGGTTGTAACTGTTGAGCCAGTAGTAGTTGAAGAAGCAGCGACTTCGTCGTCCGCTTCGGGCCTGATCATTCCGCTGATCCTGGTTGCTCTGATCGCTGCTGCAGCTTCGAACTAATTCGAAGTCTCAGTGACAAGATTGGGCCGGTTGTGATGCAACCGGCCCTTTTCTTTTACCCAATCCAGCCTTTGAGGTTCTGGACGATGACGCCAGTCAGCGCTTCGATATGCGCGGGGTCATCATTGAGGCACGGAATGTAGCTGAAATGCTCGCCACCAGCCTCTTCAAAGCTTTCTTTGATCTCTTCGTTGATTTCTTCCAACGTTTCGATGCAATCGGCGCTGAATGCGGGCGCGACAACAGCGATGTGCTTGTGTCCTTGCTCGGCTAAACGCGCGACTTCTTCGACGGTGTAGGGCTGAAGCCATTCTTCGGGGCCGAACTTCGACTGGAAGGTCGTTTTGATCTGCGTGTCATCCCAACCGAGCCGCTCTTTCAAGAGGCGCGTGGTTTTGGCGCAATGGCAGTGATAGGGGTCGCCCTCTTCGGTCAGGTATCGTTTCGGCAAGCCGTGATACGAGCAGACCAGCATCGACGGCTTTTCGTCCATCGCGTCGTAAGCACGCTGCACCGATGCAGCCAGTGCGTCGATATATGCGGGATCTTCGAAATAGGGCGGCACGATACGGGCGACGGGCTGGAACTTTTCCTTCATCAGCGCGCGGAAGAACTGGTCGTTCGCAGTGGCGGATGTTGCACCCGCGTATTGCGGATAGAGCGGGAAGAACAGGATGCGATCACAGCCCGCATCAACCATCTCGCGGACCTTTGATTCCGTCGACGGATTGCCATAGCGCATGCAGAAATCGACGATCACTTGCTCACCGAACAACCCCTGCAGTCCTGCGCGGATCGCTGTGGTTTGGTCCCGTGTGATGGTCATCAGCGGGCTTTCGTCTTTTTCGGTGTTCCAGATCGAGCGATAGGCAGCACCCGATTTCTGCGGACGGATCGACAGAATGATGCCCTGCAGGATCGGCTGCCATTTCCACGCGGGATAATCGATAACACGCTGGTCGGATAGAAATTCGCTCAGGTAGCGGCGCATCGACCAGTAATCCGTCGCGTCAGGCGTGCCGAGGTTTGCCAGCAATACACCGATACGGCGCGGTTTGATTGCGGGGTGGTCTGCTGGTGCGTGGACGGGGCATTTCGCCAATCCGCCAGTGTTCTTTACGTCTTTCATGTCAGTCCCGTTCCGTAGTTTGGGCCAGAGATATGTCAAAACCCCGATGGGTCAATCATCCGTCTGGGGCAGGTTGAGTTCTTTTGCGCCAAGTGCGTCAGCCAGTCGCGCCGTGGCCGATCCTGGGCGGAGGGGCTTTTGTTGGCTCTCATCAGGAGCCCAGCCCGTTAAAAAGATCACTTCGAATGTAGCGCGGATACGTCCGTCCGCATCGCTAAAGTGTTCGGAATATAGCTTTGCCGCTTCCGCAAAGACCGCGCGGCGGGTCGGCTTTCGCAATCGTTGCGACAGTGCGTTTGCCTCACCCATCGCACGAAGGTCACGCATCAGCGCCCAAGCATCTTCGTAGGTCACATTCAGTGGCATCGCATCCGCAACAGGCAAGGCCATGCCTGACCGCTGCAACAATGCACCTAGGTCGCGGATCTCTGCCATTGGGGCGACGCGGGGCGATAGGCCGCCAGTCACGCGGCTTTCGGCTTCGGCCAGAACGCTCCGTAGTTCATGGAGCGTTTGTCCCCCGAACATAGCGCCCAAAAACAGACCATCGGGTTTGAGCGCATGACGGGATTGGACGATTTGGCCGATGGGATCATTTGCCCAGTGCATCGACATCGCATGGATCACGAGATCATGCCGACCCGCATCCATCGCCAGTAAATCGGTATCCGCCACTTGGACCGCATCAGGGAAGTGCCTCGCCCAATATTCGGGCTGACCAGAGACAATCGCGGGCGCGTTAAACGGCCTGTTAACTTCGATCAGTCTTTCCTGAATCTCGTCTGCCACAGCATCGAGCATGAATGTTGCAGTCATACGAGACCGGTTGCGGTCCAGCGATGCGCGGTCGGCGATATTTGGCGGGGTTCTCATGCCCTTTGTTTAGGGAATACCAACGATGTTGCATAGTGTTGTCCGCATGGTTCTGCCGCGTCAGTGTGGCCTATGTGATCAACTCACCGACGCTGACTTTGGCCTATGTCCTGACTGTTGGGCCACCACGGATTTCGTGAATGGTTTGGTCTGTGATCATTGTGGTGTGCCGCTGATGGGCGAAGATGAAACCGCGCTCTGTGAAGAATGCCATGTGGAGCCGCGACCTTGGGCATCTGGGCGGACCGTGTTTGGATATTCGGGTGGTGGGCGAAAGCTGGTTCTCTCGCTCAAACACGGGGACCGACAAGACCTTGTTTCGATGCTGTCGGCGATGCTGTCTCGCGCAGCCCGTCCATTGCTAAACGATGACACGGTGATTGTGCCAGTTCCGCTCCATTGGACGCGGTTGTTTCGGCGCAGGTTCAACCAATCGGCCCTTTTAGCCGCCGAAACAGGTCGTATTTTGGGTCGCCCCGTTGTCGTAGATGGTTTGGCGAAAGTGCACCGCACGCGATCAACGGAAGGCATGTCGCGCGAGGCTCGGCTCGCTGTTCAACAAGGATCAATCAGACCGCATCCTAAAAATGGCTGTCGTATGCGGGGGCGGTCCGTCCTGATTATCGACGATGTGATGACCACTGGGGCAACTCTCGCTGCGGCGACCGAAGGGGCGCGTTTAGCTGGCGCAAGAGAGGTTTGCGTTCTGACACTGGCGCGAGCGTATAAAGAAACCTAAATATACGGGTGAACACGAAAGGTCCGTTATGAAACCCGTAGAAATCTACTCCTCCCCGTTTTGTGGCTTTTGCCACCGCGCAAAGCATCTGCTGACCTCCAAAGGCGTCGCCTTTACTGAGATCGACGTGATTGAGCACCCCGATCGTCGCGTTGAAATGGTGGAGCGTGCGAACGGTGGCCGCACCGTGCCGCAGATTTTCATCGATGGGTCCCATGTTGGGGGCTGCGATGATCTGTTCGCCCTTGAGCGCGCGGGTAAGCTTGACCCGATGCTGGCGTGAGGGCCGCGCTTTTACAGATCAGTTCAAGTGATGATCCGCTGACGAACCTGTCGCGGGTCAAAGAAATGATTGCGTCAGCGGTAGAGGGCGGCGCTGGGTTCGTCCTGACACCCGAAGTCACGAACATCATTAGCCAAGATCGGCAACATCAGAACGACGTTCTACACCTCGAAGCGGATGATCCCGTTTTGGCTGGGCTGCGCGATTCTGCAGCAGAGCATGGAATTTGGCTCGCTATCGGGTCGCTTGCGATCAAAACGGGGGATGATGATGGGCGTTTTGCCAATCGGTCTTTCGTGATCGCGCCTGATGGGTCGATCCGCGCCCGTTACGACAAAATCCATATGTTCGACGTGCAAGTCTCTGAGACTGAGACGTTTCGCGAATCCGCTGGGTTTCGACCGGGCGAAGAGGCGGTGACATGTGAAACGCCCTTTGGCACCTTAGGGCTGACGGTGTGCTACGATGTTCGGTTCCCGTATCTACATCGCGCTCTGTGTCAGGCAGGCGCGACGATCCTATTGGCCCCTGCTGCGTTTTCACCCGTCACGGGCGCTGCCCATTGGGAGCCACTCTTGCGGGCGCGGGCTATTGAAAACGGAGCCTATGTTCTGGCTGCTGCACAAACAGGCAACCATGCTGTGCGTTCGGGCAAACCACGTCAAACTTACGGTCATTCGATGGTGATTTCCCCTTGGGGAGAGGTTTTAGTCGATGCTGGAGTAGACGAAGGCATTGTTTTCATTGATTTGGACCCCGATCAGGTGGCACAAGCACGGGCGCGCGTACCGTCTTTGTTGCATGATCGAGTTTTTAGGGGGCCAGATGGACAAGAACACAAATAACCTTGCCGTTTCGCTCTTCAGCGAGATTTTGACCGTGGATCAGTTGGCCCGCGCCAACGTGGTTCGCGTGCTGCCCAAGGGTATGGAGCTGTCTCATTTCTCCGTCCTGAACCACCTTGCTCATGCGGGTGATGAACGCACGCCAGCGCAACTGGCAAAGACGTTTCACCTGACGCGTGGTGCGATGACGAATACCTTGGGCAAATTGGATTGGGCAGGTTGGGTGCATATTCGCCCTGACTGGGACGATGCGCGGCGCAAGCTGGTGGCTATCAGCCCTGCAGGTCTTGCTGCGCGTGATGCAGCGCTTGCCGCGATGACGCCTGTAATTGCGGGGCTCGTTGATAAGGTCGGCGCAGAAAAAGTCCGCGCCGTCCTGCCTGTGTTGCGCGAGCTGCGGTTGCAGCTCAGCGAAAACGATTAACGTTTGATCG
>JAYPVO010000003.1:0-40849 GCA_038134645.1 Paracoccaceae bacterium
GTGGGCACCGCACAAAGGTAAAAAGCGCGACGAAGAGTAATCTGACGCGCTCTGAATAAGGAAAGGCCCGCCAAATTGGCGGGCCTTTTTCGTTATTGATCTTCCGTTCCCAAATACCGCCGTAACACCTCGGGCGGATTATCCATGACCTCACGTGTCGGTAATGGCGCGAATACCTGCCCCTCATCAACCAACGCTATCTGATCAGCAACGGCCAACGCATCCTGCGGATCATGTGTCACCATCAAAACGACACGATCCCCAGCGAGAGCACGCTCGCGCACGAGGGCCAACATCTCTTGCTTTAGCCCCGGCCCCAAGGCGGCAAACGGTTCATCCAAAAGGATCACAGGACGATCTTGCAGCAAAAGCCGCGCAAGTGCCGCACGGCTCTGTTGCCCCCCTGACAGAGCGGCTGGCTTACGGCCACCCAACCCTGACAAACCGACACTGTGCAGCATGTCCTCGACAGTCCGCTGTTCGTCTCTCGACAAGCGAAGAGTTGAGCGAAGCGCGAGCCCTACGTTTTGAGAAATGGTGAGGTGGGGGAAAAGGTTATTGTCTTGGAACAGAATAGCTACGGGTCTTAGATCAGGCCGCAAATCCGTAATCGGCTCACCGCACCACAACACCCGTCCGTCCGCCTGATAAAAACCTGCGATCACCGAAAGGATCGTTGATTTGCCAGCACCCGAAGGACCAATGAGGGCCGTAATCTGGCCCGCTGCGAAGCCTACATTTGCCGTCAGCTGAAAATCACCCTGACGCACATTCAGGTTTTCAAGCATCAGCATCGGCGCGTCCTCCCCTGTCGAAAATCCAAAACGCTAATAGGCTCAACGCCAATAACACGAGAGCCGCGCCCGACGCGGCGTCCGTTCGGTAGCTTCCCATCAATTGATACATCAACAACGGCAAGGTCTGCTGGTCCGAAGTCGCAAAGAGAGCGATCACGCCCAAATCTCCCATCGATAAGGCAGCTGCCAGACCTGCTGCGAAACCCAATGGCCTTCGGATACGCGGCAGAATTAGAATTTTCACCCTCGCCCAGCCTCGCAAGCCAACCGACGTGGCCAATCGACCATAGTCCGTTTCGACCCTCTCAAACGCAGGCGCTATAACGCGCAGCGCAAAAGGAAGCGCCATGAGTGCGTTCATTAGAGCCGTTACCAAAAGCGCCAGTTTCGCTGGATTGATCATTGGTTGCACGACGACAAAGAGCCCTGTGCCCACGACGAGCGACGATGCTGCGAGCGGCAGCGCAGAGGCCAATGTTACGGCACGCCCTCCTCGCATAGCCAAAGTGACGGCGGCGACAGTGGTTAAGAGTGTAGAGACCGCAGCGACAGATACCGAGCGCGCGATAGCGGACCAAACCGAAGCGGGTAGGTCGGGCAAGCCAATCACCCCTTTTATGATCACCATCGACAACGGAACTATGAGAAATAATGCAGCTAATGAAATGGCCAACCCGTCAGCGATCCGTGCCATAATAGTCGCCCCATCCCAACGCGGCATCACGCGGTCTAGTCCTGCTCCAAAGCCCTCAGGGACAGTGATAAACCACGCTGCGAGCGCGGCAATAATGGACAGACCGAATTGGACAGCTGCTAACAACGCTGCGCGGCCCAACTCAAAATCAAAACGCACCGCTTGATAAATCGCCAATTCCACTGTGGTCGCCTTTGGCCCGCCACCGAGTACTAGCGCAACTGCGAAACTGGTTAAGCAAATCAAAAAGATCGCCATAAACGCACCGGGTAAAACAGCGCGTAGCATGGGGCGTTCGAGCATCAGCCAGACAGACGAGCCAAGGCTTGCCACCAATCGAAACCTCTCGGCAGGGATAGCCACCCACCCCTGTAAGATCATTCGCACTGCAAGCGGGAGATTGAAGAACACATGGGCCAGCACAACGCCGCCAAGGCCATAGATCGAAATACGATCACCGCCTGCCAATGCGATGGCATCGTTCAAAAGGCCATTGCGCCCAAAAACAGCCAACAGCCCCATCACCGCAACGATTACAGGTAAAATAAACGGAGCGCCGAGGAGTGTGATGAGAATCGATCGCCCTCGAAACCTGCGCCGTGACAATGCACGGGCCACAGGGATTGCCAGACCAACACTAGCCGTGGCCGACAAAACGGCCTGAAGGATTGTAAACCGAACTGCGGCCCATTCAGCCGCCCCGAGCCCGCTCAAACCATCTGCACGCCAAAGAACCGCCAAAAGTGTTCCCAGCGTCAACATCAGCACGAGGGCGATAACCATCGCCCCCGGCCAATGCGGATAGTTTATTGAGCGAGTGCTGCGCGCCATGCGTCAATCGCCGGACCGGACTTTGCAGCCGCGTCCTCAGAGCTCAGCAACAGAGAAGTCGAGGGTGTGACGAGGGTCTCAAACCCTTCGGGCAGACCCGCCGCAGGTGTCACTGCTGGATACATCCAGTTAGTTGTCGGAATGACAGACTGGAACCCTTCGGTCGCCATGAACGCAAGGAAGGCATCGGCAAGCTCAGGCGCATCTGTCGAGGCAACTTTCGCTGCAACTTCGACCTGCATGTAATGACCTTCTTCAAAGGACCACGATGTCTTGCTGTCGTCGCCTTCCGCAATCAGGTGATAGGCAGGTGAGGTTGTGTAAGACAAAACAGCGTCTGCTTCGCCTTCTAGGAACAGACCGTAGGCTTCAGACCATCCTGGGGTCACGGTGACGATGTTGTCTGCCAGTTCGGACCAAATGCTGCCTGCTTCGTCGCCATAGGCCGCTTCAACCCAGAGGACGAGGCCCAGACCAGGTGTCGACGACCGCGGGTCTTGGATAACGATTTTCAAATCGCTTGCCGCCAGTTCACGGAAATTGGTCGGTGCTTCGACGTCTTTTCCCGCGACAAACGCGAAATAGCCCCAGTCGAACGGAACAAATGTGTCGTCCGACCACTCAATCGGCAAATCATAGGCTGCGGTCACACCCGACGCCGCAAAAAGGCCCGTCGCCTCTGCATCCGCCGTTAGGTTCGTATCGAGGCCGAGGACGATATCTGCATCCGTATTTGCGCCTTCCAGTTTCAAGCGCGACAATACCGCAGCGCCGTCACCAGCAGCGACAAACTCCAGATCACAGGCACATTCGGCTTCAAAGTTCGCTTCGATCTGCGGACCAGGGCCCCAGTCGCTGTTAAAGCCGTCATAGGTGTAAATCGTCAGGGTTGATGTTTCAGCGATTGCGCCAGTGGCAACGAAACAAAGTCCTGCGACATGGGTGAGGGTGGTTTTCATAATGGTCTTTCCTCTTCATGCGCCGAACGGACGGGGGTCAAGAGGATCAACTCTGCACCTTCCCTCCGCCGGTCTTAACCGGTTCAGGTTCAACGGGTTCGCTTTCGCATCTCAGCCCTGTTGCCAGAGCACCCCGAGGTAACGGCGAACATAGACGCGCAAAAACGATGTTCAAGAGGAATTCGCAAAAGACCTTGGCCCCTCGCCCTGTCCGCGATAGAGGAAACACAAAGGAGGCGCCCATGTCGTACAATACCTTCGGTCACATCTACCGCACCACCACGTGGGGCGAGAGCCATGGTCCAGCTTTGGGCGCAACTGTTGACGGCTGCCCTCCGGGCGTGGCCCTGACACCAGAGATGATTCAAGTCTGGTTGGACAAGCGCAAACCGGGTCAGAACAAAAATACGACCCAGCGCAATGAACCCGATGCGGTGAAAATCCTGTCAGGCGTGTTTGAAGGCGTGACCACTGGCACCTCTATCCAGCTGATGATCGAAAACACTGACCAGCGGTCTAAGGACTATGGCGACATCGCCCAGACCTTCCGCCCCGGTCACGCTGACCTCGCTTATCACCAAAAATACGGCCTGCGCGATTATCGCGGTGGCGGTCGTTCCTCTGCGCGCGAAACTGCGGCACGCGTTGCCTCTGGTGGCGTTGCGCGTGAAGTGTTGAAGACCCTCGCGCCCGCGATTGAGATCAAGGGTTACATGGTCCAGATGGGCGACAAAAAAATCGACCGTGATCGGTTCGATTGGAACGCCATCGACCAGAATGATTTCTGGTGCCCTGACGCGCAAATGGCGTTGGAGTGGGAAGATTACCTCCAGTGGCTCCGCAAAGACGACCACAACAGCGTTGGAGCGGTGATCGAAGTTGTGGCGCGCAATGTCCCTGCGGGGATCGGCGCCCCGATCTATGCAAAGCTGGATACCGATCTCGCAGCAGCGATGATGTCGATCAACGCGGTGAAAGGTGTTGAAATCGGCGAAGGCATGGCCGCTGCAGCCCTGACTGGACGCGACAACGCGGACGAGATCTTCTTTGAAGACGGTCAGGTGCGTTACGGATCAAACCACGCTGGCGGCATCCTTGGTGGCATCTCAACAGGCCAAGACGTCGTCGTCCGTTTCGCTGTAAAGCCGACCTCTTCCATTCTGTCGCCGCGCCGTTCTATTCGCATGGACGGCACCCCGACCGAAGTCGTCACCAAAGGTCGCCACGATCCCTGCGTCGGCATCCGCGCGGTCCCAGTCGGCGAAGCGATGGCTGCATGTGTTATCCTTGATCACATCCTCCTCGATCGCGCTCATACGGGCGGAGTGCGTGGACGGATCGGCTAATGCTCGACATCATCGGGATCATTTTTCCGGTTTTCGCTGCAATTTTAGTGGGTTACGGCTTTGTCTGGCGTGGCCTATTTAACCAAGCGGATTTGCGAGTTTTAGGCAAATTTGTACTAAATATCGCAATCCCCGCGCTGATGTTTCAAGCCGTCGCGACCAACCGTCTGTCCGAGGCGCTCCGCGTGGATTGGATGGCGTTTTACGCATTAGCGGGCATCCTATCGATGTCTGCTGCCTATGGCCTTTTCACGGTCATGAAATCCGAACCATCACGTCGCGCCGTCGCGATGATGGGAACTTCCTGTCCGAACTCGGGTTACATCGCTTACCCGATCCTGCTCCTCTCGTTCCCAGCAGTCGCGGCAAAGGCATTTGCAATGGCGGTGATCGTTGAGAACTTCTTCATTATCCCAATCGCTCTCGTTTTTGGTGAGCTTTCCAAAGCAAAAGGTGAGCGGAGTTTCTTTGCGATCATGGGGCCAATTTTGCTGAACGTCATGAAGCGACCCATGATTATTGGCCTTTTGCTCGGCGTGTTGGTCGCAGGATCAGGCCTACCATTGCCATCCCCAATGCTGCGGTTGATGACGATGTTCTCGAGCGCGACAGCCGCGCTCGCTTTGTTTGTCATTGGTGGCTCACTCTTTGGCCTACCCATGAGAGGCAATGTAAACGCCGCATTCTTGACGGCGATTGGCAAGACCCTAGTTCACCCACTCGCAGCGTTGTTGGTCATGACAATTGCGTTCTCTTTCGGGATCGATGGCATGGGTGCGGAGCTACGTGCAGCCCTGCTGATTATCTGTGCCTCTCCGATGATGGGTATCTACACCATCCTTGCGCAAGACTACGGTCACGAAGGGATGGCTTCGATCAGTATGCTCTGCGCGACAATCGGATCTTTCTTTGTCTTCTCTGGACTGCTGTTCGTGCTCTTATAATCTCGCAGTCTGCTTTGAGAGCTGAACGGCAAGAATGCCAGCTGCAATGATGACTACGCCGATGACATCCCATCGTGTGAGTTGCTCACCGATCAAAGCCCAAGCGATGGTCACGCCAAAGAATGGGTTCAAGAAGTGGAACGTCGCCGCTTTGACCGCGCCGATCCGCTGCACGAGCAGGAACCATACGAGCGTAGCAAGAAGCCCCGGAACCAAAGTGGTGTAGAAGAACGCCACGATCAGCTGCCAGCTCCAGATAATGTCCCAGCTCTCCAAAAGGGTCGCAGGAACGGACAGAACCGCAGAGCCGACCAACATTTGAAGCCCGACAATCATCAACACGTTGCCACCAGAGGACGCACCGCGCACGGACAGCGTGGCAACAGCCAGAGCAGTCACACCAATCGCACACAGGACGAGGCCCATAACATCAATCGTCCCCGACAATCGCGCGCCCATAATGACGGTCACCCCTATGATCCCAGCAATCAGACCAAAGATCCCTAGTGGCTTTGGACGATCGCCCATCACCCATCCAAAGAGGGCAACGATCAACGGCATAGTCGCAGCAATGATCGCGGCGAGAGAGGCTTCAATCGTTTGCATCGCGACGAAGAATAGACCGAGGTAGAGCGCGTTCTGGCAAACACCGAATATGAGCGTCGCTTTCCATTGCTCGCGCGTCAGCTTCGCCCGCTGCCCCATCGCATAAGCAATCGCGATTCCCAAAAGACCCGAGACCAAAAACCTGAGCGACAGTGAGGCCATCGGCGGGGCATATTGGACGATAATTCGTGCTGAGGTGAAAGCTGATGACCACATAAGGGCAAATGACAGCCCCATCAAAATAGCACGTAAATCCATAATGTCCCCGAGAATGAAAAAAGGGTCGCTGATTGCAGCGACCCTTTCTTAAGAATGCGTCGGGTGCAAGACCCGCAGAACGACTTAAGCGTTCACGCTGTCCTTCAGTGCTTTCGCGATGGTCATTTTCACAACCTTGTCTGCCGGCTTCGACATGGTTTCGCCGGTTGCAGGGTTGCGAACCATACGCTCGGGACGCTCGCGGCAGTAGATTTTGCCTACGCCTGGAAGGGTAACAGCGCCACCGCCCGAAACTTCGGAGGTGATGATGTCGATCAGAGCTTCAAGACCTGCAGTTGCAGTCTTTTTGTCGGTGCCTGCTTTTTCAGCGAGTGCGGCGACGAGTTGCGCCTTAGTCATCGGCTTTGCCATTTTTATGGTCTCCCTAGTTCCGCCCGATATTGGGCCTCATGTCCCGTATAATAACGGTATATAGTAGATCACCACTATGAAAAGTGGTTCGATGCAAGCAAAAAAGGCTTATTTTCGACCAAAAAGGCGAAATCAGAGGAAGGCTGTTTCCTCAAAGCTGCGTAATTTGCGGCTATGGATGCGTTCAAGAGGCATTTCTCTCAGATGTTCCATAGCACGAACACCAATCATGAGGTGCTTTGCGACCTGTGTTTTATAGAAATCTGACGCCATTCCGGGCAGCTTCAATTCACCATGGAGAGGCTTGTCAGAGACGCACAGGAGCGTGCCGTAGGGCACTCTGAAGCGGAACCCGTTGGCGGCGATGGTCGCACTCTCCATATCAAGCGCGACAGCCCGCGATTGGCTAAGGCGCTGAACAGGGCCTGAGTGGTCCCGTAGTTCCCAGTTGCGGTTATCGATCGTTGCCACCGTGCCTGTGCGCATGATGCGCTTGAGTTCGTAACCAGAAACCTCTGTGACCTCAGCCACGGCGTTTTCAAGAGCGATCTGGATCTCGGCAAGTGCAGGGATCGGCACCCACACGGGCAAATCATCGTCAAGAACATGGTCTTCACGCAGGTAAGCATGGGCCAAAACAAAGTCACCCAAACGTTGGCTATTCCTCAAACCAGCACAGTGTCCAACCATCAACCAAGCATGTGGTCGCAGCACTGCGATATGGTCAGTTGCGGTTTTTGCGTTGGACGGCCCAACACCGATATTGACCAGCGTCACGCCCGATCCATCCACGCGTTTCAAATGGTAGGTCGGCATCTGCGGCAGTTTCGCTGGAATAGTCAGCGGCTCCGCGGCATCCGTGATCACCTTATTGCCGGGTCCGACAAATGCGACGTAACCGCTATTTGGGTCAGCCAACATCTGACGCGCATAGGCTTCGAATTCTTCAACGTAGAACTGATAGTTTGTGAAGAGGACGTGGTTCTGGAAATGATCTGGAGCCGTTGCAGTGTAGTGCGACAACCGCGCCAGAGAATAGTCGACGCGCTGCGCCGTGAACGGAGCAAGGGGATGCGACCCGTCAGGATAAGTGAAACCCGTGCCGTTCACGATGTCATCATGGGTGATCGACAGATCAGGCACGTCGAACACATCGCGAAGTGTAAAGTTCAGCGCACCTTCTTGGGGGATCGTCACCGCCGCGTCATTTGCCACCGCAAAGTGCACTGGAATTGGTGTCGTCGACGGTCCGATTTGAACCCCGATACCGTGGTTCTCGATGAGTAGACCGATCTGCTGGCGCAAGTAATTCGCGAACAAACGAGGCTGTGTGACTGTGGTCGAATACACACCTGGGATTGCCACATGCCCAAACGACAAACGACTGTCAGTCTGAGCATAGCTATTCGTTTCAATCCGAATTTCAGGATAAAACGCACGATAACGCGCCTCTGGTTTACCCTCAGTCACCGCCCTCGAGAATTCTCGGCCGAGAAATTGAACCGCTGCGTCGTAAAGCTCGATCAAGCGGTCTACGGCCTGCTCTGCGTTGTCAAAAGTTTCAGCTGCCAACGAGTCGGCCGTAATGATTTGGTTCATTCTTCTACCTTTATGGATTTATTTTGAACGTCGGCACACGCCCTGAATTCAGGGGGGAAATGTCCAGATGTGTTGCCTGATCGGTCCATCCTCAAATCTGACACCACTTATGCAACGTCTTCAAGACGCAATGGCACTTGCTGCGAACAGACCGTTGATGGCAAATGGCATCAATTCGCTTGGGGGCAGGCATGAGTATTTTGAAAAAACTATTTGGTCCGGATGATGATCAGGCCTTGATCTACGATGCAGGATCGATGGTCGAAACGATAGAGACGCGGTTTCCATTGATCCGATGCCACAGCGATCTGGCGCAGGCCGTCATCGCGAAGGAAGCACAAAATCGGGATCACACGCCTATTATTATCGGCTCTTTTCGATCTGTCGAATTGCTAAACGATGCGACACCTCGGCCCATCTCAGAGATAGCGCTGAGAGCCGCCAAATTCGATTTCCCATCGTGGATGGATCAAGCAAAGCTCGATTGGGTAGCACGGTCGGAAACCACGACAAAGCCCGTGCCGCCTCGCGGTCCAGCGGACACACACACCAACCATGCGGATGCGATTGATAGCGCGGTCTGGGATCCTGCACGCGGCGCGGCGTTGCAGACCATCTATATCGCACTCTTCCCCACCTCGGACCCAACCGAAGTTCCTGCTTACCTCGACTGCGGTGGCTGGAACACCTTTCCAGAAACTGAAGTGCATATCGGCCTGATGCGCCGCTGGCGTGATCGGTTCGGCGCGCGGCTTATTGGTCATAGTCACGACACACTGACATTCCACGTTCTGCGCCCACCGCACACACTTACCGAGGCTCTGGCTCTTGCCGAAGAACACTATGCCTATTGCCCAGATGTGGTTGATCAAGGGTTTGAAACGCTTGATGCCCTCGCTGGAGCACTAATGAATGCGGCCACTTGGCAGTTCTGGTGGGACTGACCACTTGACCGCGCCACTGGCCACGTCACATTGCGAAACATGAAAACGCTTCTCTCATTCGGTCACGGCTATTCCGCCCAAGCCCTTACACAACTATTGCCCGACGACTGGACGGTGATCGGGACCACTCGGTCCGCCGACAAGGCAACAAGTATGCTTGCGGATGGGGTCGATCCCCGCATTTGGCCCGGCGCTGACCTGCGGCCTGCACTGGACCGCGCGACGCACCTTTTGATTTCCGCGGCTCCGAATGAGGATGGCGACCCAGTTCTGCAGCACTTGCGCGACGAAATTCTGTCGCGAGCAGGTACCTTTGAATGGGTAGGCTATCTGTCTACGACGGGCGTCTATGGCGACCACAGCGGCGATTGGGTTGACGAAGAAGCGCCCCTAACCCCTGCCACAAAACGTGGGCAACTGAGGGTCAAGGCGGAAGCCGAATGGCGAGCTATGGGCCTGCCCCTCCATATCTTCAGGCTCGCTGGCATTTACGGCCCCGGTCGTGGACCGTTTGCGAAAGTGCGGAATGGGACGGCGCGGCGGATCATCAAAAAGGGTCAGGTGTTCAGCCGCACCCATGTAGAAGATATCGCCCAAGTGCTTTGGGCCTCAATCAACCGTCCAAATCCGGGTGCCGCATATAACGTCTGCGACGACGACCCTGCCCCACCCGAAGACGTCATTGCCTATGCTGCGAAACTGCTGAACCTTCCGATCCCACCAGCCGAGGATTTCGAGACAGCCGAAATGACGCCGATGGCGCGGTCGTTCTATGCCGAAAGCAAGAAGGTGAAAAACGACCGGATTAAGGACGAATTGGGTGTGATTTTGAAATATCCAGACTACCGCAGCGGTCTGGACGCCCTTCTCGCCGCTGGAACCGATTAAGCAGTCTTGCCGATCGTCGCCACGCCCAGAACCTCGAGCACTTTTGCTTCGATGTCGTCGGCGTTCAATCCAGCCGTCGCATACATATCGCGCGGGTTGGCGTGATCGATGAAGGTATCCGGCAGGACCATCGAACGGAATTTCAGACCCGCATCGAATACACCCTCGTCAGACAGCAATTGCGCAACGTGACTGCCGAAACCGCCAACCGCGCCTTCTTCGATGGTGATCAGAGCGTCATGCTCTGCGGCGAGTTTCAGGATCAAATCACGGTCGAGTGGCTTTGCAAAACGCGCATCCGCAACGGTTGGCGAAATGCCTTTCGCGTTCAGGCTTTCGACGGCTTGCATCACCTCTTGAAGGCGTGTCCCGAACGAAAGGATCGCAACCTTCTTACCCTCAACAATCATGCGGCCTTTGCCGATTTCGAGAGGCTCCGCATCGGTTGGAATTTCGACACCAACGCCTTCACCACGTGGGAAGCGGAAAGCGATTGGGCCTTCGTCATATGCAGCAGCGGTGACAACCATACGTACCAACTCGGCCTCATCCGCAGCGGCCATAACGACCATGCTCGGCAGGTTAGCGAGGAACGCTACATCAAAGCTGCCCGCATGTGTCGCGCCATCAGCACCAACCAGACCAGCGCGGTCGATTGCAAAACGAACGGGCAGACGTTGGATCGCGACATCATGGACGATTTGGTCATAACCACGCTGCAAGAACGTCGAATAGAGCGCGCAGAACGGTTTCATCCCGCCCGCAGCCAGACCCGCAGCAAAGGTCACCGCATGTTGTTCAGCAATACCCACGTCGAAACACCGTGACGCATAACGTTCCATGAATTTCGACAAGCCTGTGCCATCTGGCATTGCCGCCGTGATCGCGCAGATCTTTTGATCCTTTGCCGCCAAATCGAGCAAGGTCTCAGCAAAGACATTCGTGTAGCTCGGCGCGTTGGACGGCGCCTTGTGCTGCTTGCCGCTGGGCACGTCGAATTTGGCCGTCGCATGACCTTTGTCACGTGCCGCCTCTGCGGGGGCGTAGCCCTTACCTTTTTTCGTGATCGCATGGATCAGGATCGGACCAGTTGCACGCGCCTTAACCGTGCGCAACACGGCCAAAAGCTGCTCCATGTCGTGCCCATCAATCGGCCCGATGTAAGAGAACCCAAGTTCTTCGAACATCGTCCCACCGACGGTCATATGCTTGAGCATATCCTTCGCCCGCTTCGCACCCTCGCGGAATGGCGGAGGAAGAAGGCTGACGGCGCCCTTGGCAGCCGCTTTCAACTCTTGGAACGGAGCACCCGCATAAAGTCGCGAAAGATAAGACGACAACGCGCCAACGGGTTCTGCAATCGACATCTCATTATCGTTCAGAACCACGATCATCCGCTTACCTAGGTGGCCCGCGTTGTTCATCGCCTCGAATGCCATGCCCGCAGACATCGACCCATCACCGATCACCGCAATCGCGTCGCCCACACCCTCTTCGGTGACGCCGCCCAAATCGCGCGCCACGGCAAAGCCGAGTGCCGCAGAAATCGACGTTGAAGAGTGACCAGCCCCAAACGCGTCATACGGGCTTTCACTGCGTTTCGCGAAACCAGACAGGCCGTCTTTTTGACGGAGGGTCCGAATACGATCCCGACGGCCCGTCAAAATCTTATGCGGGTAACACTGGTGCGAAACGTCCCAGATGATCTTGTCTTTCGGCGCATCAAACACAGCATGAAGAGCAACCGTCAGTTCCACAACACCAAGCCCAGCACCCAAATGCCCGCCTGTCACAGAAACCGCACTGATCGTCTCGGCACGCAGTTCGTCGGCTACATGACGCAGTTCAGAATCCGACATCCCTTTTAGGTCCGCAGGCGTGTGAACGCGGTCAAGGTGTGGTGTCATCGGTGTGTCAGTCATGGCTGTCTCACTTGTCGCGGGCGATCACAAAACGTGCCGCGTCGCGCAGGGTTTGCGCGGTTTCACCATAGATAGATAGGGCATCGCAAGCCTCGGTCACCAAATCGGCTGCGCGGCGTTTCGCCCCGTCCAAACCCAAGAGGGACACGAATGTCGCTTTGCCTGCATCGGCGTCTTTTCCAACGGCCTTACCAACTGTTTCAGCATCGCCCGTCACGTCCAGAACATCGTCCCAGATTTGGAAGGCCAGCCCCAAGGCGTCGCCATAGCGTTTCAACGGTCCAATGTCCGCACCCGACATTCGAGGCCCCGCCGTCGCAGACCACGTGATCAGCGCACCGGTTTTACCTGCCTGCAAAGTGGTGATTTGGTCGAGCGTCAATGGATCCGTAGCCGTCTCCGCAGCGATATCCAACGCCTGACCACCGACCATGCCACGCACGCCCGACGCCTCAGCGAAGGAACTGATCAGGTCGATGCGCCGTTCAGCGGCGCAGTCGGCCGCCGCGAGGAATTCAAATGCCAATGATTGAAGCGCATCACCTGCGAGGACAGCTGTCGCTTCGTCCCATTTGCGATGAACGGTCGGTTGTCCACGGCGCAAATCGTCATCGTCCATGCAGGGCAGATCATCATGCACCAGCGAATAGGCGTGCAGACACTCAATAGCTGCCGCGACCTTGGCTGCGTTCGCAACGCCGTGGAGCGCCGCGCTTTCGAGAACCAAAAACCCGCGCAACCCTTTTCCACCGCGCACCGCATATCCCATCGCATCAGCGACAGGCATATCAATGCCCGAAAGCGCCTGCGCGATCTCAGCCTCGGCCAGATCGCGAGCGCGGGTTAGTGCGGCGGTCAATGACATTAGCCAGCGTCCAGCGGTGCCGTTCCAGTCGGTGCGCCATCAGCGCCCAAAGTGATCTTGGCCACTTTTTCTTCGGCTTCTTTCAGCTTTGCCTCGCAACGGGCCTTCAGCGCCGCGCCACGTTCGTAAAGCGCAATGGAATCGTCGAGCGCCACGTCACCATGCTCAAGACGGTTCACAACCGACTCCAGCTCTTTCATCGCCTGCTCAAAGCTCATTTCATCAACGGGCGTGTCAGTCATCGGCCTCTTTCCTCCAAAACACTTACATGGGCGGCAGCGGAGGCTGCCAACGCGTCAAGGTTATAGCCACCTTCCAATGCAGATACCACGCGCCCGTTGCAAGAGGCCTCGGCAATATCACACAGGCGGTGTGTCACCCACGCAAAGTCCTCGGTCTCGAACTCCAACTGGGCGAGGGGATCGTCGCGGTGCGCATCAAAGCCAGCAGAGATAATCAATAGCTCGGGCGCGAAAGCCGTCAGGCGGGGGAACACTTGTTCTTCGTATATTTTGCGGAAAACGTCAGATCCGCTGGCGGGCGGCAAGGCAATGTTTAGGACGTTGTCAAACTCACCCGTATCAACAGGATCCCCCGTGCCCGGCCAAAGCGGCATCTGCTGCGAAGTGATCGTCAGGATACGAGGATCATCTTCGCACAATGCCTGAGTTCCATTGCCGTGATGAACGTCGAAATCAACAATCGCGACACGGCGCAATCCATGATGATCAAGAGCATACTTCGCCGCGATGGCGACATTACCGAACAGACAAAAGCCCATCGGGATTTCTTGTTCGGCGTGGTGGCCTGGGGGACGAATGGCGGCAAAGGCGTTTTTGACGTCTCCGCTCAGCACTTTGTCGACCGCTTGGATCACCGCTCCAGCCGCTCGATACGCCGCTTCGAGCGATCCGGGCGACATATGCGTATCTTCGTCCAACTGCCGCGAGCCCGATGACGGGAGCGCCGCACGCAGCCGATCAATGTAGGACTGCGGATGGCACCGTTTTAAATCGTCATCCGCCGCCATTGGGGCCGAAAATCGTTTTAGCGGAATGTCAGACAATGCGTCCAAAACGACCTGAAGACGGGCAACCTGTTCAGGATGTCCGTCGGGCGTCACATGGTTCAGGCAAGCGGGATGGGTGATTAATGCTGTGGTCATACCGCAAGGAACCCCAATCCCATCCGCCCGTCAATCAGGCTGCAACATATAGCCAGAGCCGCGAACCGTCTGGAGGTAACGGGGCTGCTTGGGATCAACCTCTATCTTGCGGCGTAGACGGGTGATTTGAACATCGACCGCACGTTCCTGCGTTTGCCCACCAGAACGGCTAAGCTCTTCAACTAAGGTGCCCCGCGATACGGGTTCACTGGGCTTAGCACTGAAAATCTTCATCAACTGGCTTTCGGTCGCAGTCAGTCGGATCAGATCGTCCCCCTTCCACAACTCACCCCGATCCACGTCATAGCGGAACGGTCCCATATTAAGCGATTTCGGCACTACAACCGCTGGCGCTGCATGCGGAACACGACGTAGGATCGCATTGATCCGCAAGAGCAGTTCTTTGGGCTCGAACGGCTTCGCAAGGTAATCGTCAGCGCCTGCTTCTAAACCAGCAATCCGATCAGACGTCTCACCCTTTGCCGTCAGCAACATGATAGGCGTGCCCAACCGAGATCGCAGATCGCGGCACAACGACATGCCGTCTTCGCCAGGCATCATGACATCCAAAACGATCAGATCGAATTCGAGACCAGACAAGATACGACGCGCATGAGCAGCATCACGTGCAGTGCTCACCAGAAAGCCATTACGCATAAGGAACTTTTGCAGAAGTCCCCTGATCCGTTCGTCGTCATCAACAATTAGAATATGGGCGTCATCGGCGCTCATGTCGTTCTGTCCCTCAGCGCCTCGTATTGACGACGCATGTCTGTATCCATCATCGCCTCTAGAACTTGACGGAACCCACCAACGGCGGCTGGACCTGCGGCGCGAAATGCAGCCCGCATTCGATCCCGCTGCGCATCGGACAGCTCGCGTTCTAGACGCTGACCGGCTTCGGTGAGGAAAAGATGACGTTCACGCTTATCCTCTTGGCCGACCCTGCTCTCTACCAAACCGTCATCGATCAAAGCGCGCAACACACGATTAAGGGACTGCTTTGTAACACCCAGAATTGAGAGGAGATTATTGACCGTCGTGCCGTGGCTTCGGTTGATAAAGTGGACCGCACGGTGATGCGCCCTTCCGTAGCCTTTTTCCTCAAGGATGCGATCAGGGTCTGCCGTGAAACCGCGGTAGGCAAAATACATCGCCTCGATCCCCTGCCGCAGCTGCTCATCCGTCAAAAACAGCAAGGACTGTCCGCTTGGCACGTCATTCATGGCCGAAACCCTTCTTTCGTTCACCGATAGAATACGTCAGCCTTGTTGACATTCCAAGCCTTCACTGTTAGCGAATCCAGTGAATTCACGCAATTTTACGATAGAAATCGTAGGGCGTTGAGAAATAAATGAAAAGCGGAGGGCGCCCTATGGCTGGCTATGATGATCGTGACGGTAAAATCTGGTTGGATGGCCAGCTGGTTGATTGGCGCGATGCGAACGTACACATTCTGTCACATGCGCTGCACTACGCATCGTCCGTTTTCGAAGGCGAACGCGCCTATAACGGCAAGATCTTCAAGTCGGTCGAACACTCTGAGCGTTTGCTGAAATCGGGCGAAATGCTCGATATGCCGATCCCCTACACCGTCGCAGAAATTGAAGCGGCTAAACAAGCTGTATTGGATGCTAACGGCCTGACCGATGCCTACATCCGCGTTGTTGCATGGCGTGGCGCTGGCGAAGACATGGGCGTTGCATCCGCGCGCAACCCTGTTCGCATGGCTGTCGCTGCATGGACTTGGGGTGCCTATTACGGCGACGCAAAGATGAAAGGCGCAAAGCTGGACATCGCGAAATGGAAACGCCCGTCGCCCGAAACCATCCCGACCGCTGCTAAGGCTGCTGGTCTCTACATGATCTGCACGATGTCCAAACACGCCGCAGAAGCCAAAGGCTGCTCTGACGCGCTGTTCCTCGACTATCGCGGCTACGTGGCTGAAGCGACTGGTGCGAACATCTTCTTTGTCAAAGACGGCGAAGTGCACACCCCAATTCCTGACGCGATCTTGAACGGCATCACCCGTCAAACCGTCATCGGCATGCTGCGCGACAAAGGCATCAACGTGATCGAGCGCCGTATTCAGTTGGAAGAACTGGCTGACTTTGAACAGTGCTGGCTCACGGGCACGGCGGCTGAAGTCACTCCCGTTGGCCAAATCGGTGAATACACCTTTGAAGTTGGTGATATCACCCGCTCCATCGCCGAAGATTACGAAGCGCTTGTTCGCGCCTAATCTTTAAAAGCGAATGATCGATATATGTCGCCGTAGGTTAGCCCTGCGGCGACATTGCTTTTCGGGTCTTGCTTCGTTCGAGCCCAAGCTGGCGCTCGCGCCAAATGATCATAATTCCGGCGGCAATCACCACTGCCGCACCGACCAGCGTTGTGAGGGTTGGCACTTCGTCAAAGAAGGCAAACCCGATCGCAATCGAAAAGAGCATCGACGAATACTCGAACGGCGCCACAAACGATGCGTCTGCAAGCCGATAGCTAGAGGTCAAGAGAATCTGCCCTACACCACCGATAAAGCCCGCGAGGATTAGCAATGCGGCCTCTTTTGGAGTTGGCACAACCCAGCCCCAATATATCGTCAAAAGCGAAAGACCCGATGCGGTTACAGAGAACCAGAATACAATCGACGACGTCGTCTCAGTCTTGGTCAACTTGCGAATAAAAACCTGCGCCAAGGCAGCGCCCACAGCGGCCCCCAGCGCCAATACCGCACCCAGCGTTTCGGTAACATCAATCACATCGACCGATAAACGCGGCGCCATAATGATCATAACACCGATCAAACCGACGGCTACGGTCACGAGACGGAACAAACGGACCGTTTCATTCAGGAACATCGCGGCAAATATCACCACAAAGATCGGCATCGCATAACCGATCGCCGTCATTTCGGGCAACGGCAATAGGCCCAGCGCTCCAAAGGTCATGGCCATCGCCGAAGTGCCAATCACACCGCGCCAAACGTGGTTCATGGGATTTTGGGTCTTAAAGCCGATCCGCAACTCTTTGCGCATCATCAGCCAAACAACGATCACTGGAATGGCAAAGAAAGAGCGAAAGAATACGGACTGCCCGGGAGGGACATGTCCTGAAACCGATTTGATGATCCCCGCCATAACGACGAAGAGAAACACCGAGAGAATTTTGAAAATGATAGCTCGAAAAAACTGCATGGGTCGCCCTTAATGAGGAGACCTTTGTAGCACCCAATATTTTCTCGCCAATGGATATTTCTCTGCGTTCGGCGGCGCGCCGTGGGAAACGCGCCGCCTTGCTGATCACTCAGCTTTTGCGACCATGGCTCCAGCGACCTTC
Source organism: Paracoccaceae bacterium (assembly GCA_038134645.1). Taxonomy (GTDB): domain Bacteria; phylum Pseudomonadota; class Alphaproteobacteria; order Rhodobacterales; family Rhodobacteraceae; genus Marivivens. The sequence goes on from JAYPVO010000003.1 coordinate 17,527, forward strand.
TCGGACACGATACCAAAGACGTTACCGACAATGAGCGAAACAGCGATCATCATCGCGGCCTTGCCAAGAGCAGCAGTATCAGTCAGCGCAACCCCCGTCAGAAGCGTTCCCGCTGCTGTAGAGGCATAGCCGTAGACGCCTGCTGGAATGGTGGCGAGAGCTGGCAGATGCGCTCCAAGAACCAGCACGACAACCGACACGCCAACGATGACGGAGGTCACAACAACGGAACCCGCAACTGAGCCAACGACAAACAAAGTCACCGCCGCAACAGCCACACCCCAAATGTGGTTAATGCTATTCTTGGTCAGTGCCTCAACCTTGCCGCCAGTGTGATAGAATGCGCCCCAACCGATAAAGAGCGCCCAGACTTGCAGGCCAGCGCCATTACCCAGACAGACCCATGTCGCCACAGCTGCCAATACACCGATTGAAATCGCCAATGCGTTAATCAAATTCATAGTTTCTCCTTCCCTGTTTACCCCTCTCCTCTGGGGGCAAGCGAAACGGTAGAGAGAAGCCTGTTCGGCGGGTATTAGACCTTAAGTTGATAAACTAAAGTCTAATACCACTATTTTTAAACGGTAATTTTACCCTGAAGTTGGCGCCACCGCGTAGCTTTCGCTTCGATCGGCTGAATCAGAAGATATTCGATCAGCAGCATGATCACGATAAACGCACCAGAATAGGCCAACACGCGGGCCACATCGAACATCTGGAAATAGAGGTGGATTTGAAAGCCAATTCCATTTGATCGACCCAAAAACTCGACCACGAGCACCAGCTTCCAGATAATAGCCAACCCATTTCGCGCACTCGCCGCCATGAACGGGGCCAGCTGAGGGAGCACCACGTGACGAAGCCTTTGGATTGGCGACATGCCAAACACCTTCGCCATTTCAGCCACTTTTCTGTCCATTGCCCGCGCACCTTCGCGCAGAGTCACGATGACAAGGGCGGTTTTATTAAATGCGACCGCGATGATCGCGGAGAGGTCGTTAAGGCCAAACCACAGGTAACACAGAACGATCACCACCAAAGCTGGCAAGTTTTGCGATAAGATCACCCATGGCTCTGCCCATCTGTTCAATCGCGGCATTGTGCCCAAAATCACACCGACGACAGTCCCCAGAACCATCGCCGCGGCAAAAGCCGCAGCGACACGCTTAAGCGTTTGCCAAAGGTGGTATGGTAAACGTCCAGACTCGACTTCCGCCCCGATCAGTTTGAATACGGTGATAGGGTCAGGAAATATCCGAGGGGTCGCGTAAATGAGGCTGACCACCCACCATAGTGCAATCATCCCCGCCAATGATCCGGCGAGAACGGCAATACGCGAGATAAATCCAGACGTTTGAGGCATAAGAGCCCTCCTTACCATTCACCATTTCGTGCCAGTGGGGTCCAAGTCAACAAAGCCTCTCGTAGGTCACGACTTAGGTCGTATGGGTCAAAACCCAACCCATGCATAATGTTTCGCCATGGGCCTGATTTTGAATACCCTACGAATGCTTTTGGTTGTGCTGTTGGTTGGAGTCTTCAGCACAGGTTTTGCTCATGCCGAAGCGATGACCCGCGAACAAATGTCAGATTTCGTCAGCGCACCAATGGCGCTGGGCGAACCCGTCAATGATCGCGGTGTATGGGAACTCCTGAATTCTGGTGGTGCGCATGTCGGCTACGTGTTCGAAACAGGGATATTGGCACCACTTCCTGGCTTTGCAGGTGAGCCTATCAATCTCTTCGTTGCGATCGACCTCGAAGGGCGCTTCATCGACGTGCGGCTTATATCGCACCACGAACCCATCTTTGTATCGGGGTTAGGAGAAGGTCCACTCCGCGCATTTCTTGAACAGTATCGGGGGCTGTCGATCTCACAGCCCATCGTGGTCGGAACACCCTATGGCAATGCGTCGGACGGGTCAGCGCTGGTCTATTTGGACGGCGTGACCAAAGCCACCGCCAGCGTCCGCATTGCACATGAATCGATTTTGGCCGCCACGCGCACAGTTGCGCAGGAAAAGATGCAGGGCGTTGCCTCAGTCCCGCCCGCCACGCCAAATATGACCTATGAAGAGGACTTGGACTGGCCGCGCCTGATCGAACAGGGATTGGCCCAGAACATCCGTGTAACCAACGCGGAAGTAGAAGCCGCGTTCGAGGGCACCCCTTTTGCCCGCACTGACGCCGAGGCTCTTTCTGATCCTGATGGTGCGTATCTGGACCTTTGGATGTTGGACATCGGACCTCCGACGATTGCCCGAGCAGCGCTAAGTCAGGACACCATTGATCAGCTTGATGTGCTTCAGCGGTTGGTGCCCTCATCCGAGATGATCCTACTTATCGAGAACGGACGGCACGGTCTGGTCGGGCCGGATTTTGTCCGAAACACCTCACCCGACTGGGTATCTGCAACCCAAGACGGTTTGCCGATCCAATTACGTGACGCAGATGTCTCGGTCGATCTCACCAATGGCGGCCCAAATGGTTTTGCGATGATCCTACGAACGGATCGCCGCCTCGGATTTGATCCTTCGCGCGATTGGGTTCTTCACATTGACGCCCTACGCGAACGCGGGGTTTTTCAGCCCGAGATTGGTCGGATCACTTTGGACGCAGAATACACTGCCGCCCCTCGGTTCTTTATCAGCAACACGGGTCAGCCGATTGAAACGTCACCTCTGAAAGAAGCCCTTCGCAACCGCCAGACCGACCTGATTATCGGTGCCATATTCGTCACCGCCCTACTAATCGGACTTGGCTTTGGGCAAAGCTGGATCGCAGAAAAGGCGCGCCTCACGCCCGTTCGACTTTCGATCCTCGCATTCGTTACCTTGTTTGTCGGCTGGTGGGGACAGGGTCAGCTGTCCATCGTGACAGTTACTGGCGTGCTACAAGCCCTCGTCAAAGATCAGTCGATGGAGTTTCTCCTCTACGATCCGTTCTCGCTGCTAATTTGGGGTGCGACGATCATTGGTTTTGTCCTCTGGGGTCGCGGGCTGTTTTGTGGTTGGCTGTGTCCATTCGGTGCCCTGCAAGAATTCGCACACCACCTCGGGCAATTGCTAAGGCTCCCTCAGATCAAGGTTTCAGACCGCTGGGACAACCGACTTAAATGGGTGAAATTCTTAGTGCTCGGAACCTTGATCGGCGTTGCCCTCTTTGCACCCAGCTACAGTGTCAAAGCATCCGAGGTAGAGCCCTTCAAAACCGCAATCTCGGTCTTTTTCGTCCGCAACTGGTATTACGTCGCCTACGCTGTGTTCTGGCTATTGCTCGGGATGGTGATCTTCAAAGGGTTCTGCCGCTATGTCTGTCCTTTGGGCGCTGTCATGGCCATTGGCGGCCTTCTGCGCGGTCGCAACTGGATCGAACGCCGTGAAGCCTGTGGATCGCCATGCCAATTGTGCAAGGTCCGCTGCAACTACAATGCGATCAAAAAGGACGGTGCGATTGCATATTCGGAATGTTTCCAATGCTTGGACTGCGTGCAGATTTTTGACGACCGCAAACAATGCGTTCCACTGATCCTCGCTGATCGCAAAGGAGCAAAGCTATGATAACACGCCGCCGTGCTCTCAAGATTTTTGCTGCCGCCGCAACCGTGCCCACAGCATCCTTTGCGCAGGAACGACGTTTTGCGTTGGGCGCTGATGTGTCGATGAATTTGCGCGGGCCAGACGAGATCACAACCTCCGCTCGCGCTGCGGCTTGGGCCGAGATTGACCGCATAGAAGACCTGTTTAGCCTCTACAAAGAGTCCGATTTGACTCGGTTGAACCGAGATGGAGTGCTCCGCAATCCTGCACCTGAGTTCGTTGAGTTGCTTCGGCTATGTGACACGATCCATCACGCAACAGGCGGTCGGTTCGATCCCACCGTTCAACCCCTGTGGCTGGCTCATGCTCACGGGGGCGACGTTACCGCCGCGCGGGGCAAAACGGGGTGGCAGAATGTCGAAGTCACCGACGATGTAATCCGTCTCGCAGACGGGCAATCCCTAACGCTGAACGGCATCGCGCAGGGCTATGCCACTGATCGCGTGACTAAGGTCCTTAAAGACCACGGGCTAACGCATGCGTTGGTCAATATCGGGGAATACAGCGCGCTCTCTGGCCCTTGGCAGCTTGGGCTTTCTGATCCAGCGTTTGGGCAACTCGGGCAATTCACGCTCACAGATCGTGCGACTGCAACCTCTAGCCCCGCCGCGATGAGGCTCCCCGACGGCACGGCTCATATCATTGATCCCACGGGGGCCAGCGACATTCCACAGTGGTCGACCGTTTCAGTGTGTGCGCCTAGTGCGGCGATTGCAGATGGACTATCGACAGCGCTTTGCCATGCAACGGCTGTCGAAATTCCGCTGATCGCGGCGCGCCTCGACGTGCCTCTCACGATCCGCCTCATTGATTTGTCTGGCAACCTTCGCACCCTCTAAAAAAGAAAGGCCCCCGTTTCCGGAGGCCAATCTTACCCAGAGGTAGTTGGGTTTTACTTTGCCGCGGCAACCGCGCGCTTGGTCATCACCTTAATCAGGTGAGCGCGGTAAGCTGCATCACCATGAAGGTCGTTGATCAAGCCATCAGCCGACGCTGTCAGACCTTCGACTGCATCCGCAGAGAAGTTCGCAGACAGCGCAGCCTCAGCCTCAGTCCAGCGGAACACACCGTTTTCAGATGCGCCTGTCACCGCAACACGAACACCGTCCGCGTATTTGGCAACGAACACACCAACGAGGCTAAAGCGCGATGCTGGCTGAACGAACTTCTGATAGTTCGCTTTTTCCGGCACCGGGAACTTTACCGCTGTGATGATTTCGCCTTCGTTCAGGGCTGTGGTGAACAGACCTTGGAAGTAGTCATCCGCAGCGATCTCGCGGTTGTTGGTGACAATGGTTGCACCCGAAGCCAGTGCCGCAGAAGGGTAGCATGCCGACGGGTCGTTGTTGGCCAACGAACCACCGATTGTGCCACGGCTACGAACCGCTGGGTCACCGATGTTTGCCGCAAGAGCAGCAAGTGCCGGATAAGCCGATGCTTCAGCTGCGACGGTGGCGTGGGTTGTCCCACCGCCAATGGTCAGGGTTCCGCCATCAGCGCAAACCCCTTTCATTTCGTCGATCGCCGAAAGGCTGACCAGCGTGGCAGGTGCTGCCAAACGTTGCTTGAGTGTTGGGATGAGGGTCTGGCCCCCACCCAATGCCTGAGCCTCATCACCAGCAAGGGCGGCGACGGCTTCGGCCACGGTTTTGGGACGGGTTACGTCAAATGCATACATGATACGTCCTCCTCTTACTGGTTGATTGCTTTCCAGACGCGGTGAGGCGTCAGGGGCATGTCGATGTGCGGAACGTTCTTACCACCAGAGGCAAGAGCGTCGATGACGGCGTTCACAACTGCAGGCGGGGAACCGATGGCACCAGCCTCACCACAGCCTTTCACACCCAGCGGGTTGTGAGTGCACGGTGTGCAGCAGGAATGGTCAACGATGTAGAACGGCAGATCATCTGCGCGCGGCATTGCGTAGTCCATGTAGGACGCCGATTGCAGCTGACCGTTTTCATCATAAACCGCCGCTTCGAGAAGGGCCTGACCGATACCTTGAGCGATACCGCCATGGACCTGACCTTCCACGATCATCGGGTTCACCACGTTGCCGAAGTCATCCGCCGCAGCGAACTTCTCGATCGTGACTTTGCCGGTTTCTGGGTCAACTTCGACCTCACAGGCATATGCGCCCGATGGGTAGGTAAAGTTGGCTGGATCGTAGAACGCGGTTTCTTCGAGACCGGGTTCGATGTCCTCCAGCGGGTAGTTGTGCGGGACATAGGCCGCGAGGGTGACATCACCCCATGCGCATTCTTTGTCCGTACCAGCCACGCTGAATTTACCATCCTTCAGTTCGATGTCTGCTTCAGATGCTTCCAGAAGGTGTGCCGCGATCTTCTTCGCCTTGCGAATGACCTTTTCAGCAGCACGCACCATCGCAGAACCACACACAGCGAGCGAACGGGAACCATAGGTGCCCATACCGAACGGGATCTTGGACGAGTCACCGTGAACGATATCCACTTGGCTTTCGTCGATACCGATCATCTCTGCGATAACCTGCGGGAAGGTGGTTTCGTGACCCTGACCGTGGCTATGCGCACCGACCATGACCGAAATCGAACCCGTTGCGTTCACACGAACTGTTGCCGCGTCATAAAGACCTGCACGCGCACCCAACTGACCAACGAGGTTAGACGGTGCGATACCGCATGCCTCGATGTAGCAGTTCACGCCCAGACCACGCCATTTGCCCTTGGCTTCAGACGCTTTGCGGCGGGCTTCGAACCCAGAGAGATCCATGATCTCTTCCATACGGTCCATCGTCGCAACATAGTTACCAGTGTCGTATTCCACAGCAACCGGCGTTGCGTATGGGAACTGCGTGATGAAGTTCTGACGACGCAGCGCAATCGGATCAACACCCAGTTCACGAGCCGCCTTATCAACCAGACGCTCCAACTGGAACGTGGCTTCAGGACGACCAGCGCCGCGGTATGCGTCAACTGGAACCGTGTTGGTAAAGACCGCCTTAACGTTCACATAGATCAACGGGGTCTTATAGTTACCCGCCATCAGCGTGCCGTGCAGCCATGTCGGAACCGACGGTGCAAAGGTGGACAGATATGCGCCCATGTTTGCGTAGGTGTCCGTGCGGATCGCCATGAAGTTATTGTCGGCATCCAACGCCAGTTCGATCTTGGTCTTGTGGTCGCGACCATGAGCATCCGACATGAACGCCTCAGAGCGGGTCGAGGTCCATTTCACCGGACGACGGATTTGACGCGATGCAAAGGTAACAAAAGCTTCTTCCGCGTAGTGGAAGATCTTTGTACCGAAGCCGCCACCAACGTCAGGCGCAACGACGCGCAGTTTGTGCTCTGGGATGCCCAGAACAAACGCGCCCATCAAAAGACGGATAACGTGCGGGTTCTGCGAGGTGGTGTAGAGCGTCGATTCATCGTTCGCTTGGTTATAGTCACCAACTGCAACACGAGGCTCCATCGGGTTTGCAACCAGTCGGTTGTTGATCAGCTCAAGCGTGGTGACGTGCGCCGCTTTCTGGAACGCCTCGTCAACTGCCGCTTTGTTTTCTTCAACAAAACCCCAGTCGTAGCAAAGGTTCGAAGTCAGTTCGTCGTGAACCTTTGGAGCATCAGGTGCGAGTGCCGCCACCATGTCCACAACAGCAGGAAGCTCTTCGATGTCGAGGCCAATGGCTTCGGCAGCGTCGCGAGCCTGCTCTTTGGTTTCTGCGATAATCGCTGCAATCGGATCACCTACGTGACGGACCTTGCCGCGAGCCAGAACGGGGTGACCCGGTTCCTGCATCGGTTGGCCGTGACGGTCAGTGACCTGCCATCCGCACGGAAGACCGCCAACACCTTCGAAATCCGCACCCGTGAAGATACGAACAACGCCGGGCATGCTTTCAGCTGCCGAGGTGTCGATCGATTTGATGATGCCGTGTGCAACATCAGACCGTAGGAAATGCACGTATGTTTGGCCGTGCAGGTTAATGTCGTCTGTGTACTGACCTTTACCGGTCAGAAATCTTACGTCTTCGCGCCGCTTTGGGCTGGCGCCGATACCATGATCTTTAGGCATTTATTCCTCCCTAGACTGTTGTCGACGCCGCTTATTCAGCAGCGATTGCGCTTACGTCCTGCCCGCTGGCCGCCATGATCGCCTTGACGATGTTATGGTAGCCTGTGCAGCGACAGATATTGCCTTCAAGGTGGTGACGGATCTCAGCCTCGGTGGGCTTCGGGTTCACCTTCAAAAGCGACGACGCAGCCATGATCATCCCCGGAGTGCAGAAACCGCACTGTAGGCCGTGATGCTCTTGGAAGGATGCCTGCAATGCCGACATTGTGCCGTCTGCGTTGCCGATACCCTCGATCGTGGTGACATTCGCACCCTCTGCTTCGAGCGCGAACATGGTGCAGGATTTCACCTGAAGCCCGTCCACATGCACGGTGCACGCACCACACTGTGAGGTATCGCAACCAACGTGGGTTCCGGTCAGTCGTTGCGCGTCGCGTAGAAAATCTACGAGTAGCGTCCGACCTTCAACTTCGCCGCTCACGGACTTGCCGTTTACGGTCATTGTGACTTTGGTCATGTTTCTCCTCCCTGAAACGATTGGGCTCAGCCGCCAAATGTGCGTTTGAGCCAGCCTTTCTTAACTTCCGTCTCGGTCGCTCCTTCTTCGACGACTCCGCTCTCCTCAGCGGGGCCTTCGACGACCGATTGGAATTTCGTAAAAAACTCGTCTGCCAATTTACGGGCAACACCATCGATGATCCGACTGCCAAGCTGGGCAATCTTACCGCCGATCTTAGCTTCGACATCATACGAAAGCTCTGTTCCGCCCTCGACTTCGGCAAGGCGCACTTTCGCGCCACCTTTGGCAAAGCCAGCAGGACCACCCTTGCCTTCGCCGCTGATGGTGCAGCTCTCGCCCTCGACGATATCGGTCAACTGAACGGCGCCCTTAAAGGTCGCCTTCACTGGGCCGATTTTTTGGACAACTGTCGCCTCGAAACCATCTTCAACCGATCCCGCCATCTCCTGACAGCCTGGGATGCAATCTTTCAGAACTTCGGGATTCAACAATGCGGCCCAAACCTCATTTTTGGATGCATTGATTACGCGGGAATCAGAAAGTTCCAAGGTTTCCTCCATCTTTATGCACCCAAGCTAAGCCGATGGGCGCTAACATTCATATAAGACTAAAGGGCTAGACCCTAACGTTCTGGGGCTAGGAAGGTCAGCCCATAGTTTTGAAATATCTGTTCGATCCGACCGTCACCGAGAGCGGCAAAAATGGCATCATCCACTGCGTAACTGAGAGGACGGTACGACATGTGAACCGCTACACCAACAGTCCATTTACCAACGGCGAAATTTGGCAAAGGCGGCGCGTACACTTCTGTTTCTTCACTCGCCCAGTGCTCCAACCGAGCGAGCGGACCCATAGCGGCACGCACCTCACCTGTATCGATTGCCTGCACAGCATCGCTCACATCGGGAAAGCGGTGGATATTCGGAGCTGCCGCGATGCCCAGCAAATTGGTCAGATAGAAATCAGCGATGGTATCGTTTTCCACGCCGACGGGGTCAAAGCGAAAATATGGCGGCGTAGGCTGGCTATCTTCGTAGAATACAGGATCATATGCGATACCGATCGTGTCAGCATAGACCTGTCCAGTGAAAGTCACCTGCTCAACGCGGCAACCAAGATCACTGTTGTAGGGAACGTGCATCATCACGTTCGCAACTGACCCACCTACAACTGGACCTTTCCAAATCCAGTTACGCAGATCGGCCTCAACGTTTTCGCCCGAGGTCACGTATTTGAACCGCGGCTCGACCCCCAACGACTCTGCGATCAGACGGGCGATTTCGATGTCTACGCCACGATCTTCGGAACCGTCTTTCCAGCTGTAAGGAGGGAGATCTTCGTAGACCGCGAATTCGATCCAACCACGATCAATAATCGTGTCCAGATCCACCCCGACATAATCGCGAGACGTGTTTTGCGGCCTTGCGGTCGGAACGTGGTCTTCGCACCGAGCATAAGCAAAATTGGCCGATCCGACTGCAAGTGCAATCGCAAGAATGGAACGCGTTACAGCGGATCGGCCAGTTTTCATTAGTGTGCCGCCGACAGACCAACCGTCAGGATTTCACCAGCGTGCTTATAGCTCTCTGGCGTGTCACCGATCGAGCGCGCCGCTTCCCAAGCGATCGAAACTGCAACTGGCGCGCCAGACAGGGTTTCGATGCCAGAGGCAATCTCATTCAGTTCGGATTGAATCGCAGCAGCATCACCTGCGCCGCCCGTGGACATCGCCATGAGCTCATCGCGCAACTCCATGAGGCGCGGCGCTTGATCCGTTACCATCACGTCATCAGGGCGTGTTTCAATATATGTCCGAATAGCCCAACCAGCTTTTTGGCCCAAGATTTCGCCAAACGCGGGCATTTTGGTGATCCCGTTTTGAGTATATCCGTGCTGGAACCGTTCAACGAACCACTCATCACCATATTCTTCGGCTTCAAGGAACCGTAGGTCGGGCGCAAGTCCACCAGAAATCACGCCGAGGCCATGACAACGGGCGCAGTTCTGGTTGTAACCCGACGAGCCGATCTCAACAGCCTTGAGCCAGACTTCTTCACCGGCAGCTTCTGCGCGATACGGGTTTTCAGTCAGCCATTCTTCACCAACATCAGGCAGCGCATCGGTATTGACCGCCTGGGGCGCCACGTCGCCGTGAGCATGAGCCAGTGCAGCCACTACAATTAGGCCGGCTGCGAAAATCGACGTCTTGCGTGACGTTTTCATGAGTGTTCCTCCTCGAACGCATATTTGGCGGTCTGATTGCCATGCCCCCGTCTCACTAATCTATGCGACCTTGGTTTAAGGAGAGACACGACGATAGTCGTATTCGCTGCGCGTCTCAGACACCCTAGGCTGCGGCGAGGGAGGATCGCTATGAAGACCGTAACGCGCACATTTTGCGGGCTTTTTACGCTTTGCTTGGCAACGCAAACCGTTGCTGAAACCTCTGTGAATATCGTTTACCTGCGTCAAGAAATTGACAGGCCACCTGTCCTTTCGAACCTCGACGCTGTTCCCGAAGACGAGGGAATCGCTGGAGCGGAAGTCGGTCTAGAGGACAACATCACCACGGGGAAATTCCTCAACCAATCGTTCACGCTGGATATTCGGAGCGTCCCAGTCGGCGGTGATATAATCGCCGAGACCCGCGATGCATTGGCATCAACCGACCTGATCTTGGTCGATGCCCCGACCGCAGCACTGACCCAAGTCACCGATCTAGCTGAAGCGAGCAGCGCGCTCTTCTTTAACGTTTCAAATTACGACGACAGCCTTCGAAATGAGGACTGTCGCGCGAATTTACTACACACGTTGCCCAGCTACGCGATGCGGTCGGACGCATTGATGCAACTTCTACAGTCGAAACGGTGGACAGACCTCGTGATGGTATCAGGCACTCACGAACCTGACATTGCGTTCGCAAACGCTCTACGGTCGTCGGCAACAAAATTCGGTCTGCGGATCAGAGACGAGAAAGAGTGGGTTTTCGATGCCAGCATGCGCCGTGCCGCAAGCGCCGAAGTGCCACTATTCACTCAAGACTTCCCCAATCATGACGTCATGCTGGTCGCTGATGAAACGGGCGATTTCGCACGGTATTTGCCCTTCAATACGTGGGAACCCGTACTTTTAGCGGGCTCTGAGGGGGCGCAACCCGTTGCATGGTCACCCGTTATGGAACAGTGGGGCGGCGTTCAGCTTCAAAACCGTTTCGAAGAATATGCAGGTCGTACGATGCGTTCAGTCGATTACGCGGCATTTGCCGCCGTGCGTGCCATTGGCGAAGCTGTGACACGAACGGGATCGGCAGAGGTAGAAGTACTGCGGGACTACATCCTATCACCCGACTTTGAGCTAGGCGCGTTCAAGGGGCGTCCGCTTTCGTTCCGAAACTGGAACGGTCAAATGCGCCAACCCGTTCCCGTCGTTCATGCAAATGCGGTGATCGCGGTCCCGCCGATGGACGGCTTTTTGCATCCAATCAACGAACTCGACACGCTCGGGTTTGATCAACCAGAATCCCGCTGCTCGGCTTTTACGGAGTAATTTATGAAAAAGTTTTTGATCCCAGCTCTTTTGGCTGCGAGCCCAGCGCTATCGGACGAAATTTGGGTCACCAATGAACACGATGACACGGTCAGCGTCATCGACACCGAAACCTACGAGGTTACACGCACCATCGAAGTCGGAGAGCGGCCGCGTGGTATCACGTTCTCTAAGGATTACTCGGTCGTTTATATTTGCGCGTCTGACAGTGACACGGTCCAAGTCATTGACCCAAACACTGGCGAGATTCTGCATGAGTTGCCCTCGGGCGAAGATCCCGAACAATTCGTCCTGCACCCTGACAACAAACGACTCTACATCGCCAACGAAGACGATGCGATCACGACCGTTGTCGATGTCGAGAGCCGAACCGTTGTGGCGCAAATTGACGTAGGTATCGAGCCCGAAGGAATGGCCGTTTCGCCAGATGGCAAGATCGTCATCACGACGTCAGAAACCACCAATATGGCTCACTGGATCGATCCAGAGACGCATACGTTATTTGCGAATACTCTGGTTGATAGCCGCCCGCGCCATGCGGAATTTACCCACGATGGGAACCAACTCTGGGTGAGTTCCGAAATTGGTGGCACCGTCACGGTTTTCAACGTCTCGGATCAAACCGAATTAGCGAAAATCAACTTTGAGATCACAGGCGTGCATTCCGACAATATCCAACCTGTCGGGTTTGAGTTCTCAGAAGATGGCGAAACGGTCTTTGTCGCGCTTGGGCCATCGAACCACGTTGCTGCCGTAAATGCTGCGACCTTCGAGGTCGAAGATTACATCCTCGTCGGGCGTCGCGTTTGGCACATGGCCTTCAATGAAGACAAAACAGAGCTTTTCACCACCAACGGCGTGTCTGGTGATGTCACCGTCATTGATGTCGCATCACGCCAACCCCTTCGCACGATCAAGGTAGGACGTTTTCCTTGGGGTGCCGCTTTTAGACCTACGGAGTAATGTATGAAGAAATTTCTTTTGTTATGCGCCGTCCTCTGCGCGCCCACTTTCGGTTTCGCTGATGACGATGATGAACCAACATTCGGCGTTGCTGGCCTGTTTTCACGTTCGAACCAAAATACCCTGCCAGAGATCACCCTTTCGTCTGGCATGCCGTTATCGGATGCGCCTTGGGAATTAAAATCGGGCGGCTACTACGAAGTTGAAATCACCAGTGATGGGTCCGCTGAACTTGGTTTGACAGGTTCTGGATTCTTTCGAGCCATTTGGATTGATGAAATCGTGGTAGAAGGTTTGGAAATTCGTCCGCTTGGGCTCGATAGTGTAGAGTTCGATGAACCTGGAACGATGGAGATTTCCTTTATCGCGCTCAAACCGGGGACCTACACTTTGCAAGTTCCTGGATCGGACTACCAAAAGCTGGAGATCATTATCGAGTGAACGCACTTCACGTCGCTGACTTGAAATTCCGATACGGCACAAAAGAGGCTCTCAAGGGCGTCTCTTTTGACATTGCCACGGGTCAGTTTTGTGCGCTTCTCGGACCCAACGGAGCAGGGAAATCCACGTTATTTTCCCTCCTAACGGGCCTTTTATCGACGCCTGAAGGATCAATCGAAATCGGAGGTTTTGACATACGACAGACCCCCCGTGCGGCGTTGGCACGGATGGGCGTTGTATTTCAGCAAACGACGCTCGACCTCGATCTGACTGTCTGTCAGAATTTACGGTATTTTGCTGCATTACACGGCCTATCGGGCCAATCGGCAGAACGGCGAATTGATGAAGCGCTCGACCGTTTAGGGATGCGTGAGCGGGCAGCTGAGAAAGTTCGCGCCCTAAATGGCGGGCATAGAAGAAGGACCGAGATCGCTCGTGCATTGCTGCACCAACCTGCCGTTATGCTACTTGATGAGCCTACAGTCGGATTAGATGCCCCTGCTCGCAATGCGATCACAAACCATGTTCACGACCTTTGCGATGACACGCAGATGACCGTCCTTTGGGCAACGCACCTTACTGACGAAGTAAGACTAACAGATGATCTGGTCATACTTCATCAAGGTAAGGTTCTGGCTGCCGACACCGCGCAGTCCATCGCAGGCGACCAACCGCTTCAATCGGCTTTTCTGGCTATGGTCGGTGAAGCTGCATGATTTATTTCACCGCCCTCGTCGCAATCTTGAAACGCGAAGCGCTGCGCTATCTCGGACAACGTGAACGCTTTGTGGCGGCTTTGGTTCGTCCGTTGGTGTGGCTATTGGTTTTTGCCGCAGGATTTCGTGCAGCACTCGGCCTCTCGATCACGCCGCCTTACCTGACCTACATCACATATGAAATTTACATCATTCCCGGCTTGTGCGGGATGATCCTCTTGTTCAATGGCATGCAGTCATCCCTGTCCCTCGTCTACGACCGCGAAATGGGATCGATGAAGGTGCTTTTGACGGCCCCTCTGCCACGTTGGTGGCTGCTGTTCTGTAAGTTGCTCGCTGGTGCAATTATCAGCATTCTACAGTGCTACACCTTCCTACTGATTGCGGGGATTTATGGCATTCGGATGCCTGCGATCGGCTATGCAACCGCATTCCCAGCCCTACTCGTTGGCGGTTTGATGCTGGGCGCGTTGGGCCTCGCGCTTTCGTCGTTCGTAAAGCAATTAGAGAACTTCGCGGGTGTGATGAACTTTGTGATCTTCCCGATGTTCTTTCTCTCCTCGGCGCTCTACCCCCTTTGGAAAATGGCCGAAGCAGGCCGATTATTGCATGACATCTGCGCCGTGAACCCATTCACCCAAGCAGTCGAATTGGTTCGATTTGCCCTCTATGCGCAGGTCAATTTTCCAGCCCTGGGCTGGAGCTTACTCGCGACCGTTGTATTTCTGGCGTTGGCGATCTGGGGCTATGACCCTGCCCGAGGCATGATCCGCAAAAAGGGCTGACCCTGATCTACGACCATAGGAAGGGCGACTTTTTGTCGGGTTTTCGCTAGGCTCTTCGGATAGGGAGGAAGACGCATATGTTTAAGTTTGCATTGATCATCGCAGTTGTCGCAACGCCCGTTCTGGCCGAAGAAGAGGACCTTTCAGCCTACGGCGACTTGAATCGCGAAGAGCTGACTATGGACCGTGTTCTTGAGGACATGAGCCGTGGCGAAACCTCTATGACAGGCTGCGCCGCTGGCTACCTCATGACCAAAGGTGGCAACCATGACAGTGCCCGATTGACCTTTGAAACCTGCGCCGATGCTGGCTACTCCGCTGCCATGTCGTGGATGGCCTACATGGAAGACAACGGCTTTGGCGGGGATGGCTACATCGATCCCGAAGCTGCCGCAGAATGGAACCGAAGAGCCGCCGAAGCAGGCGACCCTGTTGGAATGTTCAACCACGGCATCGACCTCATGCGTGGCTGGGGTGTCGAACAAGACAGCGAAGCAGGCAAGATATTCGTTGATCAAGCTGCATCAGAAGGCGTCGAAATTGCACAGCGACTTCGTGGTGCGGACTACGACCTGAACGAAATCACACCAGACGCGGACAATTGGAAATTCTCGCCGTTGTTCTAAACGACAACGGCAGGACGCCCCTCAAGCCGAACGATGCGGTCCGCCAAACGTTCCGCTTCGCGCTCTTCATGCGTGATCAATAGGGTCGCGGGCTGATCGTCTGCCCTCAGCTTTTCAAAGAGCGTCATCATCTCTTCGGCCAAGGACGGGTCAAGCGATACAAAAGGTTCGTCCATCAGAAGGATATCTGGACGCAACGCAAAGGCCCGCGCCAAGGAGAGTCGGCGTTGTTGCCCGAGGCTGAGTTGATCAGGGAAAAGGTCAGCTTTATCCGCCAGACCAACTCTAGCCAAATGATCCAAAGCATCACGTTCGGAAATACGTGTGGCGAGGCATAGGTTCTGCGCCAAAGTCCGCCAGCGGAGCAAGGTCGGCTCTTGGAACACGACGGCGGGGACACCGCGCAAACGAACTTTGCCATGATAGCCTGTCTCAAGGCCCGCGATGATCCGCAAAAGGGTCGTCTTGCCGATTCCCGATGGCCCTGTGAGCGCGACCGTTTCACCACGCGCTACCTCAAGAGCGAGCGCGCCGAGAATTGGCGTTCCCCTAATGGCAAAGCCGTCCAGTTGGACCGACAAAACGGCGGAGCCCGCCAAAGCGGGCTCTGGGATTTTTCTAAGGGTGACAGCCACAGATCAGTTCCGCGGCTGAAGGAAGATGCCCGAAGGCATTTCAGTCATGTCACCCACCAACTCTGCACCACCAATTTCAATCATGAGCGCCATCATACGCGCTGCGGCCTCTTCATCAACCGATCCTGCTTCGGGGATACCCGCGATGAAACCTGCCTTGAGCGCCTCGAATTGCTCGTCCGTTTTCGCATTCATGCGATCCCGGAGACGATCCCAGGCCGCAGAATCAGTCGCGAGCAGTGCTTTTGCATCCGCAGATGCGTCAGCCAACGCGTAAACGAGGTCGGGATTTTCCGCGAAGGTCTCTCCGTGCACGACATAGCCAAGCAACGGGGTCTCAGGATCTAACCCCAGCGCCTCTGCTGCGGTCGAAACTTCAACCAGAGTGTGCATGCCACCAGCCTGCATTTTCGCAGCCCAATGCCAGAAATTGATTGCCCCCTGCGTTTCCCCAGATAGGGCCGTCTCAGCAATAAGCGGCGGCGCACCAAAGACCTGTTCGGTCTGTGATTGAAGGTCCATGCCATACTCTTGTTGCGCATAAGCGCGCAGGATCAGCCAGCTCTTGTCGAGAGGCCCGCCGGCGATCCCAATCTTTGCACCATCAAGGTCGGCCAAAGTCTGCGCAGGGCTATCATCTTTCACCAATAGACCGCCTACCGCTTTGGAATATGGAATGAATACCAGATCAACGCCCGCAGCTTTTTGACGCGCAACCCACAGCCAGTCCGACACGATGACGTCTGCTTCGCCGCCCAAGAACGCGATTTGCGACGCATCACCGCCACCCATGCCCGTCACTTCGAGATCAAAGCCGTGGTCGGCGTCGAAGCCGTAGTGAGTGATCGTATCCAGCTCCCAGTTGACCGTCCCCGATTCCATAACGGCGGCACGCAAAACTGGTGTTTCTGCAAAGGCCGAAGTTGCTGAAACCAAAGCACATACAGCCGCTGTACCAAGCGCCTTCAGTAAAGTCATTTAGTCCTCCCTAGTTGCAGAAACACTACCAGCACACAGCTTTGCGGAAATACGACCATAGGCGCAATTGCTGCAGTTGCATCTACGACCATAGCTACGACCATGGTGTAATTCCACTCGAGCCATTCGCTCCCAATACTTGCAGCGGGGAAGAAGTGCGGAGTCCATCCGCCCTTTTGAAGACCCTCGAATTCGAGAACGGGAGGAACAGATGAAGCGTTTCATCATGGCCGCGTCGGTCAGCCTTATGGCTCTGGCATCTACGCAGGCAACCGCACAGGTCACCGAAGAAGAAGTGGCCAATGACCAAACCATTACAGATCAAGTCGTAACCAACGGCATGGGTCGTAACCTACAGCGTTACAGCCCGCTGGATCAGATCAACACCGATTCAGTTCAGAACCTTGTCCCTGCATGGGCGTTCTCGCTCGGCGGTGAAAAACAGCGCGGTCAGGAAACCCAACCGCTCGTGTACGATGGCATCATGTATGTCACCGGTTCCTATTCGCGTCTCTACGCGATCGACGTCCACACTGGCGAAGAAATCTGGCAATATGACGCCCGTCTTCCCGAAGGCATTCTTCCCTGCTGTGACGTTATCAACCGTGGCGCTGCGATCTACGGCGATAAAATCTTCTTCGGTACACTCGACGCACGTCTGGTCGCTCTCGACCTCAAAACTGGCGACGTTGTTTGGAACAAAAAGATCGCGGATTACCGTGCTGGCTATTCCTACACCGCTGCACCGCTTATCGTGAACGGCCTGATCATCACCGGTAACTCGGGTGGTGAATTCGGTATCGTTGGCGAAGTTCAGGCACGCGACACCGAAACCGGTGAACTCGTCTGGACCCGTCCAGTGATCGAAGGTCACATGGGTACCCTGAATGGCGAAGAATCGACCATGACCGGTACGCTTAACGCAACTTGGCCGGGTGACCTCTGGAAAACTGGTGGTGGCGCAACGTGGCTCGGTGGTTCCTATGACATCGACACCGATACACTTGTGTTCGGTTCTGGTAACCCTGCTCCGTGGAACTCGCACCTGCGCAATGCTGGCACACCTGTCGAAGGCAACGCTGGCGACAACCTCTACGCAGCATCCCGCCTCGGCATTGATCCAGCAACTGGCGAGATCAAATGGCACTTCCAGACCACCCCACGCGAAGGCTGGGACTTTGACGGCGTGAACGAAGTGGTTGCTTACACCGACCGTGAAGGCAATGACCGCTTTGCGACTGCTGACCGTAACGGCTTCTTCTACGTTCTGAACCGTGAAGACGGTGCGTTCGTGAACGCAACTCCGTTCGTGCGTGACATCTCGTGGGCTTCGGGCATCGATGAAAACGGTCGTCCGATTTACAACGAAGACAACCGTCCGGGTGACCCGAGTGCAGCATCTGACGGCGACAAAGGCGAAATGGTCTTTGCAGTTCCATCGTTCCTCGGTGGTAAAAACTGGATGCCGATGTCCTACTCGCAGCACACTGGTAACTTCTACGTTCCATCGAACGAATGGGGCATGGATATCTGGAACGAGCCTGTGACCTACCGCGAAGGCGCTGCCTACCTCGGTTCGGGCTTCACCATCAAACCGCTGTTTGAAGACTACATCGGCTCGCTCAAAGCGATCGATCCGGACTCGGGCGAGATCAAGTGGGAATACCGCAACGAAGCTCCGCTCTGGGGTGGTGTTATGACCACAGCAGGCGGTCTGGTGTTCTTCGGTACTCCTGAAGGTAAGTTCATCGCTCTGAACGACGAAACCGGCGAAGAAGTTTGGTCCTTCCAAACTGGTTCGGGCATCGTTGGTCAGCCGATCACTTGGGAAATGGACGGCGCGCAGTATGTGTCGGTCGTATCCGGCTGGGGTGGCGCTGTTCCGCTCTGGGGTGGTGAAGTTGCAAACCGTGTAAACTACCTGAACCAAGGTGGCATGGTTTGGACATTCAAACTCGCTGGCTCCTAATCTAGCCAAAATGAACTTTGGAAACGCGCCTTCGGGCGCGTTTCTTTGTTTTTGACATAAGACCTTTGTGTCGTAGGAGGATGGCCGCTACCCTGATAGCCTAGGGCTCCGATAACTCCGGACCTTACCATGTATCCACTACGCGCAACGCCCATGACAAACACCTTCGCAACCGCTCTGATCATCGACGACCACCCGCTCTTTTGCGATGCGTTGTCTATGACCCTGCGGACCGTCGCTGCTATTCAGCAGATTGATACGGCAGAGAATCTTGAAACTGGCCTGCGAAAAATTGCGAATGGCGCGACGCCAGATGTCATCGTTTTAGATTTGAACCTACCTGACGTGAGCGGCCTCGACGGCTTGATCCGTCTGCGCACCGCAGTGCCAATCACCCCGATCGTGGTTGTGTCTTCGATGGCGGATCACCGTATGATCGGATCATGCATTCGTGCAGGCGCTACGGGGTTTGTTCCAAAACACAGCCAGCGCGACGTTTTCCGCATGGCATTTGATAAAATCGCGCGGGGTGAGCGTTATGTCCCCGAAGGCGTTCCGCTCGATACCGATCCGAACACACCGCTGACTGACCAAGAAGAAGCCATTGCGCGCTTGTCACGCCTGACCCGCCAGCAAGCCCGTATTCTTCAGCTCATCTGCGAAGGAAAACTAAACAAACAGATCGCATATGATCTCACAATTGCCGAAACCACGGTAAAAGCACACGTTACGGCGATCATGCGCAAGCTGGGTGTCCAAAGCCGCACACAAGCGGTTTTGATGGCACAGGAGGCCAGCTTTGCATCTGTCTTGCACGACATGTCCTGACAGGCATACGATCCCCTAGATTCACACCCGCGTGGGTCGATTAGCCAAGGAGGGGGCTATGGGAGGAGGCGGGAGGTCGCTGCTCGATGCAGCTACTCATTTGACGGGAATCGTGAAGTCGGCACAGGTCTCTTGTGACGTCAAAGATCCTGTATCCGCATTAAGTGATGCACTAGGCGATGGGCCTTTTGCACTCGTTGTCCTGTTTGCTAGTCCCTGCTCGGACTTCAAGTCGGTCGTAGCTGAGGCAGCACAAACGCTGCCAACGAAACATGTGATCGGATGCACCACTGCGGGCGAACTCGGTCGCGGGGGTTATGACGAAAAGACGATTGTCGCGATGGGACTACCTGCGTCCCATTTTGCTGCAGCTCCCATGTTGATCTCTGACCTCGAAGATCTCGACCAACAAGAAATCGTTGGACAGATGATCCGCACGCGAACGGTTCTCACGTCGCAAGCACCTGAGTGGCAGCACGAATTTGCGTTCCTCGCCGTTGATGGTCTGTCCGTCAAAGAGGACGAAGTTGTTTCTGCGATTTCAAGTGGCCTCGGCCCCGTTCCGCTGTTCGGAGGATCGGCGGGCGATGGCGATCGTTTTGGCGCAACGCTTGTATCACTGGACGGGCAAGTCCATGCCCACGCGGCTGTTTTGTGTTTCGTCCGCACGATTTGCCCCGTCCACGTGTTTAGCCTCGACCACCTGAAACCAACCGAAATCCGCATGGTCGTGACGGAGGCAGACCCGAAACGCCGCATCGTCCGCAAGATCAACGCAGAACCCGCTGCGCGTGAATACGCCCGTCTTCTGGGTAAAGATCCCGAACAATTGTCAGCCTTCACCTTTGCCGCCCACCCTGTGGTCGTCAGGTTCGGAGGCACGCACCATGTTCGCGCCATCCAGCGCGTCCTCGATAACGGGGATTTGGTATTTTTCTCAGCCATCGACGAAGGGCTTGTGCTCGCGCTTGCCGAGCCAGAGGACATGGCCACCCATTTAGAACGAGAACTCAATGCGATTGGGAAGGGGCGCAAACCTGATGCGATCTTTGCCTGCGATTGCATCTTGCGACGGGTTGAGGCGCAGGAAAAACAGGCGACGACGGCGTTGTCCCAGATAATGGCGAACAATCGCGTTGTTGGGTTTTCAACCTACGGCGAACAGATCAACAGTATGCACGTGAACCAAACGATGACAGGGGTGGCGATTTTCGCGCCGGATGGTGAATGACGCCCAATTCGCTCACTCTGATCGACCTATCTGAACCCATTGAACGGCAGCGAGATAAGCTTCTGAAAATTTGCGATGCGCTGATGCAGCGGGTCGAACAGAACCACGACGACCGCAGTGCGGCATATACTCAGTTTCAGCGTGCCGTCCTGTTGGAGGAACAAGTCCGCGAACGCACCCGCGACCTTGAACACGCGCTCGACCTTTTGAACGAATCCAACGCGCGCCTTGCGACTGCGAACCTCGAAACCGAACGCGCCCGCTCGGACCTCGCTAACGCGATTGAAACGATCCAAGAGGGCTTTGGCCTTTTTGACTCGGACGGGACCTTGATCATGTGCAACAGCCGTTTCGGCATGCACATGCCCGACATTCGCAGTCAGTTGCGCCCAGGACTGAGCTTTAATGACTACGTTGGGATGGTAAGCCGCAGCAGATACCTCCACTTGCCAGACGGTTCATCTGCCGAGGCTTGGGTGGCTCAACGGATGCAGCGCCACGGCGAAGAACACGTGATGTTCAACGTCCGCATGATCTGGGATCGTTGGGTGCAGGTCAGCGAACACCGCATGGCTGGCGGGCAGACCGTGGTCATGCAGACCGACATTTCCGACATCATTCGAATGGAACGGATGGAGCGCGGTCGCCTCATGGACGATCAGGCAAAACTGATCCGCGCAACGCTCGAACACATCAACCAAGGCGTCGGCATTTTTGACCATAATCAGCGGCTCGTGGGCTTCAACCAACGACTTGCGCACCTCATGTCCATCCCCCTGACCCAAATTCGGATCGGGCTGGATTTCGAGATCATTCTCAAACTCATCGAAAACGACATCTCGATTGAGGGTGCGGTCACAGGTGGTGGGCTGATGAGATGGGTCAAGAGGTCCGATCCTCGCCCACCTCTCAGGTTCGAATTTAGACGCGGCGAAACCCGTTGGTTCGACCTTTTCGCCGAAGAAATGCCGGACAAAGGCTTCGTTATTTCGATCACCGACATCACCGCAGAAAAAGATGCCGCTCGCGCACTCTCCCTTGCGAATGAATCGCTTGAACAGCGCGTGACCGAACGCACTCTCGAACTCGAAGATGCACTGGCCGTCGCGGAACGGGCAATTGCCTCGCGATCGCGATTTGTTGCGGCCGCGTCTCACGACCTCCTCCAACCGCTGTCCGCAGCGACCCTTTATCTTTCGTCGATTGGTGAAGAACTAAATGACAAACGTCACAGTGAAGTGGTCGGCAAAGCGCAAAATGCGCTGACATCTGTTCAAGACATCATCGAGGCCCTTCTGGATATTTCCAAATTGGAGTCGGGTCGCGCTGCCGTCGATATTCATCAAATCGACCTCGGTGCGCTGCTTCGACAATTGCGGGATGAGTTCGAACCTATTGCTGCTAAAAAGGGGCTTCGCCTTAAAGTTCTCCCTTCTGACCTTCGCGTAAAATCCGACGCCACCTACATTCGACGTATCCTGCAAAACCTCATCTCTAATGCTGTCCGTTACACGAACGAAGGAACGGTTCTGGTCGGCACGCGCAGAACTCGTCGGTCCGTCAGGGTTGAAGTGTGGGACACTGGACCTGGGATCCCAGCCTCCGAACACGAAACGATTTTCAAGGAATTCCACCGTCTTAATGCGCGGTCCTCTGCATCCGAAGGCCTTGGCCTCGGCCTTGCGATCGTCGACCGCGCCTGTGCGTTACTTCGGCACCCGCTGACCGTTGAATCCACCGAAGGTAAGGGCACCGCGTTCAAGGTCACTGTCCCATTGGCAGACGACACGACCCACATTCCCCCTTCCCGCCTTTCCGTTCCTGCGCAGACTACATGGCGTCACGATGGGCTCGTCGTGTTGCTGGTGGAAAACGATCTGGACATGCGCCGCGCGTTAACGCTGCTGCTGGAAAAGTGGAATGTAGAGGTTCTCGACGTGTCATCGGGCGAAGAAGCCGCGCGTTTGATCACAGAGATCGATCTCGCACCCGATGCGATGCTAGTCGATTTTCAATTGGATCACGGGGAACTGGGAACAGATGTGATCAAGCGTTTGCGAAGCTTGATCGGGCGCGTCCCAACACGCCTTATCACTGCAAATCGAAACCTCGACGTGCAAGCTCAAAGCGCAAACATCGGGGTCGAGGTTCTCAATAAACCAATCGATCCGATCTCGCTCCACCTGTTTCTCGAAACCGCTGGGTCCCGAAATTAAGCGTCGTATCCGCGGTCAATTTCGCAGAACTTCACAACTGCGGTGTCTGATCCCGATGCTCTGTGTTGACGATGCAAAACGTCATAGGCCTGATGGCGATGAGAGCCTCGTTCGATGTCCAGATATGCGCGAACTCGCGGCGCGTCCGAACGCGATTTAGGATGGTCGGTGATATGTCGTTGCATGGCATTCTCCTCCTATCTGAGGATCAGCA
>JAYPVO010000004.1:0-36587 GCA_038134645.1 Paracoccaceae bacterium
GCCGCCTTGCCACCACGCGGCATTTCACCGACTTTGGCAGCCCCTACCACGTGGTGGAAGGCGTTCTGGGCCGTAACCTTCCTGAAGGGATCAAATCAGGCGTCACCCTCGGGGACCGCTCTATGATCACCGATGCAAAGATTGGCTGCGCCGAAACCGCGATGGAAGGTTTGACTGACGGGCGTCCTCTGGGCTGGGACTATGTGATTGAAAACGGTTGGTCGCACCTCGGCCTGTTTTCCGTCGGTGATACGTGGTTCCGCCATGACGATGTCTATGCGTTCTTTGACGAACTCCTCGACGACTACTTCTTTGACGACTTCGATCAGGTGATCTTTTTCGGCGCTGGCCCTGGTGGTTATGCGGCCTGCGCCTATTCGGTCTGCGCCCCTGGGGCAAAGGTCCTCGCCCTCAATCCTCAGGCAACGCTGTCGCCTGATGTGACCCGTTGGGACGACCGTTTCCCACAGGCGAAGAAGCTCGATTTCATCGAACGCTACGGCTATGCGCCTTATATGGTTGAGGCCGCCGAGGATGTGACGATCCTCTATGACACCAGTTCGGAACTCGACTCGCTTCATGCTGCGATGTTTGAGGGCCCGAATGTCACCCATCACCGCGTGCGGATGTTCGGCATCGACCTGCGCCGCGCCTTTATCGAGATGGGAATTCTCAAGAAACTCTTGGCCCAAGTCGCCGCTGGCACGCCCACCGACGAAGGGTTCGGGACGCTCATGCGGGCACGCCGTAACCACGGCGGTTACCTGCGCGGGCTTTTGGCAGAGCTGGTCGAACAAGACCGCCCCTACCTGACTGCACTGCTATGTCGGAATGTGTTGTCGCGCATGCCTGCGCCGCGGTTCCGTCAGCGGCTCGATGCACTGGAAAAGGCAGAGCGGGAGGGGCTGGTTAAGCTCCCCCCCGACGTCTGATTTTAGTAAACGCCAACTGGGCCAGCTTTGGCCGAAGTTGCGATCAGGCCGAATACGTATTCAGCAACAGAGCGGAAGCACACGACGCGGAAGCTACCGTCGTCGAGTTTCCAGTAGGCTGCTGCCACCTGCCCCACGCGGGAGCGGCGCACCATACCTGCAACAAACTGCGATGCTTCGAAATCGACGGGCGCGTTTTTGCCCAGCACTTCGGTCGCGAACTCGCCCGACACGCTAAAGATAGCGCGCGCATCAGACACATTCGCCACGAGGTAATGCGATCCCGCCAGCGCGTCGTTCATCGCCGCAACAAAGGCATTCACCTCTGCATAAGGCAGAACAACGAGCAGTTCGTCGGGCGACATCCAGAGGACAGTTTTCACGCCATCGGTCTGGAACTGACGCACGTCGGGGAGTTGCAGACCCGTCAGCTGCGTTACCGCAGCCGCAAAGCCTTCGTCCTCAAAGTCGCCGCGCAGGGTGACCATGCCGGTCAGGCCCAGCTCTTGGACCGTTACAGGGCCGGTCGCAGTTTTGCCGTTCAAGGCGCTGACAGCATTAGACATTCTGCTTCTCCCCGTCTTTGTCGTAGAACACCGGATCGACAATCTTTGCCTTAACCATGGTGCCATCTTCGCGGTTGAACTCGATCACTTCGCCCATGCGATCTGGGCCGTGTTTGACGATACCCATCGCGATGCCACGCTTGAGCGTTGGCGAATAGTAGGTCGAGGTGACACGCCCCTGAACGTTGCGCTGACCGTTCGGGTTATACCCCGGCGCAGGCACGTAAGAGCCGTCAGGAATGACCGACCCGTCGAGCGTTTCTAGACCAACCAGTTTCCAGCGATCAGGCGACGCCATGAACGACCGCTCTTGCGCGCGTTTGCCCAGATAGTCCTCTTTCTTCTTGGAAATCGCCCACTGAAGGTTGAGGTCTTGCGGGATAATCGTGCCGTCGGTTTCGTCGCCGATCATGATAAAGCCCTTCTCGGCACGAAGGATGTGCATCGCTTCGGTGCCATAAGGCATCACGCCGAGGTCCTTGCCCGCCTCTTGCAGCGCCGCCCAGAGGGCCGCACCTTGGGATGCAGGGACCGAGACTTCGTAGGACAATTCGCCCGAGAACGAGATACGGAAGATCCGCGCATCGAACTCGCCCAGCTTGCCCTCGACGTAGGTCATGAACGGGAAGCCCTCTTTGGAGAGGTCCATGTTGCCGCCCAGTTTTTCCAAGAGCTGGCGTGCCTTGGGACCAGCAACCGCGATCTGCGCGAATTGTTCGGTCACGTTTGCGGTGTAGACCTTCCAGTCCCACCATTCGCACTGAAGCCAGTCTTCCATCCAACCGTGGATACGGTCTGCACCGCCCGTGGTGGTGTGGCAGAGCCATGTATCCTCGGCCAGACGCACAACAACGCCGTCGTCCGAGAGGAAGCCGTTTTCGTTACACATCAGACCATAGCGACATTTGCCAACGCCCAGAGTGCTCATCATGTTGGTGTAGAGCATATCGAGGAATTTGCCCGCGTCTGGACCCTTTACGATGATCTTACCGAGGGTCGACGCATCCAGCGTGCCCACGTTTTCACGAACGTTCAGGATCTCGCGGTTGACCGCATCATGCACGCTTTCGCCGTTACGAACGTAAGCGTAGGTGCGGCGCCAGTGGCCCACAGGTTCCCAATCCGCACCATTGGCGTCATGCCAATCGAACATCGGGGTTTTGTGGATCGGCTGGAACAACTCATCGCGTGCCGCACCCGTGATCGCGCCCATCGAGATCGGCGTGTAGGGCGGACGGAAGGTCGTGGTGCCCACGTTCGGGATCGACGCGTCGAGCGATTTGGACAGGATAGCCAGACCGTTGATGTTCGACAGTTTGCCCTGATCGGTCGCCATACCCAGCGTGGTGTAACGCTTTGTATGTTCAACAGATTCGTAACCTTCGCGTGCAGCAAGCTGAACGTCAGAGACCTTAACGTCGTTCTGATAGTCGAGCCATGCTTTCATGCGCAGTTTCGGACCAGCGCCCTGCGGCATCAGCCAAACAGGTTCAAGCGGAGCCGCTGCGACCTCGTTCGTGGCGACCTCAAGACCTGCGTCTTTGAGGACATCGGCGGTGCTGAGGTAGCCAGAGGCCGACCCAACGGTGCTGACGAATGCCTGACCGTCGGCACCTGTCGGTGCGCGGGACGGATCGGGGCGGAACATCGCAAGGTCTTCGTCCCAGTTCAGTTTGCCGCCACAGTGCGACCAGAGGTGCACAACAGGCGACCAGCCGCCCGACATCGCAACGCAATCACATGCGATCTCTTCGATGACAGAGCCTTCGCCCGCTTGCAGACAGACCTTCACGCCAGTGACGCGGGTTTTGCCTTTGACCTTGGCGATGGCTTTGCCCTTGAGCACGCGAATACCGAGCTTTTCAGCTTCAGCCGCGATCGGGCCAGCGCCAGAGGCACGAGCGTCGATGATCGCAGGAACAGCGAGGCCAGCGTTTTTCAGAACAATCGCGGTGCGGTATGCGTCGTCGTTGTTGGTGACAACAACGGTGCGATCACCAACCGACACGCCCCAGTTCACAACGTAGTCACGCACCGCAGCGGCCAAGAGGACGCCCGGAATATCGTTGCCAGCAAAGGACAGCGGACGTTCAATCGCGCCAGTTGCGGTGATGATGTGACCTGCACGGATGCGCCACAGGCGGTGACGCGGACCCGATTTGTCGGACAGGTGGTCTGTCAGACGCTCGTAGCCCAGCACATAGCCGTGGTCGTAAACGCCCGACGCCATGTTGCGGTTACGCACGGTGACGTTCGGCATCGCGTTCAGCGCAGCGAGAGTATCCTGCACCCAAGCCTCTGCCGATTTGCCGTCGATTTCGACGCCATCGACAACAGCACGACCACCAAAGTCAGCGGTTTGTTCGAGAAGCAGAACCTTCTTGCCTGCTTGACCCTCTTTCAGTGCAGCCGCCAGACCAGCGATACCGCCGCCGACAACCAGCACGTCACAGAAGTAGTAGAAGTGTTCGTAGGTATCGACGTCTTTTTCCTGCGGCACCTGACCCAGACCAGCCGATTGACGGATGAAGGGTTCATAGACGTGCTTCCAGAACGGACGCGGATGGATGAACATTTTGTAGTAGAAGCCAGCAGGCAGCCAACGGGCGAACAACTGGTTCACAGCACCGATGTCGAACTCAAGGCTCGGCCAGTGGTTTTGCGAACGGATCGTCAGACCGTCAAAGACTTCTTGCGTGGTTGCGCGTTGGTTCGGTTCAAAACGACCGCCCTCGCCCATGTTAAAGAGCGCGTTCGGCTCTTCTGCGCCAGAGGCCACAACACCACGCGGACGGTGGTATTTGAACGAACGGCCAACCATCATCTGGTCGTTTGCGAACAAAGCAGACGCGAGCGTATCGCCCTCGTAGCCTTTGAAACGCTTACCGTTGAATTTGAATTCGACAGGTTTCGAACGGTCGATCAGACGACCGGAATTTGCCAGACGGGTGCTCATGCGGTTTCCTTCCACGACCAGTCGGGATATTTTGCACGGATGTTTTCAGTCACATCCGCAGGCGGTTCGGTGGTCTGGGCCGGATAGGTCCCGAACACCTCGAGCGTGGCGGTATCCCGCGCTGCAAGGAACCACTTCCCGCAGCCATAGGCATGACGCCAGCGTTCCAGATGAACGCCTTTTTTGTTTTCACGCATAAAGAGGTAGCTCTCAAAAGCCTCGTCGCTGTCACCAACGGTCGCGCGCTTCAGGTGCGCTTCGCCGCCAGCGGCCAGTTCAGTCTCTTCGGCATTCACGCCGCAATAGGGGCAATGCAGGATCAGCATGCTCTTCCCTCCTTAGTGCGCCACGCCAGCGGCGACAGATTCATCGATGAATTTGCCTTCGCGGAAGCGGAACATATCAAATTCTTGCGTCAGCGGGCTGTGACCTGTGGCCATCAGTTCCGCCATCGCCCAACCAGAGCCCGGGATCGCCTTAAAGCCGCCGGTGCCCCAACCGCAGTTGACAAAGATGCCATCCACAGGGGTTTTCGACAGGATCGGCGAACGGTCACCAGTCATATCCACGATACCGCCCCACTGGCGCAGCATCTTCAGACGGCTGACCATCGGGAAGGTTTCGACGAGCGCGCGAACGGTTTCCTCGATGTGGTGGAACGATCCGCGCTGGGTGTAGTTGTTGAAACTGTCAGTGCCGCCACCGATCACCATCTCGCCCTTGTCCGACTGGGACATATAGCCGTGAACGGTGTTCGCCATAACGACCACGTCCATGCAGGGTTTGATCGGCTCGGAGACGAGAGCCTGCAGAGCAACCGATTCAATCGGCAGACGGAAGCCAGCCATTTCAGCCAGAACCGAGGTGTGACCCGCAACGACCATGCCCAGCTTATCGCAGTCGATATCGCCTTTGGTGGTCGAGACGCCAACAACCTTGCCGCCTTCGGTGCGGACACCTTTGACTTCGCACTGTTGGATCACGTCCATGCCCATGTCGGAACAGGCACGTGCATAGCCCCAAGCCACCGCATCGTGACGGGCTGTGCCGCCGCGTTTCTGGTAGAGGCCACCCATGACAGGGTAACGCGGGCCGTGGATGTTGATGATCGGGACCAGCTTTTTCAGCTGCTCTGGGGTCACCCACTCTGTCGCAACGCCCTGCAGTTGGTTCGCCATAACGGTCCGCTGATAGCCGCGCACCTCGTGGTGGGTCTGCGCGAGCATGATCAGGCCGCGGGGCGAGAACATGACGTTGTAGTTCAGGTCTTGGGACAGGTTCTCGTAGAGCTTGAGAGCCTTGTCGTAGATCGCCGCCGAGGGGTCTTGGAGGTAGTTCGAACGGATGATCGTGGTGTTACGACCTGTGTTACCACCGCCGAGCCAGCCTTTTTCGATGATTGCGACATTGGTGATGCCGTAATTCTTACCGAGGTAATAGGCGGTCGCGAGGCCGTGGCCACCCGCACCAACGATGATCACATCGTATTTCTTTTTCGGCTGGGGCGAACGCCAAGCACGCTCCCATCCTGTGTGATAGCGTAGACCCTCGCGGGCGACGGCAAATACTGAATAGCGTCTCATAGGCTGCGAATCCCCCTATTCTGGTCGCGGGCATCCTTTGTGTCCTAACTGGACAAAATCACTGGGAACAAGACGATTAGACACGCCGGATTTATGTAGTTTTGCGACATGCGACACCGAACCACCGCGCCATCGCCCTGATCACAAACGGGTCATCGGGCCGCAGGGGCTTTCCTCAGGGGGTTTGGAAGGTTAGGTAAAGCGAAACGCGCGAACGGGAGGCCCCATGACGTTCTGGATCATTGCGACCGCTTTGGCAGTCATTGCCGCAGGTCTACTTGTGCTACCGCTCTTGCGGTCCGGAACCGAGACGGATGCCGATCCTCGCAATGACATCGCGATCTACAAGGACCAATTGGCCGAAGTCGATCGTGACCTTGCCCGTGGCGTTCTCGATCAGGCAGAGGCAGAGCGGACACGCACCGAAATTGCCCGCCGTTTGCTCGCCGCTGATAAGGCTGGGTCGGACACCGCCTCTGTCGCCCCTAAAACGATGGGACGGATTGTGATGATCGGCGCGGCGGTCGCGACGGTCGTTGGCGCACTCGCGCTGTATAACCGCGTCGGCGCACCTGGTTATCCCGATATGCCGCGCGCTGCGCGCCTTGCCGAAGCCAAAGAGGCCTACGACAACCGCCCCTCGCAGGCCGAAGCCGAAGCCGCCCAACCCGCGCTCGAACAAGTGACCCTGCCAGAGGACCTTCAGGCAACGGTGGACCGTGTGCGTCAGACCGCAGAGGCCAATCCAGAAAACCTGATCGCGCAGCGTGATCTGGTGCGGCTAGAGACGGCTCTGGGCAACGTGAACCTCGCCGCTCATGCGCAGGTCAAAGTCGTCGCACTCCTTGGCGACGACGCGGAACAAGAGGATCTGGAGGTTCTTTTGGAACTCCTCGTGGCGGCCGCTGGTGGTGACGTCACCCCCGAAGCTGAACGCGTTCTCAAAGCCATCCTCGACAAAAATCCCGAAAGCATTTCAGGGCTTTACTGGGCGGGCGTGATGTTCAACACCTATGGCCGCCCCGACCGTGCCTTCCCTTACTGGCGCAAGCTCCTCGAAGTCGCTCCTGAGGACGCGGATTGGTTCGATCAGGTGGCCCAAGCCACCATTGAACTGTCATGGTTCGCGGGCGTTGATGACTACATGCCGCCCGAACGCGCAGGTCTGCGCGGACCCTCCGCTGCCGATATTGCAGCCGCTGGCGACATGAGCGCGGGCGACCAACAAGCGATGATCAGCGGCATGGTCGCAAACCTCATGGATCGCCTCGCGACCGAAGGAGGCACGCCGCAGGAATGGGCACAGTTGATCCGCGCGCTCGGCGTTATGGGTGACACGGACCGCGCCGCAGCGATCTGGGGCGAGGCAGAGCAAACATTTGCCAGCGACGCAAACGCGATGTCGATCATCCGTGAGGCCGCTGTCGGCGCAGGTGTCGCGGAATGATCTGCAACGACGCTGAAACCTTTGCCGCCGCCCTCCCCCCATACCGCGCAATTTGCGGGCTGGATTTGGGCACCGTGACGATTGGCGTGGCTGTCTCTGACGGCATGCGTCAGGTCGCAACCCCGCTTGAGACGATCAAACGCAAGAAATTCACGCTAGACGTGGAACGCCTCCTCGAGATCGTGAAGAAACGCGACATCGCAGGGATCGTTCTGGGACTGCCGCTGAACATGGACGGATCAGAGGGGCCGCGCGTGCAATCGACCCGTGCTTTTGCCCGCAACCTCGAAAAACTGACCGACCTCCCGATTGCGTTCTGGGACGAACGGCTTTCGACCGTTGCTGCTGAACGGGCACTGTTAGAGGCGGATACGTCCCGAAAACGTCGCGATGAGGTCATCGATCACGTCGCAGCAGGGTATATCTTGCAAGGCATGCTAGACCGCCTGCGCCATCTCGGAGCCTGATGTGACCGAACAATTGAACACGGATGCCATTTGGCAACGGGCCGAAATCGAAAGCCCCTGCGTCAAACTCTGCTCGATCCATCCCGAGACGAAAACCTGCATCGGCTGTCACCGCACCCTGCAAGAAATCGGCTTGTGGAGCCGCATGACCCCAGAGGATCGCCGCACCATCATGGCTGATCTTCCGAACCGTTCTGGCGCGCTGAAAACCCGCCGTGGCGGACGGGCGGCGCGGCTCAAGGCTTAATCCCTGAGCCAATCCCGCATGTTGTCAAACTGCGGTCTGAAAAACGCGAGCCTGCGCCCTGCGGCAGGCACCTTATCCTTGCCTTCAGGTGCTGTGCCGTGGATCACCATCCGATCCAACAGGACCGACTGCCCCGCTTTCATCGGTAGCTCTACACGTTCGCAACACTCGAACACCTCATTGCGGGCGTCCGTGTAAATCTCGGTCACGTCGATATCCGACCACATGGAGTGCGGCATCCCCGCAAAGGCCACGGTAAAGGCCTCGCGCATGATCTCTTCGCTGCCAGGCCAAACGACCAAGGGTGCCGCGGTGCAATCGTTCAAAGCCACAGCGAGGATGTAGGCATGCGGTTCGCGCAGGAACCGCCGTTTCTGCGGCCCCTCGCCCATCAACCCATCCAGATGCGCCGCATCCTTCGCCTTGCGATAACGGTGCGCCTTATCCGTCTCATCCGCGTCCTTTTGCGGGTAGCCCGAATAGATCACTGACAGTTGCCCCTGATGCAGCGGCATCCCAGGCACCATTCCGTCCCACGGGCCACGTAGTGGAACGCCATCAATCGCCCCCGTGTCATCGTTGGGCAAAACATCCACACCGACGAACCACGTCTTACCATGGCGCAACCATTTCGCCTGCATCGCTGGATCAGAGAGAACCGCATCCGCCGCCACGTTCGCGGCCTTGGCCCAAGCCGTGGCCTCTGGCGTGGCGTCGAACTGGATGAAACCGCCTTCGATCATGACATGATCGCCTTCCGCAGCATGTTCAGCGCGATGAGGAAGAGGAACATGCCAAAGAACTTCTTCAACCGCCCTGCATCGGTTTTATGCGCAATGGCAGCACCAATAGGCGCGGTGAATGTGGTCATCGCGATCACCACGAGGAAGGCCGCGATATTGACCGTGCCGATGCTAAACGGCGGGGCGACGCCTTCGGGCAGAGAGGTCATGAGGAACCCCGCCACCGACGGCACCGCGATGATAAACCCAAAGCCCGCCGCCGTTGCCACAGCGCGGTGCACAGGCACGCCAAACATGGTCAACAGAGGCACACCGAACGACCCGCCACCGATCCCCATCAGGACCGAGAGGAACCCGACAAAGGGCGAAAACACGCGGCCTTTCAGGCCCTTGGGCAGTTCATTGGCAACACGGAAGTCCTTGTTTCCAAAGGTCATGTAGAGACCGATGAACATCAAGAGGATGCCAAAGATATACTGTAGCGCGGTCGTATTCAGGGCCGAGACGGTCATCTTGCCCGCGATAGCGCCCAGCACGATCCCCGGTGCCCAGATTTTCAGGATACCCCATTCCACCGCACCCTTTTTGTTGTGCGACATGACCGAACGGGCCGAGGTGACGATAATCGTGGCGAGCGAGGTCGCCAGACAGATTTGCATCAGCTGCGGGGTTTCATATCCCAGCGACGCAAACGCATAGTAAAAACCGGGGACAAGGACGACACCGCCGCCGACTCCCAACAAACCCGCCAAAACACCTGCAAGCGCACCAATCACCAGCAAAATTGCTGCCATTTCAATCAACAGAACGCTATCCATCAGGGCCTCCCAAATGATGTTGCCCTGATCAGTATCAGCCGCCCGTCACGTAGGAAAGCGCCTCTAGCACCGTCTTTGGCCCAGCGCCGTCGAGATGCGCATTTTCCGACAGATACCGCCGCCAACCCCGCGCCCCCGCCTTGCCCGCAAAGAGGCCGAGCATATGGCGCGTGATTTGGTTCAAACGTCCACCCGCAGCGATGTGATTTTCGATATAGGGCAGCATGTCATGGACGACCTGCACAGGGTCAGGCCCCGCCTCTTTGCCGTAAATCCGAGCGTCTGCCATTTGCAGAATATCGGTCGGCTGGTGATAAGCCGCCCGCCCGATCATCACGCCATCCAGCCCGAGGTCCAGTTGCGCCACGGCCTCGTCCAAGGTCGCGATGCCACCGTTGATCGAAATATGCAGGTGCGGATAGGCGGCTTTGATCTCGTGGACCAAAGCGTAATCGAGCGGCGGAATATCGCGGTTTTCCTTGGGCGATAGCCCTTGCAGCCACGCCATCCGCGCATGGATGGTAAAGCGGTTCACGCCCGCCGCGCTGACCTTTTCGATGAACTCTGGCAGGATGTCGCGGGGCACCTGTTCGTCGACACCGATGCGGCATTTGACCGTGACCTCAACGGGCGAAGTTGCGATCATTGCCGCCACGCAGTCCGCCACCAGATCAGGCGATTTCATCAGCACCGCGCCAAAGGCCCCCGACTGCACACGGTCCGACGGACAACCGCAGTTCAGGTTCACTTCGTCATAGCCGTAGTCCCCGCAAATCGCGGTCGCCTCGGCCAGTTGCGCGGGATCGGACCCACCCAGCTGCACCGCAACAGGATGTTCGGCCTCATGGTAGCCTAATAGCTTTTCCCGATCCCCGTTGATCACCGCAGGCGCGGTCACCATCTCGGTATAGAGCAATGTCTCACGGCTCAGCAGACGGTGCAGATAGCGACACTCTCGCGTCGTCCACTCCATCATCGGGGCCACGGACAGGCGGGCCGCTGATTTTGCTGTGTTCTCCACCATGGGGTTCGCCATTGCTTGCTAGATCGGGTCAGTTTCGCGGTCGCATAGCGGATGCCGCAGGGAATTTCCACCAATCGCTACAGGATTTCTGCCCCGCCTATATCATTCACCGCGAAATCAATCAGCGCACGGATTTTGCGCGGCAGTTGTCGTCCCTCTAGGTAAACCGCGCTGAGCGGCCCCGTTTCGCAATCATACCCCTGCATCACAGGCACCAGCCGCCCAGCGGCCAGCGCATCCCGCACGGCAAAGCGCGGCGCATAGGCGATCCCGAGGTTCGATGCTGCAAGCTCGGTCGCGGCGCGGGCGGAGTTGACGTGAAACCGCCCTTGGACCGTGGCGATGACATCGCGGCCATCCTCAAAGAACCGCCAGCGTTTGGGCTGGTGACGGTTGGTGTCGACGATACAGGCGTGGGCATGCAGATCGGCGGGATGACGGGGGTCGCCATGCTCTGCGATATAGGCGGGACTGGCGACGAGGACCGACCGAAAATCCCCCAGCTTGCGGGTTTTCAGCGATAGCATCTGCGACTGTCCCAGTCGGAACGCAAGATCGATCCCGTCGCTCGCCAGATCGGCAAAGTCGTCCGTCAGCCGCAGATCAAACGTGAGCCCCGGATTGGCCTGCGCGAACCGCCCGAGCATTGCCCCCACATAGACCTCGCCAAAGGTGACAGGGGCAGAGATCCGGATCACGCCCGTCAGCCCCTTGGACCCATCAGCCACCTGCCCCAACAGATCATCGAGGTCATCCAAGACCGCAGGCGCACGGGCCAAGAGGTCCTCGCCCGCGGGCGTCAGCCCCACCCTGCGCGTGGTGCGTTGGAACAGACGGACACCCAGCCGCGCCTCAAGCTCTGCCACGTATTTCGACGTGAGACGGTTCGACACGCCCAGCGCCTCTGCCGCCGCCGTGAATGATCCCGTCTGCGCGGTCGCCACAAAGGCACGGAGTTCGTCGGTAATATCCATCGTCGGCTCATTTGGAATAAAACGGTAACAGTCAATCCACAAAGTCGCCATTTCATTGATTATAATCAAGCCCTATCTCACTCCCAGACAGAGGCGGTGCCCGACGCAGGCGCTGCTAGATGAAAAGGATGCGCGAATGACAACGATTACATCTCTCCAAGCCCTCCGCGATCGGCTTGCCCCATCTGACCGTATGCCCGTGGTGTTCCTCGGTCATGGCAGCCCGATGAACGCGATTGAGGATACCGAATACAGCCGCTCGTGGACCGAACTGGGCCGCAACCTGCCCCGCCCTCGGGCGATCCTCGTGGTGTCGGCGCATTGGATGACCAAAGGCACAACGCTGGTGGATGTCTCGGCCCTGCCAAAGACGATCTACGATTTCTACGGCTTCCCCGATGCGCTCTATGCCGAAAAATACCCCGCGCAGGGTGATCCCGCCCTCGCCCGCGAGGTCGTATCGCTCTTGGCCAGCCACCATGCCGAAGAGGACGACACATGGGGCCTCGACCACGGCGCATGGACCATTCTGAAATTCCTCTACCCAGAGGCCGATGTGCCCGTGTTCCAAGTCTCCATCGATATGAGCAAAGGGTTGGGCTACCAGCTCGAGATCGGCAAAACCCTGTCCGAATTGCGGGATCGCGGTGTGCTGATCCTTGGCTCTGGCAACGTGGTGCATAACCTGCGCGCCCTGCGGTTCGACGGCCAAGTGCATGACTTTGCAACGGAATTCGACACCCTGTTCGAGACAAAGCTGACCGACCGCGACTTTGGCGGGTTGGCGGATGCCAATAAACTGGGGTCGCTTTTGCGAATGGCGCACCCTTCGGTCGATCACTACCTGCCTGCCCTAACCATCGCGGGCGCCTCTGACGCGGGCGATGATCTGACCTTTATGACGGGGTCCATCGACCTTGGCGCTGTGTCGATGCGTTCGTTTGTGTTCCACCCTCGTTAACAGGCTACGGGGATCGCTGTTACAAAACCTTCACTTTGCGGGAGGTCATATTTCACATATTCATGAAATATGAAAACAGCGATTCCCGATCTCTTATCGACCCTTGGCCACCCGCAGCGTTTGTCGGTGTTCCAATTGCTCATGCGCCGTTACCCCGACCATGTGCCAGCGGGAGAAATCTCGGACGCGCTGGGGATTAAGGGCAGCACGCTGTCGAATTACCTCTCGGCCCTGCAAACCGCAGACCTGATTGACCAAGAGCGGTCTGGCACTTCGCTGCGCTACTGCATCAATATGACAACCGTTCAACAGATGTTTGACGGTTTACTGGTCGATTGCTGCCGTGGTCGGCCTGATCTGTGCCTTACCCCGCAGCCCAAGTCGCAAGACCGCCCCTATACCGTGCTCTTTATCTGCACAGGCAACTCTGCCCGTTCGATCTTTGCCGAAACGATCCTACGGGATTTGGGCGGGGATCGGTTCAAGGTCTATTCCGCAGGGACCAAACCCTATTCCGACCTGAACCCCACAGCTATCGCCACGCTGCGGGACAAAGGGCATGACACCAGCGCCCTTCGGTCCAAACATATGTCCGAATTCACGGGCCCCAATGCGCCCGCATTTGATTTCGTCTTCACCGTCTGTAATCAGGCCGCGAACGAGGAATGTCCCGCGTGGGACGGCCAGCCGATCAGCGGCCATTGGGGGATGCCTGACCCTGTCAAAGCGACAGGCACCGACGCCGAAAAAAGCCTTGCGTTTCAGCAGGCTTACGGGGCGCTTCGCAACCGGATTGAACACTTCATCGCGCTGCCGATCACAACGCTTGATCGGATTGCGCTGCAAAAGGCCGTGGACACCATTGGCCGCCAGACCTCTGAGGATCACCTATGACCACATACGCACTCAACGGCCTTGGCCGCATCGGTAAACTCGCCCTAAAACCTCTGCTGGAAAGCGGCGCAAAGGTCGCATGGATCAACGATGCGGTTGGCGACACAGAGATGCACGCGCACCTGTTGGAGTTTGACACCGTGCACGGGCGCTGGAATGCCGCGTTTTCCTATGACGATGACAGCGTCACCATCGACGGCACCCGCCTGCCCTTTATCGGGACCAAGGACCTGAGCGCCCTGCCTCTCGACGGTGTAGACGTTGTGATCGACTGCACGGGCGTTTTCAAAACCGAAGCCGCCCTTGCCCCCTATTTCGCCGCTGGCGTGAAAAAGGTCGTCGTCTCGGCCCCCGTGAAGGACGGCCCGACCGCCAACATCGTCTACGGCGTGAACAACGACACCTATGATGCAGCGACCCATCAGATCGTCACTGCAGCGTCTTGCACGACGAACTGTCTCGCCCCTGTGGTGAAGGTGATCCACGAAAACCTCGGCATCAAACACGGGTCGATTACCACGATCCACGATGTGACAAACACACAAACCATCGTGGACCGCCCCGCAAAGGATCTGCGCCGCGCTCGCTCTGCGCTCAATTCGCTGATCCCGACGACCACAGGGTCGGCCACCGCGATCACCCTGATCTATCCCGAACTCAAGGGCCGCCTGAACGGTCACGCCGTCCGCGTGCCTCTGCTGAACGCGTCGCTGACCGACTGCGTGTTCGAGGTCGAGCGCGCAACCACCGCCGAAGAGGTCAACGCCCTGTTCAAAGCGGCATCCGAGGGCGTGCTGAACGGCATCCTCGGCTATGAAGAACGCCCGCTGGTGTCCACCGATTACACGAACGACGTGCGGTCCTCGATCATTGATGCGCCGTCGACGATGGTGATCAACGGCACGCAGGTCAAAATCTACGCGTGGTATGACAACGAAATGGGCTATGCGCACCGTCTGGTCGATGTGGCCCGCATGGTCGGGGCATCGCTGTGAGCCAGAAACCAGAGGGTTTATCGGCCTATATCGCGGTCACTGCCGCCTATTGGGCCTTTATGCTGACGGACGGAGCCTTGCGGATGTTGGTGCTCTTGCACTTCCACACGCTCGGCTTTTCGCCCGTGCAGCTGGCCTACCTGTTCATCCTCTATGAGGTCGCAGGGATGGTGACGAACCTCTCTGCGGGCTGGATCGCGGCGCGGTTTGGCCTGACGACAACCCTCTATGCGGGGCTGAGCCTTCAGGTCGTGGCGCTCCTCGCGCTCGCCCAACTGGACCCGAGCTGGTCGATCCCTGCCTCTGTCGCCTTTGTCATGTGCGTCCAAGGCGCATCGGGCGTGGCCAAAGACTTGGCCAAGATGTCGTCGAAATCGGCGGTCAAACTCCTCGCGCCCTCGGGCGATGGCGGGTTGTTCCGTTGGGTGGCGATCCTCACAGGGTCCAAGAACGCGGTCAAAGGCGTGGGCTTCCTCATGGGCGCTGCCCTCCTCGCCGCGTTCGGGTTCGTGGCGTCGATCTGGGCGATGGCGATTGTCCTTGGCGTGATCCTTATCGCCGTGGCGCTCTTCATGCCTTCGGGCCTGCCCAAAGGCCGCAAAGGGGCAAAGTTCTCTGAGGTCTTTTCCAAGTCCCACAACGTGAACTGGCTCTCTGCGGCGCGGGTGACATTGTTCGGCGCACGGGACGTATGGTTCGTCGTCGGCATCCCGATCTATTTCTACGCGGTGCTCTCGGACGGGTCCGAGGCAGGCAACCGCGCGGCGTTCTTTATCATCGGCGTGTTCATGGCCGCGTGGATTATCCTCTACGGCATGGTCCAAGCCGCCACCCCACGCATCCTCCGCGCGGCCACCCGCCCAGAGGCAGAGATCATCGGCGCGGCCCGCACTTGGGCATGGGTGCTGTTCATCGTGCCTGCTGCGCTGACAGTTGCAGTAGCCCTCTCGCCTGCCCCGCAACTGTGGCTGACGATCACCTTGGTCATCGGGCTCTTGGCCTTTGGCGGGATTTTCGCGGTGAACTCTTCGCTCCATTCCTACCTGATCCTCGCCTTCACGAAATCAGAGCGGGTGACGATGGATGTGGGCTTCTACTACATGGCCAACGCGCTGGGGCGTCTGATCGGCACGCTCTTGTCTGGGCTAACCTATCAGATCGGCGGGTTGCCGATGGTGCTGGGCACCGCTGCGGTGATGGTCGCACTTTCGGCCCTGACCACCGCGAAACTGCGAACAACCTAAACCCACCCCAAATCCTAACAGATCAGAGCGCAACCGAACGGTCGGTTTGCGCTCTTTTCATATCATTTTGTCATCCTGTTCGGGACCAAAGGCCAAAGAATCGCTTGGCTTTTATATAAGTATGTCTATATATGTCGTAAATTAAATGTTTAACCAGAGAGGCCCCCATGCGCGCGCTCCTACTCACGGCCTGCATCGCTGCGACCGGATTCACCGCTGCGGCGGACACGATCACCCTCCGTCCTGAGCCTGTTCAGGAATGGAAACCCGTCTACGGCACCGTCGAAACCCGCGACCGCGTGCCGGCTCGGGCTCGTATTCCGGGCACCATCACAGAGCTGTTGGTGAGCGAAGGCGATCAGGTCACCTCTGGTCAGGCTATCGCCCGCATCGAAGACGACAAACTTCTGTTGCAGGTAGAGGCTTTAGACGCCCGCCTTGAAGCTCTCGCTTCGCGTCTCGCAACCGCGCAGGCGGACCTCGAGCGCGGTCAACAACTGTCGGAAAACGGCGTAATCACGGGGCAGCGCCTTGAGGGGCTGCAAACCGCGGTCGACGTTCTGAACGGCGAAATCGCTGGGACTGAGGCGGAAAAGCTGGTCGTCAAACGCCAGATCGAAGAAGGCAGCGTTCTTGCTCCTGAAACGGGTATCGTCCTCGATGTTCCTGTGTCTCTGGGTTCTGTGATCAACCCAGGTGAGCCTGTCGCGGTCATCGGCGGTGGCGGCGTGTTCCTGCGTCTGTCGATCCCCGAACGCCACGCCCTGTCGCTGGCCCAAGGCGACCCGATTTCCATTGACGGCACTGATGGCCAGATCGAAGGCCGTCTAGCCAAGATCTACCCCCAAATCTCTGGCGGTCGCATTGAGGCCGATGTTGAGGTCGATGGCCTCTCTGACACCTTTGTGGGCCTGCGTATGCCTGTGCGCCTGACCGTTGGCACCCATGACGCGCTGATCGTTCCTGCCGCTGCCGTGACCCAGATCGGCGGCATTGATTTCGTTGCGGTCGAACAGGGCGGACACACCATCGAAAAAGCTGTCGTTCCGGGTGCCACGATGCTGCGTGACGGCGTTGAGTGGGTTGAAATTCTAACCGGCCTCAATGCTGGCGACGTAGTGGTGACTGACCATGAGTAATCCGAACCAAACAGGCGGGCTCGGCATTGCGGGTCAGTTGACCCGTATGTTCCTGCTGTCGCCGCTGACGCCGCTTCTACTGATGGCATCCCTCGCCGTTGGCCTGATCGCGCTGGGCGCTCTGCCCCGCGAAGAAGAGCCGCAAATCTCTGTGCCGCTCGTCGATATTTTCGTCGAAGCCCAAGGCCTGCGTGCCGAAGACGCGGTGAAACTCGTCACCGAGCCGCTTGAGACGATCATCAAAGGCATCGACAACGTCGAACACGTCTACTCTGACACCCGCGACGACCACGTGATGGTCACCGCACGGTTTGAGGTCGGCATCCCCTCTGACACCGCAATCCTGCGCGTCCGCGATAAAATCATGGCGAACCTCGACCGTATCCCTGTGGGCATCCCACAGCCGATGGTCGTGGGCCGTGGCATCAATGACGTGCCGATCCTCTCGGTCACCTTTAGCGCGGCTGAGGGCCATGAGGACATCACCGCCGCTGACCTGACCCGCATTGCCCGCGAGGTTGAGGTTGAAGCTGCGACCATTGAAAACGTAGGTCTAACCTACCTGATCGGCGCCACTGATGAGGCGATCCGCGTGGCACCAAACCCTGAAAAACTGGCGCTATACGGTGTGACGCTCCAGCAGCTTGCGGGCAAAGTGCAGAGCGCGAATAGCGCGGTTCCTGCGGGCACCCTCCGTGATGGTGGCGAACAGATCGGCCTCGTCGTAGGTCGCACGCTGACCACGCCTGCGGATATCGGCAACCTTGAACTGACCACCCGCGACGGTCGCACGGTCTATGTCCGTGACGTGGCCGATGTGGCGCTGGTCAATGACATCGACGAACGCCATGTCGCGACCCTGACCCGCGATGAAAACGGCGAAGTCACCCGCCGTCCTGCCGTCACCCTCGCTCTGGCGAAACGGGCTGGATCGAACGCCGTGATCGTGGCCGAGGAAATCCTGCATCGCATTGAAGGCATGCACGGCAAACTCATCCCTGAATCCGTCGATATCGAAATCACTCGCGACTACGGTGAAACCGCCGACGAAAAAGCGAACGAACTTTTGTTCCACCTCGCTCTGGCGACCATCTCTATCGTGATCCTCGTCTGGCTCGCCATCGGTTGGCGCGAAGCCATCGTGGTCGCCATCGTGATCCCTGTGACGATCCTCCTGACGCTCTTTGCTGCTTACATCATGGGCTATACGCTGAACCGTGTGTCGCTCTTTGCGTTGATCTTCTCGATCGGGATCTTGGTGGATGACGCGATTGTGGTCATCGAAAACATCGCCCGACACTGGGGGATGAAGAAACCGGGGCAGAGCCGCTTTGGCGCGACCATCGCGGCGGTGGCTGAGGTCGGCAACCCGACCATCGTTGCGACCCTGACCGTTGTGGTTGCCCTTCTGCCGATGCTCTTTGTGTCGGGTCTGATGGGCCCCTACATGAGCCCGATCCCTGCGAACGCCTCTGCCGCGATGATCTTTTCGTTCTTTGTGGCGGTGATCCTGACCCCGTGGCTGATGCTGAAAATCGCAGGCCGTGCGGAACTGCACCACGATGATGGGCATGGGTTCCCCGGTGGCAAACTGGGCCGCATGTATGACCGCATCGCGCGTCCGCTGCTCGCAGGTAAAAAATCGTCGCTGATCTTCCTCTTGGTCGTGGTTGTGCTGTCCTTCGGGTCGCTCGGCCTCCTCTATACCAAGGACGTGACGGTTAAACTTCTGCCGTTCGACAACAAATCGGAACTGGCGATCATGATCGACCTGCCCGAAGGGTCGAGCGTTGAGGCCACCGATGCCGTTGCCCAAGCCGCTGCACGTATCGCGATGGATATGCCCGAGGTGATCTCGGCCCAGACCCACGCGGGCACCGCAGCACCGTTCAACTTTAACGGCCTCGTGCGTCACTACTACCTGCGTCAGAACCCAGAGATGGGCGAAGTGCAGCTGAACCTTCTGCCGAAAACAGAACGTGACCGCACCAGCCACGACATCGCACTGGACCTGCGCGCACGTCTTGCCACGCTGAACCTGCCCGAAGGCACGGTCGTCAAAGCGGTCGAACCCCCTCCGGGTCCGCCCGTGATCGCGACCCTTCTGGCAGAGGTTTACGGCCCTGATGCTGACACCCGTCGCGAGGTTGCTGAAAAGGTCCGTGCCGCGTTTGAGGACATCGACTTTGTCGTGGACGTAGACAACAACTACGGCGTCCAGCCGCGTCGTCTGCGGGCAGAACTGATGACCTCTGACCTCGACTTCTACAACGTGCTGGAAAGCGACGTCACACAGACGCTGCAACTCCTGAACGGGTCGTCGATTGTGGGCTATTCCCACCGTGGCGAAGGCCGTCGTCCGCTGCCGATCGTGATGACACGTGACCACGGCGACAACACTCTGGACGCGATGGCGCTCTCTACTCCGGTTCCGGCGAATGCCCTGCCCGGTGGTCGTGGCGTGGTCGAACTGGGTGACGTTGTGCAGATCACCGAAGAACGCGCGTCGTTCCCGATCTTCCGCCACAACGGTCGTGACACCATCATGGTCATGGCAGAAATGGCGGGCGATTATGAGGCACCGCTCTACGGTATGCTCGCCGTGCAGGAACGTCTGGACGCGATGGACTGGCCCGAAGGCATGAAGCCCGAAATCAGCCTGAACGGTCAGCCGTCCGAGACGGACACCCCCGTCATCCTCTGGGATGGTGAATGGGAAGTGACTTGGGTCACCTTCCGCGACATGGGCGCTGCTTTTGGTGTGGCTCTCTTGGGGATTTACATCCTCGTCGTGGCCCAGTTCGGCAGCTTCCGTCTGCCGCTGGTGATCCTGACCCCTGTGCCGCTGACGTTCCTCGGCATTATGGGTGGTCACTGGCTGTTCGGCGCGCCCTTCTCGGCGACCTCGATGATTGGTTTCATCGCGCTTGCGGGGATTATCGTGCGGAACTCGATCCTACTGGTGGACTTTATCCGCAATGCCAATGACGACGGCGAAGTGACCGTGGATGTTCTGATCGAAGCAGGTGCGACCCGTTTCAAACCGATCCTTCTGACCGCGCTTGCGGCGATGATCGGCGCGGCGGTGATCCTCGTTGACCCGATCTTCCAAGGTCTCGCGATCTCGCTCTTGTTCGGGTTGTTGTCCTCAACCGCCCTGACGGTTCTGGTGATCCCAGCGATCTACCGGATCTTCAAAACCTAAACGCAGCTTGCGCCCGCCCTCATCGGCGGGCGCAAGGCTTTTAGAGGTTAGTCAAACACGACGACCTGACGGATCGCAGCCCCTTCGGCCAAACGATCAAAGCCCTCGTTGATGTCCTCAAGTTTGATCTGATGGGTCATCAGCTTTTCAATCGGCAACTGCCCCCGCATCATCATAGACGCAAAGCGCGGAATATCCCGAAGTGGCACGCATGATCCGACATAAGACCCCTTGAGCGTTTGTTCGTTCGCAGTCAGCGACACGGCAGGGATTTTCAGCTCGTGCTGCGGGTTCGGCAGGCCAGCGGTGACAGTCGTCCCGCCACGGCGCGTCACGTCATAGGCGTATTTCAACGCAGGCACGGCACCCGCAACCTCGACCGCGAGGTCCACACCACCGCCCGTCATATCGCGCAGCTTTTGAACCGCGCCTTCCTCTGACGGGTCAATCGCGGCAGTCGCACCCAGTTCCAGCGCAAAGGCACGTTTGTCGGCGGCAAGGTCGACCGCGATGACTTCACGCGCGCCACCTGCAATCGCGCCCAAGAGCGCGGCCAGGCCAACGCCGCCCAGACCCACCACCGCGCAGGTCTGCCCTGCCCGCAGGTTGCCAGAGTTCAGCACAGCACCAACGCCCGTCAGCACCGCACAGCCCAAAAGCGCGGCGCGATCCAGCGGGATGTCTTTGTCGATTTTCACACAAGACGCCTCGGACACCACGGCGTAGTCCGAGAACGCAGAGACGCCGACATGGTGGTTCACGGTGTGCCCCTCGTGGCTGATCCGTTTGTCACCCCCGATCAGGCTGCCCTTGCCCGCCGCAGCCGCTGCAGGGATACAGAGCGCAGGACGACCTTCAGCGCAGGGAACGCAGTGACCAC
Organism: Paracoccaceae bacterium; assembly: GCA_038134645.1. GTDB lineage: Bacteria > Pseudomonadota > Alphaproteobacteria > Rhodobacterales > Rhodobacteraceae > Marivivens. The sequence goes on from JAYPVO010000004.1 coordinate 21,076, forward strand.
AGGAGGGCGCAAAGACCAGAACCACGTGATCGCCCTTGGCAAAGCGGGTGACGTTCGGGCCGACGGCCTCGACCACGCCAGAGGCCTCATGCCCCAGCGCAACGGGCATATCGCGCGGACGGTCGCCGTTGATGACGGAAAGGTCAGAGTGGCATAGACCCGCCGCCGCCATTTTAATCAGGAGTTCCCCACTACCAGGTTCAGACAGCTCTGCCTCAACGATTTCAATGGGTTTTGTCTCTGCATAGGGGCGTGCATTCCCCATTTGCCGCAGCAAAGCGATCCGCGTTTTCATCAGGTCCTCCGTCTCTGTTTACACCACTTTCGGGCGAGAGCAGAGGAGAGGCAAGAGAAATTGAAGGGTTGTTCAATTCTTATCGAATAAGGACACCCAGATCGGCCACATTGGTCCCCGTGCCGCCTGTCATCAACAGATCCCCCGCAAGGCCCAGTGCCGCATAGCTGTCGTTATTATCCAAGAGCGCCGCGAGATCACCGCCCGCCGCCGCGATCCGCGCAAGCGTGCCCTCATCGACCAAACCACCTGCAGCGTCCGTCGGTCCATCACGCCCATCCGATCCCCCCTGAAGGCAGGTCCAGTTCGTCCAGCCCCGCGCCTGTGCCTCTAGCGCGATGCGCAGGGCGAGCTCTTGGTTACGGCCCCCGCGCCCTGTGCCCTTGAGCGTCACGGTCGTTTCCCCGCCCCAAATGGTGATCCCCTCACCTGCTGCGTCACAGATTTCGCGGGCCGCATCGGCAACGTCACCTTCGATAGCGGTGGGAATGACATGCGCCACGCCTGCCTCGGCGGCCATTGCGGCGACCGATTGGGCGTTTGATCCGATCAGGATGTTCTGCGCCTCTGCAATCGGTTGGTCAGCGTCAGATCGGGTGAGCCAATCGCGCACGGACTGCGCCACGCGGTCCCAGATGTTCAGGCGTTCTAGAACGGCAATCGCATCGGCGCGGCTGCCCAAAGGCGCAACGGTCGGGCCGCTGGCAATCGTAGAGAGGTCATCGCCGACCACATCCGACAGGATCAACGCCCGCAGATCGCGCCCCGCACAGAGCCGCGCCAAGCCGCCCCCTTTGATCAGGGACAGTTGCTGGCGCAGCAGGTTCATCGTCCGAATATCCGCCCCCGACGCCAAAAGGAGCCTGCTGACCTCGGCCTTATCGTCGAGCGTGATGTCCCCCGCAGGTGCAGGTAGCAGCGCAGACCCGCCGCCCGAGACGAGCACCAGAACGGGACCCGTGGTGGATTGGATCGCCTCGATAAAGGCCCGCGCGCCAGCAGCCCCGCCCTCGTCTGGGACGGGATGGCCTGCGGTGATCACGGTCGCGCCCTCTAGCGGAGACGCGTTTTCAGCGTTGGTCACAACGATTGTTGGCACGCCCGCGAAACGGTCCAACGCGGCCTCAGCCATACGGCGGGCGGCCTTGCCAACGGACAGGATCAGCGCAGGGGCTGTGTCGGGCAATGCGCCTTGGACGCCAGTAAAGGGATCAGCGGCAGCAACGCCTGCGGTGAAAATTCGGGTAGCCGTTTGGCGCATATCTTGGGTCATGGGCGGATGCTTACCTAGCCGTTTTGCAAGAGCAAGCGGTTTCATTGCTTTCCGCCACGGCCCATCAGGACATTTGACGGAAGGTGGCGACTCGATGTAGAACAAAAAGAGAACAAAGAGTCTGCCATGTCCCGTCCAACGCCCAAAGATGCCACCCTGTCAGAGGTGTTTAGCCCCCGCGCTATTGATGCGGCAGCGGTGGGTTTTGTGCTGGCCCATCTGGACACCGCCAAACCCGTTCTGTGGATTCAAGACCGTCTGTCGCGCAAGGAAACAGGCCGTCCGCATCTGCGCGGCTTGCCCCGCCCGATAGAGATCATCCATGTGGACGCCAACCGCCCCGTCGATGTCCTTTGGGCGATGGAGGAAGGGTTGCGTTGCCCTGCCTTTGGCGCCGTGCTGGGTGAGGTCTGGGGTGATCCCGCTGTCCTCGATTTCACCGCGACGAAACGGCTGGCCTTGCGGTCAGAGGCGCATCGTATTCCCGCGTGGCTCATTCGGCGGGCGGCTACTGCGGGGCTGAGCGCGGCACGCAATCGCTGGCGCGTGGCCTCTCTGCAATCGCTCAAACACCCGTGGGACAGCCGCGCCCCCGGTGCGCCCGTCTGGGAGGCGGATTTATTCCGATCCCGCTGGGGCAAAACGGGGCGTTGGGTGGCGCAGTATGATGGCACCCGATTGACCTTTGACCACGGCGTTGAAGCGGACGCCTATGACGACCAGCGGAGGGAGGCTGAAGGGTGAGCCGCCTGTCATCACGGGACATGGACCTCGCTGCCGCCCTGAAACAGTTGGAAACAGGGCTAAAGACCCCTGCGCCAGACTGGGCCAAACCGAAACCATCGGGGCGGCGTATCCTGTCCCTCCACCTGCCCCGCTTTGCGATGGACCGCTGGCAGATCATGGCGGATCGGCGCGGCGATAGCCCGCCTGCGGATATGCCCTGCGCCTTGGCCGTGGATAGCGCACGGGGCGCGATGATCCATGCCACCAACCACGCAGCCGAAGCCGCGGGCGTCTATATCGGTGCCCGCGTTGTCGATATGCGGGCGATCTGCCCTGCGCTGCACCTCGACCATGCGGATGTGGACAGCGACGCTCGTGCGCTGGAACGGCTGATGCTCTGGTCGCGGCGATGGGCGCCTTGGACCGCGCGGGATGGGGCCGATGGGATCGTTATGGACATCACGGGCTGCGCTCACCTCTTTGGCGGAGAGGACGCGATGCTCTTGCAGATCGAGGACCGTCTGGCGGGCCTCGGCCTCAACTCTGCGAGCGCGATTGCCCCGACCCATGGCGCGGCATGGGGGCTGGCCCGTTTTGGCGCGGTGCGGGCGGTCTGCCCGCCTGATCAGCTAGAGACACAGATCAGCGCCCTACCCGTGCGGGCCTTGCGGATCACGGATGACACGACGCTGTTGCTCAATCGGTTGGGGCTAAAGACCATCGGTGATCTGATCGCGGTGCCGCGTGTGCCTCTCGCCCGTCGGTTTGCCCGTGCGCCGCTGGTGGAAAACCCGCTGATGCGGCTCGACCAGATGGTGGGGAAATTGGCAGAGCCGCTGGATGCGCCCGATGATCCGCCTCGGTTCATCACCCACGCCCGCCTGCCCGAACCCGTCCAAGACCCGACCGAATGGATTCCCCAACTGGCCCAAGACCTCTGCGCCGATCTAGAGGCCGCAGGGTTTGGCGCGCGGCGGATCACGCTGACCGTGTATCGCACCGATGGGGATGTGTCCTCTGTCACGGTCGCCACCAGCCAGCCCAGCCGCGATGCCGCCCATCTGGCGAAACTCTTCGACGGAAAGCTGGACCGCATCGACCCTGGCTATGGGTTTGACCTGATCACCCTCGCCGCGCCCTTTGTCGAACAGATGGGCAAGCTACAGCACCGTCTGGATCGCCGCGCCACGGATGGCAGCGAATTGGCGCAGACCATCGACCGTCTCACCGCGCGGTTTGGGCCACGTGGGGTGCTGCGTCCTGCCCCGTTAGAGCGGCATATCCCCGAACGTTCAGAACAGTGGCGGCCTGCGATGGCGGGCACGCCTGACCCTGCCGCCACCCACCCACGGCGGCCCATTCGCCTGCTCGAACACCCCGAGGAAATCCGCGTCCTCTATGCCGTGCCCGAAGGTCCGCCCGCCCAGTTTGTCTGGCGACGGCAGGTGCACCGCGTGGGCCGCTTTGACGGGCCAGAGCGGATTGCCCCCGAATGGTGGGCCGACAAACCGGGCACACGCCTGCGCGATTACTACAAGGTCGAGGATCAGCACGGCCTGCGCCTGTGGATTTACCGCGAGGGTGTGCTGGGCGATCTGCGTGGGGCAGAGCCGCGTTGGTTCCTGCATGGGCTCTTTGCCTGATGCCCGACATTACGCCTCATCACCCGAAACGGAGCCTGCCTGACGACAGCGGCTTTACCCCCAATCCGCGCAGCGCCTATGTGGAACTGGGGCTCACAAGCTGCTTTTCCTTTTTGCGTGGCGCGTCAGAGGCTTGCGATCTGGTGCAGACCGCGTGGGAGGCGGGCTATGACGTGCTTGGCGTGGCGGATCACAACACGCTTGCGGGGGTCGTGCGGTTCTATGTGGAGGCGGAAAAGGCGCATATCCGCCCGCTGATCGGCTGTCGGATTGTGCTGACCGAAGGCGATATGATCCTCGCCTATCCCACGGATCGGGCCAGCTATGGTCGCCTGTCTACGCTGTTGTCCAAGGGCAAACGTCACACGCCTGACGGCACATGGCAGGACAAAGGGGCCTGTGACATTCCGCTGGCCGACCTGCGCGACGCGGCAGAGGGGTTGCGGCTGATTGTGATCCCGCCCGACGACCTGACCAAATGGGAACCGCGGCTCAAGCACCTCAAACGCAGCGTGCCGCAGATCACCCATATCGCTGCGGCCTACCTCTATCGCGGGGCGGATCGCGCACGGATCAACCATCTGGACGCGCTGGCCGATCGCAACGGGCTGTCGATCCTCGCGACCAATGACGTGCTCTATCACGCGCCCGACCGTAGACCCCTGCAGGATGTGATGACCTGCATCCGCGAAAAACGACGGCTGAGCGATGCGGGCTATCTGTTAGAGCCGAACGCCGAACGGCACCTGAAAACGCCCGCAGAAATGTGCCGCCTGTTTGCCGAATGGCCCCATGCGATCCGCGCCACCCGCGAGGTGGCCGATAGCATCCGTTTCGACCTGCGCGAACTGTCCTATGAATACCCCAAAGAGGTCGTGCCAGAGGGGCAAACCCCGCAGGCCTACCTAGAGGAATTGACGTGGAAAGGCGCCGCGGACCGTTATCCTGACGGGATACCCGATGAAACGGTCAAAATTATACAAAAAGAACTTCGCATGATCGAAAAGCTCGATATTGCGCGGTATTTTTTAACTATTCATGACATCATCCGTTTCGCCCGTGACCAGAGCAGCCCTCCGATCCTGTGTCAGGGGCGCGGATCGGCGGCGAATTCGGCGGTGTGTTATGTGCTCGGCATTACGGCGGTGGACCCTGCGCAGCACCAGCTATTGTTCGAACGTTTCATCTCTGAGGAACGCAAGGAACCGCCCGATATCGACGTCGATTTCGAACACGAACGGCGCGAGGAAGTGATCCAGCATATCTACGCCAAATACGGGCGGGATCGGGCGGGGTTATGTGGGACGGTGATCCACTATCGCCCCCGCTCTGCCATCCGCGAGGTGGGCAAGGTCATGGGCCTGTCCGAGGATGTCACCAGCGCCATCGCCAAAACCGTTTGGGGATCGTGGGGCACCGATGTTGAGGAAAAGCGCGTCACTGAGGCGGGCTTGGATTTGAGTGACCCGCTGTTGCGTCGCACGCTGACCGTGGCCCGCCAAATGATCGGGATGCCGCGTCACCTCTCGCAGCATGTGGGCGGGTTCATCCTGACCGAACGGCCCCTGACCGAAACCGTTCCCATCGGCAACGGCGCGATGGCGGATCGCAGTTTCATCGAATGGGATAAGGATGACATTGATGCGCTGGGGATCCTCAAGGTGGATATCCTCGCGCTTGGCATGTTGACCTGCATCCGCAAGTGTTTCGATTTAATATCAGCGCATTACGGAAAACACCTCACCCTCGCCACCACCCCCAGAGAGGACCCGAGGGTTTACGATATGCTCTGCCGTGGGGACAGCATCGGGGTGTTTCAGGTGGAAAGCCGCGCCCAGATCAACATGCTGCCGCGCCTGCGCCCGCGTGAATTTTACGACCTCGTGGTGCAGGTCGCGATCGTGCGGCCTGGGCCTATTCAGGGCGATATGGTGCATCCGTATTTGCGACGGCGGAGCGGTGAGGAACCCGTGATCTACCCGTCCCCCGCGCCGCCCCATCATCCCGAAGAGCTGCGCCAAATCCTTGGGCGGACGTTCGGCGTGCCGATCTTTCAGGAACAGGCGATGAAGATCGCGATTGAAGCGGCAGAGTTTTCGCCCGCCGAGGCCAATGAACTGCGCAAGGCGATGGCGACCTTTCGCAGCCGTGGCACCATTGGGCGGCTTGAAGAAAAGATGGTCGGGCGGATGGTGACGCGCGGCTATGACGAGGAATTCTCTCGCCGCTGTTTCGATCAGATTAAGGGCTTTGGCGAATACGGGTTTCCCGAAAGCCACGCGGCGAGCTTTGCCCAGTTGGTCTATGTGTCGAGTTGGCTGAAATGCCATTACCCCGCAGCCTTTTGCGCGGCCCTGCTGAATGCGCAGCCGATGGGGTTTTATGCCCCTGCGCAACTGGTGCGTGATGCCCGCGACCACGGTGTGATCGTGCGCCCGCCCGATGTGAATTACTCCGACTGGGACACCACGTTGGAACCTGTCAGCGGGGGCTTTGCGCTGCGGTTGGGGTTCCGTCAGATCAGCGGGTTTCCACAGGCGGCGGCCCTGCGGCTGATGGCGGCCCGCGACAGGCCGTTTCGGGATGTCAAATCGCTCCAAGAGGTTGGGATCAGCGCGGCCCACATCCGCAAACTGGCCGAGGCGGACGCGATGCGGTCGCTGTTTATCGACCGCAGGCAAGCCCTGTGGGAGGCGAAATCGCTCCGCGATGCGCCCGATCTGCCGCTGTTTGCCGAGACGCGTGATGAAGGGGTCGAACCCGCTGTCGCCCTGCCGCAGATGCCCAACTGCGAACAGGTCGTGGCGGATTATCAGACGCTGCATCTGTCGCTCAAGGCGCACCCGATGGGGTTCTTGCGCGCAGGCATGCGGAAAAAGGGCTATGGCGCGACCCGCGATCTGATGCAGTCCCGCCCGTGGCAAAAGGTCAAACTGGCGGGGTTGGTGCTGATCCGTCAACGGCCCGGATCGGCCAAGGGCGTGTGCTTTATCACCATTGAGGATGAAACTGGCGTCGCCAATATCGTCGTTTGGCCCAAGATGATGGAGGCCTATCGCAAGGTGGTGATGCAGTCTCGGCTCTTGTCCGTCGAAGGGTATATCCAGCGCGAGGGCGACATCATCCACGTTGTGGCGCAGCATCTAGAGGATCGGTCGGATGCGCTGTTGCGATTGGCGCCAGAGGCGATGGCACCCCCGATGGCCCGCGCAGATGAGGTCACAAAACCCATTCCCGCAGGGGCCGCCCGTCACCCGCGCAACGTCCGCGTCATCCCCAAAAGCCGCGATTTTCACTAGAGCGTGGTGAGCTGTCCCTTGAGCCACGGATAGGCGGCGACAGCAGGACCGACGATCAGATCGTCGATCAACGGGCGTAACCGATCTGCCACTTGGGTCGGCGTGTCCGCCAGCGCCCCGCGCCGTGCGGTCAGGGCAATCTGGCGCGACAGTGGCGCGAAGGGCAGCGGGATCAGGTCGAGCTGATCGTGGACCCGTTCCGCCCGCAGCCATGCCATCGGCGTCAGGATCGACCAGCCTGCCCCGCCCGCAACCATCGCAAGGATCGCGTGATAGCTGTCCAACTCGAACCGATGGGCCAAGGGGAAGTTTTCGCGTGCGAGATGCGCGGCAATCACCTGCCCCATGAAATGGCGGGTGGTGTATTGGATCATCGGCAAACGGCGCAGATCAGGCAGCGGCGCGGTCATATCCACCGCCCCCTTGGGCGCTGCGATGACAAAGGGTTCTTGCATGAGCGCGTGACGTTCCAGCCCTTCTGTCATCGTCGGCAGGTCCGCCGCCACGATCATATCGAGCGCCCGTGCGTCCAAAAGGTCGTGCAACTGATGCGATGGGCCCGTCTCTAACAGGAACTGACAGGATTTCAGGACATCACCGATTTCGCCCAAGAGGCGCGGCGTGACGTCGGATTCAAAATCCTCGATCATCCCGAGGCGGAGCCGCGTTAACCCAGAATTATCGCCCGAGAGTTCCAACCGCGCCTGATCGGCCTCGTTCAGAATGGCATTGGCGCGGCGTAGGAATTTCTCGCCCGCAGAAGTCAGCGTGATAGGCCGTTCGTTGCGGTTCAACAGGATCGCGCCAACGCTGGTTTCCAGATTGGTTAACTGCTGGCTCACCGTCGCGGCCGAGGCACCCAGCCGCCGCGCTGCCGCCGAGATCGACGCCTCTTGCGCGGTGGCCACAAAGACCTCAACGCCCCAGAGGGTAATTCGACCTGATGATGGTGCCATGACCCAGCCTCCTGTTCGGTAAGGCCACGCTAGGGTGTCAGCTTCGACGCCGCAACGGTGAATGATTAACCTTCGACCGATCGCCCAAAGATCGCGATGCCCGCGCCCAAAACCGCCAGCGCCCAATAGATCGGACGCCCGCGTTGGGCGGCAATGGCAGCTTGGACGGCGTAATAGGCGGCAAAGGCGCGGCTGGCGTAGGCGATGATGGCAAAGACATCCGCGCCCCATGTCAGCGCCAACCCCACGGCCACCAGCACCGCATAGGATTGCCCCGTGCCGAGCCGCCCTTTGGTCAGTTCCGTCACCAATCCGCCCGATCCGCCTGTATCCGCCACAGCCGCGCTGAACTGGGCCGATAAGGCCGCGACGATCAGCAGCGGCGGCAAAACGGGCGCGACGATGGCCATCATGTCGATCACTGCCGTTTCAGACAAAGGCACATGGCCTGCGGGGAAGAGATACACCAAAAGGCATATGTAAATCATATAGATAGCGGCGGAGATCAGCTGCGCCCACCGCATCGACCGCACCCGCATATCAGCGGAATATGTGTCGCCGAGGTAGCGCGAGGTTTCGAACCCTTGGACCGTAACGATCAGGCCAAAGGCCAGTGTGACAGCGCCCCAGCCTGAGACGGTCACGGGGTTTATAACCAAACCGCCCGCATTTGCTTGATCAGTGAAATGCACAGCCAAACCTGCGAGCAGGCCCGCGATGATCGCAAGTTTGAGGGTGACGGAGGCTTGCTCCATCCGTTCCATGGCGTGAAATCCGTAGACCCAGCCGACCAAGAGGATAACCGCATAAGTCACGGTCGTGATGATCCGTGCGGGCATGGCGCCGCTCCACGGGGTCAGGGTCGCGGCGAAGGCGCCAAAGAGGTTCAGGTAATAGGCGACCGAGATGAAATAGGCCCCTGCCAAAAGCCAAGAAGCCACGGTTTCGAGCCGCGCAATGCCACGGCCACGGTCAGGGTTTGCGTCGATGTCGTGGATGTTGGCGCGGATCGCACCGCCAAAGGCATAGGCCACAGCGCAGAGGCCCAGCATCACAACGGGGGCAAAAGCACCGAAACTGTCGTCGAGAACTGGGCCGAGGACCAGAAACCCGCTGCCTATGATCGAGGCCAGCGGCGTGACCGTGGCCCGCCATCCTGTCGCGCGTCTGAGCTTTGGGTAAAACAAAACCGCCCCCGCGAGGACCGTCACAATTACAATCGTGAGATCGGTCAGCACAGAGGCGGCTTTCGTAGATTACTTACCAATTTTGGACAGTTTGTCCTGAAGCTCGGCAAGTTGTTTTTTGATCGTATCGAGGTCGTCGCCAGATTTCGCGTCGTCCTCTTTTTCAGGGCCAGATGAACCGACAAGACCACCTGTCATCGCCTTAAAGAATGCGGCTTGCTGCGCCTGCATCGCCTCTAGCCCCGGGATCGCGGGCATGGAAGGCTGCGATTTGGTCATCTTTTCCATCATGGTGGACTGGCTCTGGCGGAGCATTTCGAACGACGCCGCGAGGAACTGTGGCACCACAGAAGTCGCTTGGGTCGTGTAGCTGCGCACCAGATCGGTCAGCACATCAACCGGAAGAACGCTTTCCCCGCGGCTTTCATGTTCTGCAATGATTTGAAGCAGATACTGACGCGTTAGGTCATCGCCTGATTTAAGATCTACAATCTGAACTTCACGGCCTTCACGAATGAACAGCGCGATATCCTCAAGCGTCACGTAGTCGCTTGTTTCAGTATTATAGAGGCGGCGGCTTGCGTACCGTTTGATGAGCAGTGGTTTGTTTGTTTCGGCCACGGGTCCCTCCCCGAACGTTTGCGGCAATGCAGCGAGCCTATGCTGCATCTGATTAAAAATAAAGAATAAAGAAAGGGCGAGCTGTTTTCACAGCTCGCCCATCAATTCCGACCTAAAGGGAGGAGGATTAAGTCGGGTAGTCGAATTACTTCGCAGCAGCTTTTTTAGCAGCAGCGGTAACTTCGGTGGTTGCTTTTTTAGCAGCAGCGGTCAGGTCTTCCTGAGCGGTTTTGCCAGCAGCCATCATCAGTTCCAGAGTGTCGGCCTGAACTTTTTTCGCGATTTCAGCGAAAGCAGCCATGTGCTCTGCAGCAGCTTCAGCAGCGGTCTGAGCGAAATCGGTAACCGATTTAGCGTAGTCAGCAGGCTCTGCTTTAACGGTCGACAGCTCGGTCAGTTTTGCCAGAGTGTCTTGAGCCCATTTTGCCGACAGTTCAGTCGATTTCTGAGCAGCGTCGATCGCAACAGCCGACATTTTTTCAGCCAGAGTGGTTTGCGATTTGTAAGCGTCTTCCATCGATTTGGTGTCGATCGGGAATGCGCCCATCATGTCTTTGAATACAGCGGTGAAGTCAGTAGAAGCAGTCATCGGTAATACCTTTCATGGTACATGCGGCGCTTGCCGCTGGTCATTTGTCTTACCAACAATATGCATGCTGCACCGCAGCATTTCAAGTTTTTTCTGCACTGCAGCATATGAAATTTCTGCGACACAGCAAAATCAGTGGGTTAGCCCCCACCAGAGGGTTATTCTCTCTCTGGTGGTGCTGCCGCTACGTAAGTTCCAGGGGCCGAACAGAGCACTGGATGGGACGAATCACCCGGTGTTCTGGCGGGTACCATTTCGCCAGACCGTTCAGCGAGCCATGCGCCCCAACGTGGCCACCACGACCCGTCGTTGCGAACAGCGCCCGATTTCCACTCTTCTGCGGAACCAGACATGTCGGGATTGGTGTAGTGCCCGTATTTGCCCTTGGACGGCGGGTTTACGATGCCCGCGATGTGACCGCTCTCTGACAAGATGAATGTCTTATCGGTCGATCCCATCTGCTTTACCCCCGCATAAGAGGCATGCCACGCAGCGATGTGGTCGGTTTCACAGGCAATGGCACAGAGCGGAACATCCACCTCGTTGATCTTCAGCACGTCCCCTGCCAGTTCAAACCCGCCATCCGCGAATTTGTTCTTTTGGCAAAGGCCACGCAGGTATTCGACCGACATCTTAGCGGGCAAGTTCGTGCCATCGCCGTTCCAATACAGAAGGTCAAAGGCTGGTGGGGTTTCGCCCATCATGTAGCTCTTGATCGCGGGCTGATAAATCAGGTCACGCGAGCGCAGGTAGCTAAACGTACGTGCCATATAGAAGGACTCGAGCACGCCCGTGCGGTTCACCTCGGCCTCGATCCCGTCAACAAAGTCGTCGGTGAGGAAAACGCTAAACTCGCCCTGATCCGAGAAATCCGTCAGCGTGGTAAAGAAGGTCGCCGATCCAACAGAGGTATCCCCCTGTTGTTTCATCCGCGACAGCGTCAGCGACAATGTGGTGCCCGCGATGCAGTAGCCGACCGCGTTGATCGTCTCTGTGCCGCAGATCGATTTCACTTCGCGCATCGCCGTGCGGTAACCGTCCTCGATGTAATCGTTCAGGCCCGTGTCGCGCATCGCAGGCCCTGGGTTAACCCAAGACACGATGAACAGCGTGTAGCCTTGATCCACGATCCATTTCACAAGGCTGTTCTTTTCCTTGAGGTCGAGGATGTAGAATTTGTTGATCCACGGCGGGAACAGAACGATCGGAATATCACGCACTTGATCGGTCGTCGGCGTGTATTGGATCAGTTCGAACATATGGTTGCGGAACACAACCTCGCCTTTGGTGGTCCCGATATTCTCGCCCAGTTTAAAGGCCGAGCCATCCGCAAGGGACACAACCAGTTCACCATCATGCGCTTCTAGGTCACGCACGAGGTTTTCCAGCCCGTCGATCAGGCTCTGCCCTTCGGTTTCAATCGCGCGTTCCAGCGCGTCGGGGTTGGTGGGCAGGAAATTGGTCGGGCACATCATGTCGATGACTTGCCCGCCGAAGTATTTCAACCGTTTGCGTTCAAGGTCAGAAATCCCCTCGATCTCTTCGACGCCCTTCGCCAGAGCCTCGGAGTTGATCAGGTATTGCTGCTTGATCATGTTGAAATAGGGGTTCGTCTTCCACATCGGGTTACTGAACCGCCGATCATCGGGCGTATTGTCCTCTGGCGCTTCCAACGTACCCTTCGCCAAGGCCGCCTGAGCTTCGGCAAAATGGGTCAGCGTTTTGCCCCAATATGCGATTTGTTGCTCAAAAAGCTTCGCAGGATTCGCGGCCGCTTCGTTCCAATATGCCATCGCCGCTTTCAGATAGAGCTCTTGCGATGGACCCTGTAATGCCTCTGGCACATGACGTTTATGAGCGAAAGCAGCCATAACGCGTTGGGTCAAAGCCTCAATTCGCGCCATGTTTTGCTCGAGCTTTGCAAGCTGCGGATGCCCTGCGGCATCTTCGACCAAATCACTAGTTGTCATATGTGCGTCCTCCCCTTAACCTTCGCACATGCAGCATCGCCCTGTCTGCAGAGTTTTGGGGACGTTGCATTAGGCTGCATCGTTCCGCGAACAGGAGACGTTACAAGTGAAGTATATGTACACTTACGACCTTATGGAAAGCGTACGAAACACTAATCAGTGGTTAGGGGCTACGGCGCGTGCATTTGCCGCGTACCCCGCATTGGCCGCGACCTCCAATCCGATGGTCGAATGGCTAGGCGCTTGGGGCGAAGTGACAGAGCGCACCTTCTCTCGTATGGTTGCTAAACCCGATTGGGGTATCCCTTCGGTTCAAACCGGCGACGGACGTGATCACATCGTCCAAGTCAAAAAGGTCGTAGAGCGTCCTTTCGGCGATCTCATTCACTTTAAGGTCGCGGGCCGCAAACCGATGAAACGCCGCGTGATGCTCGTGGCTCCGATGTCGGGCCACTATGCGACGCTCCTGCGCAAAACCGTGATGAGCCTCCTGCCCGATTGCGAGGTCTACACCACCGATTGGCACAACGCCCGCGACATTCCTGTCAGCGAAGGCAAGTTCGACGTTGAGGATTACACCCTCTACCTCGTTGATTTCATGAAACACTTGGGCAGCGACATCAACGTGATCGCCGTTTGCCAGCCTGTTCCCCTGACCTTGGCCGCAACCGCCTATCTGGCGGAAATGGACCCTAAGGCACAGCCGAAAACGCTGACCCTGATCGGTGGCCCCGTTGACCCCAGCGCCGCCCCGACCGAGGTCACCGACTTTGGCCACTCGGTCACCATGGGCCAGTTGGAACAGACAATGATCCAGCGCGTTGGCTTCAAATACGCAGGCGTTGGCCGCAAGGTTTATCCGGGTCTTCTGCAACTGGCCTCGTTCATCTCGATGAACGGTCAGACCCACGCCGAAGCCTTCCAAAACCAGATCTTCCGCGCCGCCCGCGGCGAATCTTCGGATCACGACAAACACAATGTGTTCTACGACGAATACCTCGCCGTGATGGACATGACGGCAGAGTTCTACCTCTCCACCGTTGAACGCGTGTTCAAGAATCGCGACATCGCCCGCAACGAATTCGTCGTGAACGGCCATAAGGTCGACATTTCTAAAATCACGACCGTTGCTGTGAAAACCGTCGAAGGCGAAGAAGACGACATCTCGGCTCCGGGTCAATGCAAGGCCGCGCTGGACCTCTTGACCAACCTGCCAGACGAGAAAAAAGCATGGCACGTTGAACCGGGTGCTGGTCACTACGGGATCTTTGCTGGCGGCAGCTGGCGCAACAACATCCGCCCGCTCGTGCTCGACTTTATCGACGCGAATGCTGGCACGGCGCCCGCGAAACCCAAGGTCGTCGCGGTTAACGGCTAAACGAACAAAGGGGCCTCAGGGCCCCTTTTTGCTGCCTTTGTGCTCTAAATATCCCGGGTGAATTGGCCGCAGGCCAAGAGGGCAGCGCCCTCCCCTTTACTGCAGAACCAAGGGCTGCTTCATCCACGACCGCAGAGTTTCGCCAAAGGCGGCAGGAGCCTCCAAGCTCGGCAAATGCCCAACACCAGGCAAGACGGCCAATTGCGCGTAAGGGATCAACTGCGCCATGAATTCATGCCGCTTCACGGGGAAAACGGTGTCCTCTGCTCCGCAGATCAAAAGCGCAGGCTGTTTGATGCGACGCAGGGTGCTTTGCTGATCGCGGCGGCGCTGCATGGCGCGGCATTGGCGGACATAGGTCTCGACCCCGCCCGCTTTACCCATGGTTTGCAGCTTGCCCCAAATGTCCTTGCGATGAGCGGCCCCGATGGATTCCATCGGCACCTCTTTGGCTAAGATATCGTCAAACCGTCCTGCCCGCGCACCAACGATCCGCAGCTCTCGTTCGGCGGAATCCTGTGGTGTCTCGGGCAATGGCGAGGTCGAGATCAGCGCGACCCGCGTAACCCTCTCGGGTGCGCGGCGCAAAATCTCCATCGCGACCATTCCGCCAAATCCATGCCCCGCGAGGGCAAACTTCTGAGGCAATCCGGGCAAGAGGTTCGATGCGATTTCGTCGATCCGCTCGCCTTGGCAGGTCGGCGCGACCATCACGGGGCGTTCGCGGCCCAAGGAGGTCAGCTGCGGTAAAAACAGTCTGATATCCGACAAAATGCCGGGTAAAAGAACCATTGGTTCGGTCATTGGTGTCCTGCCCCCGCGTCATCCGCGGAATTGCCTGCGTCAGTCTTTCGCGGATGTTTTCACCCGTCTTAACCGCATCATGGCGCAACTCTCCCCTTGAGGGAAGAGGGCAATCAATCACAATTTAGCCGATACGTTCCAAAATATCACAGACCGACTTTTCGATCAGCGCCAGACAAGTCGGATCAGAGAACCGATGGTCCGCGCCTTTGACGACGGTCAGTTGGATATCGTCGCCTTGCGCATGGGCAAATAGACGTTCTGCCACATCCTGCGTGACCACATCATCCGCGCTGCCTTGGAGAATTCGCGCAGGGAATGGGAAGGTCAGCGGGCTGCGCAGGATCAGGCGGGTACGACCATCCTCGATCAGGCGGCGGGTGATGACATAGGGCTCGACGTATTCATTCGGGATTTCGATGCGACCCACAGTCATGATGGTTTCGCGTTCCTCGTCAGAGAACCCTGCCCAATAGCCGTCTTCGGTAAAGTCGGGCGCACCTGCGATAGTGACAAGCCCCGCGACTTTGTCCGCCCGTTCACGGCACAGCAGAAGCGAAACCCAGCCGCCCATAGAGGAGCCGACCAAGACGACCCGACCGTCGATCAAGTCGATCGCGGCGCTGGCGTCTTCGAACCAATCGCCGATGCAGCCGTCCTCAAAATCACCATCGCTAATGCCGTGGCCCGAATAGTCGAACCGCAAGAACCCCTGTCCCGATGCCTTGGCCCATTCTTCCAGAGCGAGCGCCTTGGTGCCTTCCATGTCGG
>JAYPVO010000005.1:0-31824 GCA_038134645.1 Paracoccaceae bacterium
GATGGCGCAGGGATCATCGTGATCAAACAAGCGCTGAGCGACCACGGCGCAATCGACCGTGCCTCTGCGATTTTCGAACAGATCATCGACGATGAAAAAGCCAAGGCAATCGGAGGCGGCGATCACTTTGCAAAACCCGGTGCAAATGACCGCATCTGGAATTCGCTGGAAAAACACTGCCTCGCCGATCCAGATAATTTCGCCGCCTACTACGGCTGCAACACGCTCGCGCTCGCGGCTGAGGCATGGTTGGGGCCGGCCTATCAAATGACCGCGCAGGTCAACCGCGTGAACCCAGGTGGCGCCGCGCAGAAGCCGCACCGCGATTACCACCTCGGATTTATGTCTGCGGATCGCATGGCACAGTTTCCCGCGCATATCCACGGCATTTCGCCAGTTCTGACGCTGCAAGGTGCGCTAGCCCATTGCGACATGCCTGTTGAGACAGGGCCGACATTGCTACTGCCGTTCTCGCAGCAGTTCTTTGAAGGATACCTCGCCTTTAACCGCCCAGAGTATCAGGACTATTTCGCCGAGAACTATGTGCAGTTACCGTTGGAAAAAGGGGACGCTGTGTTCTTTAACCCTGCGGTGATGCATGGCGCTGGCACGAACCACACCACAGATCGGTTCCGACTGGTGAACCTGTTCCAAGTCTCGTCCGCCTTTGGTCGCGCGATGGAAAGTGTCAACCGCACTGCGATGTGCCGCGCCTTGTTCCCTGCGCTGCTCAATGCCTCGCCCTCGATCAATGTCGCGAACGTGATTGCCGCGAGCGCAGAGGGCTATCCGTTCCCCACGAACCTCGATCGTAACCCGCCTGTCGGTGGCCTCGCCCCGAAGACGCAAGCCGCCTATTTGGAAGAAGCGCTGCGTGATAAATGGAGCGTCGAACAGTTCAACACGGTGCTGGCTGACCTCCAGTTCAAGAATGAAACATAAGGCGGGAATATGAACCGTATCGAAGGAAAGATCGCCATCGTCACAGGTGGCACGCAGGGGCTTGGCGCGGCGATTGCGTTGCAGTTTGCGCAGGCTGGCGCGGCAGGCATCGCGATTGTCGGCCGCACCACAGCCAAAGGCGAAGCGATGGCCGCAAAGATCACCGCTGAAACGGGCGTTCCTGTTGCGATGGTGACGACCGACCTCTCGGACCTTGCGCAAGTGCAAACGATTGTGCCGCAAACAATTGCGCAGTTTGGGCGGGTCGATATTTTGGTGAACGCAGCGGGCATGACTGACCGCGGGACGCTCACGGACACCACGCCAGAGGTCTATGAGGCTCTGATGGCCACGAACGTCCGTGCACCGTTCTTTTTGATGCAAGACGCCACACGCGCGATGATCAAGGATGGCATTGACGGGCGGATCGTCAACATCGGCTCAACGTCAGAGCGGGCGGGCCAACCGTTCCTTTGCGCCTATTCGGCAACCAAGGCCGCACTCGCCACTCTGACCCGAAACGCGGGCTTTGCCTTGATGCGCAACCGCATCAGGGTGAACCAATTGGACATCGGCTGGATGGCGTCTGACAACGAACGCGCCTTGCAACTGGCCGAAAGCGGGGATCCAGATTGGGAAGCTAAGGCAGGTGTGAACCTCCCGTTAGGGCGCCTCCTCGACCCAGCAGAAGTTGCAAAGGCTGTGTTGTGGATGGTGTCTGATGACAGTGGGGTTCTGACTGGATCGGTCATTCACTACGACCAATCGGTTTGGGGCGGCTACGATGGTCAGGCCCCTGCCCCTGCGGTGCCGTTGAACGCCTAAGCAAACCCGAACGGCAGTCCAGTGACCGCGCTGGACTGCGCCGTTTTCGTCACCTTGCCTGCAATCGCTTGCAAGAATGACACTTTTTTACTGAGCCCCGCGCGAGAGTTGTGTAGGTAAAACACAGCCGAAACTGCACGGGACACTGACGCATGACACCGACGCTCAAGGATGTTGCCTTACGGGCTGGCGTTTCGACCTCTGCGGTGTCGCGCACATTTACGGATGGTGCATCGGTCTCAGACAAAATGCGACGGAAGGTCGAAAAAGCGGCGGCAGAGTTGGGTTATAGTCCAAACTTTATCGCGCGGAGCCTGACCACCCGTCGGACCAAACTGATCGGCCTCGTGTCGAACAACTTTTACAACCCTATCTTTTTGGAGGTCTTTGACCGCTTCACCCGTGCCTTGCAGGACTGCGGACTGCGACCACTTCTGGTGAACCTCAGCAATGAAACAGACCCTGAAAATTCAGTGCGGATGTTGCAGCAATATTCGGTTGATGGCGTTGTTGTCGCGTCCTCCACTCTACCGCCCGAATTCTCTAAGGCGTTTCGCGACAAGAATATCCCCGTCGTGAATACCTTTGGCCGCCATGCCACGAGCCCAGATGTCCACGTTGTGGGCATTGATAACATCGCGGCAGGGCGAATGGCCGCGCGCGAGCTGGTATCGAGGGGCTACAAATCCATTGGGTTTCTGGGCGGCCCCGAACGGGCAACTTCGACCCAAGATCGTTTTGAAGGGTTTCGGTCCGAAATCGAAAAACACCCTGACATTGCGTTTAGCTACAGTTTCGCCTCGGCCTATTCATTTCAAGCAGGCCGCGCCGAGATTTTACGGCTGGCAGAACAGGGACTTGCGGAAGCCTATTTTGGCGGCGACGACGTTTTGTCGATTGGCATCCTGAGCGGCCTCAAGGACCTCGGGAAACAGGTTCCACAGGATATTGGGCTACTTGGCTTTAACAATATGGAGATGTCAGGCTGGGAGAACATCGCCCTGACCACCATCCATCAACCCATTGCGCAAATCATCGCGTCATCGGTCGAACTGATGGTGGCCATGCTAGACGATCCAGACCGCTACCCAGAGGCGCGACTGTTCCCATGTCATGTGGTCGAGCGCAAAACGCTGCGCCCGATCCAGAGCCGTTAACGGAACATCGGCGGGCGGGCATCCATCCACGCGCCGTCCTGTTTTGCCGATGCGACCGCAGTGTGAACGGCAGCCATCGACCGAACACCATCCGCCGCATTGGGCAAACCGTCGCGTGTTTCACCACGAATTGCGTCCGCGAGATCGCAGTAGATGTTCGCAACAGCCAAGGGGAACCCCTCGGGGTGGGCAATGGCAACACGGGACAGACGCTTTGCATCTTCGTGCAGCCCGCCTTCGCCTTTTTCGATGATCTGCGTGCGCCCACCAACAGGCGTGTAGATCAACTGGTTCGGCTGTTCAGACGCCCAGCGCAGACCGCCAGTTTCGCCAAAGACTTGAATGTCGAACCCGTGCTGACGGCCAATGGCCACGGACGAAGTCCACAAACGGCC
Organism: Paracoccaceae bacterium; assembly: GCA_038134645.1. Taxonomy (GTDB): domain Bacteria; phylum Pseudomonadota; class Alphaproteobacteria; order Rhodobacterales; family Rhodobacteraceae; genus Marivivens. The sequence goes on from JAYPVO010000005.1 coordinate 3,320, forward strand.
AACAGTGCCGCCCGCCATGCGGAAATTGACCATCGCATCGTCTTCGAGCACGCGGCTCGGGATCGTGGAGGCGAAGTCCGCCGATAGTTTCTCAACCGTATCATCTGCAATGAACGTCGCCATATGGAGCGCGTGGATACCGCAGTCCGCAAACTGCCCCGACACGCCTGCCATCGCGGGATCATACCGCCAGCGCACACGCGGATTATCGGCATCGGTCGCATCGCCATGGTGACCGTGGCTAAAGTTCGTAACGACCAAACGCACCTTCCCGATCTCCCCAGCGCGGACCATCGCCCGTGCCTGACGCACCATCGGATAAGCCGAATAACAGTAGTTCACAGCGCAGATCTTGCCCGTCTTTTCAGCGATGCGAACAATCTCTTCGCCCTCCTCGACGGTCATGGTCATCGGCTTTTCGCACAGCACGTTGAAGCCAGCTTCGAGAAACGCCTTGGTGATTTCAAAGTGGGTGGCGTTTGGGGTGGCTACAGTCACGAGGTCAACGCGATCGTCACGACCTTTTTCCCCCGCGAGCATTTCGGTCCAATCGCCATAAGCGCGATCCGCAGCAATCCCCAGACGCTGCGCATATTCGCGCCCTGCTTCAGCGCGATGATCCAGTGCGCCCGCGACAAATTCAAAGAGCCCATCGGCCTGAGCGCCCAAGCGGTGTGCGGGTCCAATTTGGCTGCCTTCGCCGCCGCCGATCATGCCCCATTTTAGCTTTGCCATTGTTAACTTCCTTAAAAACCAATGGATTGTAGGTAATTTCGATTAGCCCGCGCATCCTCTAGCGGAGTGCCCGGCATGGATGGGTCACAGTCTTGTTCAACTGTGCACCATCCCTCAAACCCAGCGTCGAGTAGAACCTGTCGAACGGCAGCAAAATCCACATCGCCTTGGCCGAGGTTGCAGAAGATACCCTGTCCGCAGGCTTTGTAGAAATCAGTGCGATTGGCGACTACGTCCGCCTTTACGACTGGGTTGATGTCTTTGAAGTGCATGTAGGAAATGCGGTCGATGTGCCGCTTCATAAATGCGACGGGATCAAAGCCCGCATAAGAATGGTGGCCCGTATCGAAACAGATTTTCAACACGCGCTCATCCACCTCATCCAAGAGCCTTTCAAGCTCTGGCTCAAAGTCGATAAAGCCTGCGGCATGGGCATGAATACTGGTGGTCAGGCCATATTCTTCGGTGCCCATTTTCGCGATGGTTGCGATCCGATCCCGAAACGCGCGCCATTCGTCTGCGCCCATCTGCTCGGCCTCGCTCGCACGCCCAGCGGTGGCTGCGCGACGCGGCGAAATGCTGTCGATCAAAACGAGGTGCTCTGCCCCATGCGCAACTAGTGCCTTACAGGTGCGAACACTTGCGTCCATCACCTCGTCCCATTTTGCGGGATCATGGAAGGGACGGAACACAACACCGCCAACGATCTCGAGGTCACGCTCTGCCAAGGCAGGCGCGAGGATTGCAGGGTCTTCGGGCATGTAACCGATCGGGCCGAGTTCGATCCCCTTATACCCTGCTTCTGCGCATTGATCCAAAACAGACTGCCACGTCGGATAAGACGGATCACTGGCAAATTCGATGCCCCAAGAACACGGCGCATTTGCGATTTTGATGGTCATTTACTGGCGCCTTTCAAACGCAATCAGACTGACGAAACTTCGACCCAAGCTTTGCTGCGCGATGACACCATCGACGCCTCAATCACTTGGTTGACCTCCATGCCGTCCTCAAAGGTCGGCCAGACGGGAGAGCGGGTTTCAATCGCCCGCAAGAAATCACGGGCTTCGATGATGATCTGGTCTTGATAGCCCGTGCCATGCCCCGGTCCCTGACAGAAGGGCAGATAATCGGGATGTGCAGGGCCCGTCAGGATTTTGCGGAAGCCCCGCGTCGCCTCGGGTTCATCCATCGAATAGAGCCAGATCGCGTTCTGGTCCTCTTGATCAAAACGGATGGCCCCTTTGGTTCCTGTGATCTCGTAGGCGTAGCCCATCTTACGACCATGCGCGATGCGGCTGAAATACATCTGTCCCATTGCGCCATTGGCGAAACGGCACATGAACTGGCCATGATCGTCATTTGTCACCAACCCGCCTGGGCGGTCGGAATGTACGGTTTCGACCTCTGCGATCACCGATTTGATCGGACCAATCAGCGCTAATGCCCCGTTGATCATATGAGGTGCAAGATCCCCCATCGTACCATTCGCATCGCCTTGGGTCCGCCAATTGGCAGGCGCATTCGGATCGGCCAAGAAGTCCTCAGTGTGTTCGCCACGAAACCACACGACATCACCAATCGCGCCTTCGGCGATCAGCTGGCGGGCGAATTGGCTGGCGGGGGTGCGGATGTAGTTAAAGCCCACCATGCTCACCTGCCCCTTGGCGGCAGCCACCATCGCGCGACTATCGTCGAGAGACGCGCCCAACGGTTTTTCACAGAACACAGGTTTATTGAGAGCAAAGGCCGCCTCAGCGATGGCGCGGTGTGTGGACTGGGGGGATGCGATGACGATGGCCTCGACCTTGGGGTCATTGACCAATTCACGCCAATCATCCGTGCCACGGGCAAAACCATAGGCCACGCGGTAGTTTTCAGCCGAGGCTTTGGAACTGGCGCAGACCATTTCCAAACGCGGACGAAGAGTGGTGTTGAACACCGCACCAACAGCCGACATGGCAACGGCGTGCGCCTTGCCCATGTATCCTCCGCCGATGATGCCGATCCCGATATCCGTCATTTGCCCCTCCCGCAAAATCAGTTTGCAACCGCTTGCAATATTCGTATCCTCCAGTTCAAAGTCGTGCAAGCAACAAACGTGTTTCACGCCCCTTGCGAACGCAAATTAGAGGTCGGCTGAGTGAGTGAGATTTTCGAAGCCATAAAGCGGAATAACTTTGTCGTCCTAGGTCGCGTGGGCATGGACCTCTTTGCCGATACGGGCATCGCGATTGAGGATGCCACGACCTTTAATGCCGATATGGGGGGTTCATCAGCCAATATCGCCGCAGGGATTGTGAAGCTGGGCGGGCAGGCCTCTCTTGTGACGCGCGTCTCTGATGATGCGGTGGGGCGGTTCTGCGTTGGGAAGCTCAAGCACTATGGCGTAGGCGTTGACTATGTGATCCCCCAAGGCGGAGAGGCTCGCAATTCGCTCGCCGTCTATGAAACCCGCGTTGAAGGGCATCAGTCGGTAATCTACCGCAATGGCGCGGCTGACTTTGAAATGACTGTCGCCGATGTCGAGGCCGTCGACTATGGCCAGTTTGGCGCGCTTATCACCGCAGGCACCGTCTTTGCCGCTGAACCGTCACGCACTGCTGCGTTTCGCGCATTTGAGCTCGCGCGCGCGGCAGGCTTGCCGATCATCTTTGACGTGGACTACCGCCCTTATAGTTGGCCCAGCGCCAAAGTCGCTGAAGACGTCCTGTCACGTGCTGGCGCGATGTCGGATGTGATTGTCGGTAATGACGATGAGTTCGGCTTTATGGCGGGCAGCAAGGGCGAGGGCCTCGCCAAAGCGCGTCACCTCGCGTCCACATCGGCCCAGATTGTTGTCTATAAAATGGGCGAACATGGCGCCGTGACATTTCACAACGGAACAGAACTTCGCACGGGCATTTACCGAGTAGAGGCCGTCAAACCGACAGGTGCGGGCGACAGCTTCATGGCAGGTCTTTTGACCGCAATTGCCGATGGTCATGACCTACATACGGCGCTCCTGCGGGGGTCCGCTTGTGCGGCAATCGTTGTCGGCAAACCTGGGTGCGCGCCCGCCATGCCTTACCCTGATGAACTAAACGCATTTTTGTCCAATCACCCCGGCCCTACTCAGGTGGCCTAAGGAGAGATCGATGCATATCCCACCGCATGACAATCAAAACAAACCCATCGTCGATGTGGATGATCCAACGGTTCCGCTGAACTACTTTAACATCGTCACCCTTAAGGCAGGCGAAGCTTTTACCTATCAGGTTCCAAACTATGAAACCTGCATCGTTCCCGCGACAGGCACAGTTGATGTCGACGTCGAAGGAGTGAGCTTTGCGGACCTCGGAAATCGGGGCGTCGATGTGTGGGACGGAGAGCCCGAGGGCGTCTATGCTCCATCGGGTGCTAAGGTGACCTTGGTCGCAAAACGTGACACCGAAACCTTTGTGGCGGGGGCACGCTATGACAAGGTTCTCGACCCATTTGATGTCCGTGTCGCAGAGATTGATAAGGTTCAATACGGGTCAGACGACACAAAAACCCACCGCAAGATCAAACACATCCTTGGTCAGAAACATCATGGCAAAGTTGGACGTCTATTGGTGTCCGAACTCTTTACCGTTGGACAAGGAGGCTGGTCTGGCTTTCCGTCGCACAAACACGACACAGACCGTCGGGATGAAAACGGCAAACTGATCGAAACGCGCCACGATGAGACCTACAACTTTCGGTTCCGTCCTAACCACGGTGGTGGGGTTCAAATCCTTCAACGTGAGGAAGGCAAGGTCGGCGATGCCTATCAACTGATGGATCGGTCAACGATTTGCATCGACAAAGGCTACCACCCCTGCGCCGCCCTACCTGGATACGAGATGTATTACTTCACCATTCTCGGCGGACTGAGCCAGCGCAGTCTGGTGCAGTTCTTCCAGCCCACCCATGCCTATCAGGTGGAAACGATCCCTGGCATCAAAGACATGGTGGCCAAGTTCAAATGACCATCGCGACGCTCGCCGAGGTTCTGCAACCCGCACTCAAGCAAGGCTATGCCGTTGCAGGGCTCGTGACCTTGGGATGGGAAGATATGTGCGCCTACGTTGAGGCTGCCGAAGCAGAGCGATGCCCTGTGATTTTGCAGGCTGGCCCATCGTGCCGCGCACATACACCGCTGCCGATCCTTGGCCAGATGTTTCGGCACCTCGCAGAGCAAGCCTCAGTGCCCGTGGTTGCGCATCTCGACCACGGGTATTCGTTCGACGACTGTCAGCGGGCGATTGATGCAGGGTTTTCCTCGATCATGTTCGACGGATCGCGCAAACCCTTGCGTCAGAACATTGATGAAACCGCGGCCATCGTAGAACTCGCGCATCGTGCGGGCGTCTCTTGCGAGGGCGAAATTGGTTTTGTGGGCTATGCGAACGGCGAACAATCCGCAGGGACAGACCCTAACGAGGCAGCCGTGTTTGCTCGGGAAACAGGCGTTGACGCAATGGCCGTATCGGTCGGGAACGTGCACCTTCAACAAACCGAAGGGGCAGGCTTGGACTTCGCTCGCATCCGCGCAATCGAAGCGGTCACGAACGTGCCTCTCGTGATACATGGCGGCTCGGGCGTCCCAATGGCCCAACGACGCGAATTGGCTCTCGGGTCGAATATCTGCAAGTTCAATATCGGCACTGAATTGCGGATGGCGTTTGGCTCGGCGCTGCGCCAGACCTTGACCGACCATCCCGACCGTTTTGACAGGCTCGACATCCTCAAAGCGACCCAAGGCCCAATGACCCTCGCCGCGCGGTCGGCGCTGCGTTCCCTTATGCCCCGCTAACATAGCAAAAGTTTTAGCCGGACCACAGTTTAGCGCTATCATTTTTACAAAACTGCGATACCGTCCTGATCATTGTGGAGGACGTTATGCCAAAAAACCTTGATCGTAAGTTAGACGCCATTCGTTCGGGCAAATACAAACCGAACGACTTTATCATCGCAGACGCCAAAGACGGCGACATGGCCTTTGGCTGCGCCACCCCCGGTAAAGGGGCCAATGGCCGTATGAAATCGCTGCGCGCCTATCGCGATGATATGGTTAAGGTGACGAAATCTGGTTTGGTCGACATCATGCTGATGTCCCTCTCGACCGCAGAGACGATGCATGCCGAGGGGTTGTTCCACAAATCCCATGTCACCCCTGCCGTGCGCCTCAACGACACGACCGATATTTGGCACGTCCGTGGCGGCTGCTATCCCAAACACATGATGAAGAACTTCCGCTCTGCCCGTCTGGATCGGGTCAAAGCGGTCGCGCCCTTGGGCCTCTATTCGGTGACGTTCTACAATGACCTCGAACGCGATCACAAAACGCTCGAAGAGTTCGCGACGTTCCGTGATGAGGCCTCTGCGGAAGGTGTCGATTACTTCCTCGAAGTCTTTAACCCGCAAATCCCCGTTGAAACCAACGGCGACTTTGCGACGTACAACAATGACATGATTGTGCGCTGCCTTGCGGGTGTGTCGCGCCATGAACGCCCTGCCTTCCTCAAGGCCGCCTATAACGGCCCCGCCGCGACCGAAGAAATCGCGGGCTATGATCCTGAGAACTTGATCTTTGGTATCCTTGGCGGTGGCGCGGGAACCACGCGCGATTGCCTCGAACTGATCCGCCAGGCGGAAAAATACGGTGCACGCGTGGCCCTGTTCGGGCGCAAGATCTACTACTCCGAGGACTCAGTCCTCATGATCAAAGCGATGCGCCACGTGATCGAAGACGGCGTCACAAGTGAGGAAGCGGTGAAGGCCTATCACGGTGATCTACAGGCCAATGGCATCACGCCGTTCCGATCGCTCGACGACGATCTGGTGATTTCGGAAAACATCCTCAAGCCCAACGTGTGACCCATGCGCAAGGGGTTTGTGACCGCAGGCACGTGGTGCGTTGATCGCAACATTACCGTCGACCAATGGCCCAAAGAGGACATGATCGCCGCCGTTCAAAAGGTCGAACTGGCGGGTGGCGGGTCTGGCTGTAATTTCGCCGTCGATATGCGTCGTCTGGACCCCGACATGCCCGTCTGGACCCAAGGGCTGATTGGTGCGGGCGAGATGGGTGATTTCCTGATCGGGATCGCCGACGAATACGGCATTGATCGCAGCGGCCTTTACCGCACGTCAGAGACGCAAACCCAAGTGACAGACGCCTATGTGTCGGCCCAAACGGGTCGTCGCACGCATATCCTGTTCTTTGGTGTCGCGGACCTGATGACACCAGACCACTATGATTTTTCGACCTGTTCAGCGCGTGTTCTACACCTTGGGCTTCCGGGTATTCACAAACAGATGGACGCAGCATGGGGTGACGATGCCAATGGTTGGGTCACCGTGCTCCGCAAAGCGAAGGCCGCGGGGCTAAAGACCAACTTTGAATTCGTCGCAGGGCCAGAGGACAAGATCAGAGCGGTCGGGCACCCTTGCCTACCGCATCTCGACACTTTGGTGGTTAACGATTTCGAAATTGGCGCGCTGGCTGGGCGCAAAACAGTTGAGGACGGCGTGACCGACCGTGATCAGGTGTTTGCCGCCGCCAAAGAGGTCCTCGCCATGGGGGCGATGGAACTGGTCGCGGTGCACTTCACCGAAGGGGCGGTTTTGGTTACTCGCGACGGCACCGAAACCTTCCAACCATCGGTGCGCATCGCGGATAAGGACCGCAAGGGCGCGAATGGGGCGGGTGATGCCTTTGCCGCTGGGTTCCATTACGGCCTTCACGAAGGATGGACAGGGCAAGACGCGCTCAAACTCGGTCACGCAGCTGCTGCCGCCTGCCTACGGTCGGTCGGCACCTACACGACCGTAGAGACAGCAGCGGAGTGTTTGGCCCTAGCCCAAACGTGGGGTTGGCGGGACTGACGCGCCTCAGATGAGGCCAGCCAGCCAGAGGTAGAGCGGAAGACCTACCGTGATGTTGAACGGGAAAGTCACGCCCAGCGAAAGGGTCAGGTAGATCCCCGTCTCCGCCTTTGGCAGCGCGATTTTCATGGCCGCAGGGACCGCGATGTAAGACGCCGACGCCGCAAGCACCATCAACAAAAACTGACTGCCCGTTTGCAGGCCGATCACAGAGCCTAGCCCCAAGGCGAGGATTGCACCGATCAATGGCATCATCATGCCAAAAGCAAAAAGGCCCGCGCTGAGCAGGTGACGGTTTGTGATCAGGCTCCGCCCTGCAGACAGACCCATATCCAGCAAAAACAGGCAAAGGATGCCGATAAACGGTGTCACGACGAAGGGCGCGATCATCTCCATCCCTTTGTCCTGCGTCAGCGCACCGATCAAGAACGCACCACTCAGCAGAACAATGGAGCCATTGGCAAAGAGTTCACGCATCGGGACACTGGCCTCTTGACCATCACGACCAAACCGATTGGCAATCCAGAGCGCCGAGAGGATCGCGGGGACCTCCATGACGGCCGCAACAGCCACCATATAACCGTCCGCCGTCAGTCCCGTCAGGTCCAGCAGGCTCGACGCCGCAACAAAGGTCACAATGGAAATCGAGCCGTAATGTCCCGCGACCGCCGCCGCCGTGGTCGCATCTAGCCGCGTCATCGAACGAAGCAGCATATAGGCGATAAAGGGTAGAAGGAACGACAGCAGCAAACCCGCCGCCAGCGCGAGGAACACCTCAAAACTAAGCCCTCCTTCTGCAAGGCTATGCCCCCCTTTGAACCCGATGGCGAGCAGCAGGTAGAGCGACATGAACTTTGCCGCGCCTTCGGGAATGGACAGGTCGCTGCGCACAAAGGCCGCGATCAGGCCCAAAACAAAGAACAGGATCGTCGGCACCATCAGGTTCCCAACAAGGCTATCGAGCATCTGCATCATTAATCTCTCCAACAGGTTTGCGGCCTGTTGCCCGAAAACTATTGATAGCTTAAATACAAATTAACATTGTTATTCATAGTTTGAGGCTATGCATGCGTCCGACCCTGCGGCAAATGGAATATATCGTCACCGTTCACCAGTTGGGTGGCTTTGGCCTCGCTGCGGAAAAGCTGAACGTCAGCCAACCGAGCCTGTCGAACCAGATCGCCGCTGTGGAACAGGACCTCGGTGTTCGGCTCTTTGATCGGAGCCGCGCTGGGGTTGAGACGACTGCCCGCGGGTTGGATTTCGTGAAGCGCGCGCAGCGTATCTTGGCCGAGGTCGAAGCCTTGCGTAGCACTATGCTCTCAGACCTACCATTTGGTGGCAGGCTGCGCTTGGGGGTTTTGCCGTCAATCGGGCCGTATCTTTTGCCCCAAGCGATCACTGCGCTTCATGGCGCGGAACCCGACCTGCGCGTTGTGGTGCGCGAAGAGAATACGCTCTACCTTGATGATGGCATCCGCAGTGGTCGTTTCGACGCGATCATCTCAACGCCCGAAGACCACCCCAATACGATTCAGCATCCGTTGTTTGTGGAACCACTGTGGGTCGCGGTCGCCCAAGATCACCCACTGGCCCATCGAAAGAGCGTGACGGCCAAGGATCTGACGGGGCAGCGCCTGCTGACCTTGGATACGGGGCACAGGCTGTCACGGATCGTCTACGGCATCGCAGGCGCGAGCGGCGCGATTGTGTCGGACGACTACGAAGGCACGAGCCTCGATTCCATTGTGTTGATGGCCGCGACGGGTGCAGGGATCGGCATCCTTCCCGACCTCTTTGCACGGCGTCAGGGTATCCACCGCACGGAAGTATGCGTTATGCCGCTCATCACCCCAGATTCACACCGCACGATCAGCCTTCTCACCCCGAGCGATCGGACAGAGAAATTCGCCGACACCCTCGCACATATTTTGCGGGGTGCAGCAAAGGCGCTCGACCTCAACGTGATTACAACAACTGCGAAGGACGAGGATTAGACTGCGCTGATAGTGGCGTGGACAGCCTTGCGCCATGCTTGATACCGACGATCACGCTGACCTTTTTCCATCTTTGGCTCAAAGGTCCGCTCACAGTTCCACTGCGCCGCAAAAGTCGCTTGATCTGGATAAAGACCGATAAATTGCCCAGCCAGCCATGCTGCGCCAAGGGCGGTCGTCTCTAGCACTTCGGGGCGGTCGACAGGTGCCCCAATGATGTCGGCAAGGAATTGCATCGTCCAATCCGAAGCCGTCATACCGCCATCAACACGCAGAGTTGGACGAGCGCCCTCTGCCACCCAATCGGCTTGCATGGCCTCCAACAAATCGCGGGTTTGAAACCCAACACTTTCAAGCGCAGCCCGTGCCAATTCAGCAGGTCCAGAATTCCGCGTCAGACCGAAAATCGCACCACGACAATCGGGGTTCCAATATGGCGCACCGAGACCCGTAAACGCAGGGACGAGGATCACGTCTTGCCCGTCATCGGCCTGTTCTGCCAAAGGCTGTGTCTGATCCGCAGAGCGGATCACTTGCAGCCCATCCCGCAGCCATTGAACGACTGCTCCCGCTATAAAGATCGACCCTTCGAGGGCGTAGGTGGGCGTGCCGTTTAGCTGATATGCAATCGTTGTCAGCAGTCTGTTTTGGGACCGCACAGGGGTCGCGCCTGTGTTCAACAGTGCGAAACAGCCCGTTCCATAAGTCGACTTCATCATCCCAGGCGCAAAACAGGCCTGCCCCACCGTGGCGGCCTGTTGATCCCCGGCGACCCCAGTAATTGGGATCGGTCGACCAAAAAGATCGGCACGGGTTTCGCCAAAATCGGCCGCGCAATCTTTGACCTCGGGCAGCATTTGCATAGGTATATCAAAGAGATCGCAGATGGTCTTGCTCCAACGACCCTTGTGGATGTCATAGAGCATCGTGCGCGCTGCATTGGTCGCATCTGTCACATGAGATGCCCCACCTGTCAGCTTCCAAATCAAGAAGCTATCGACCGTGCCAAAGAGCAAATCTCCAGCCTGCGCTTTCGCCCGCGCTCCGTCGACATGATCGAGTATCCACTTCAGCTTGGTTGCCGAAAAATACGGATCAACCAAGAGCCCTGTCCGCTCTGTGATCATCGGGGCATGGCCTGCGGCTTCTAGAGATCGGCAAAACTCGGCTGTGCGGCGATCCTGCCAAACAATCGCGTTATGAATTGGACGCCCAGTGTTGCGGTCCCAGACGACAGTGGTTTCGCGCTGGTTCGTGATACCGATTGCCGCAATATCTGACGCGGTCAGCCCTGCCCTCTCAATCGCACCGCGCGCCGTGGCTGCGACCGATGTCCAGAGGTCGTCCGGATCATGTTCAACCCAACCCGACTGCGGAAAATGCTGAGGGAATTCCTGCTGCGCGGTTGATGTCACTCGCATTGACGCATCGAACACAATGGCCCGAGACGACGTCGTGCCCTGATCGACCGCTAGAATATACCGCGCTTGTTTGCTCATAAATCGGCTCCTCTTGCGAAGGTTCAAAGGCAACGCGCCCGTCATCGACCACCCTAGGGGTGCGATTGGAAATGCGCCATAATCTGACAGCCCGAGGGTGACAAATCACCCCGCTTTGTCAGCCCTTATAGAAAACAAACCCCGCACCGAGCGCAATAAAGACGAACCCAACGAAGTGGTTCCAACTCAACTGCTCTTTGAGGAAAAAGATCGAAAAGACGCTAAAGACGATCAGGGTGATCACCTCCTGCATGGTTTTCAGCTCTGCCGCTGACCAATAGGCATGGCCGATGCGATTGGCAGGCACCGCAATACAATATTCAAAAAAGGCAATCCCCCACGACACCAAAACCACGATGTATAAAGGTGATGTCTTGTAATTCAGATGCCCATACCACGCGAATGTCATGAAAACATTCGATGCCAAAAGCAGGAATATTGGTGACCATTGTGCCGAAAACATAAGAAATCCATCCCCTAATGCGTTTTCGAAATTTAGGCCGAAATGTCCTAAATCACGGTCAGTTCTAGAGGTCTGAGGATGGTTTTTGTCAAGTGCTCTGAAGTGACCCCGAACCGAGAACAGCGGTCACCTAAGGTCGGTCCTTCCGAAGTTATTCAAGACGCAGGCCAACCAATTTGACGATCACGCTATCGACCCTTCGGGAAAACCTCGTAGCCCGCTTCCTCGGGTTCATCGTCGATCAATTCGCGCGGGAAACCATCTGCGAGAACGCTAAGCCCTGTGGCCTCTTCCAGTCGTTCAATGATCCGATCCGATTGGGCACGTTCGCCAAATCGCCGCTGACCATCGCTCATGATGTCGATCATCAGAGGTGAAATTTCGAGCGGCACGCCGTGATCGTCCGCGATTTTCTGGAACAACCCAATGTCCTTTTGCACGAGGTCCATCGTGAAATTCACATCCCGCGATCCCGACAAGATCAGCTGGCTTTCCGTTTCATGGACAAAGCTGGTGCCCGACGAAATCTTAATCGCTTCATATGTCGTCGCCATATCCAGACCTGCGGCCTTCATCGTGATCAACGCCTCACAGCAGGTTAAAAGGTTCGCCGTCGCGAGGTAGTTCGTCATCACCTTCAGCAACGACGCAGACCCCAGTTCGCCCGTATGCAGCACCCGACGGCCCAAAGTGGTGGTGAGCGGGAGAACCTTGTCAAAAGCGGCACGATCCCCGCCCACAAAGATCGAGATGTTGCCTGTATCCGCACGATGGCACCCGCCCGACACGGGACATTCGACAGCATAGGCGTCCTTTGACTGAACGATCTGGGCAATCCGTTTCAGTTCATCGGCATCGGTCGTGGACATTTCCATCCAAACTTTGCCCGCAGTGAGGCCCGCAATCACACCGTTGTCGGCTTCCATCACGGTCGAACAAGCTTTGGGCGACGGCAAACAGGTGATCACCACATCGCAGATTTCGGCCATGTCTTTGGGGCTATTGGCCCAAGTCGCACCGCGCTGTTCATACTGGACCCTGAGATCGCTGTTGAGGTCATGGACGACGGTATCAAACCCATTGCGGATCAAACTCCCCGCGAGTTTTCCGCCAACATTCCCCAGTCCGATAAAACCAACTTTCATTGCGTCGACCTCGCGCTTTTAGGGTGCTCACCTCTGTAGCGACAGGGTGGATATTGGCCTTCAGCGTTTCATAGTTATCGTGATCTGTCAGTTTATTTTGCTGGGGCTTCTACCTTTGGAACATGCACCGCACTTTCGATATATCGGCAGCAAAATCAGATAGTTCACGGCCTTTATTCACCGATCGACACAGCACTTTTGGCGTAAGGTCATTCTAATTCGAACCATTATCGAAATTTGATCATGTTTTCCCTTGTTCGACTCAAACAATCTGCGCAACCCTGCGTCGGAGGAATGAGGAGAGCCGATCAAATGCCACAGATTAAAGCCGCCGTTTGTCACGAGTTTGGGAAACCACTGGTCGTCGAGAATGTCGAACTCCGCGCCCCGATTGGTGGCGAAGTTGAGGTGACCTTGGCCGCCTGTGCGATTTGCCATTCCGACATTACCTACGCGACTGGCGCATGGGGTGGCTCGCTCCCCGCTGTGTATGGTCACGAGGCCGCTGGCCGCGTCACCGCCATTGGCGAAGGCGTGCACGGGGTCAAAATCGGAGACCCCGTTGTCGTCACTCTGATCCGGTCATGCGGGACATGTGCGCCCTGCTCTTCGGGCAAGCCGACGATTTGCGACACCTCCTATGACGGCGATCACGGGCCGCTAAAAACGGTGGATGGCGGCAAGTTGCATCAGGCGATGGCGACGGGTGGCTTTGCTGAAAAGGTCGTCGTTGATCACAGTCAGGTGGTGCGCATCCCCGAAAACATGGACCTCGCGGCTGCGTCTCTGCTCGCTTGCGGCGTCATCACGGGCGTCGGTGCTGTGGTGAACGCAGCGCAGCTTCGCGCGGGTCAGGACGTTGTCGTGATCGGCGCTGGCGGCGTGGGTCTGAACGCAATCCAAGGCGCACGGATCGCAGGTGCGCGTCGGATCGTTGCCGTCGACATGTCCGATGAAAAGCTCGAAATTGCCAAGGATTTCGGCGCCACCGATACTGTGCTCGGCACCCAAGACAACCCGTGGCGTGCCGCAAAAGAGGCATTGGGCCGTGGTGCGGATGCGGTCTTTGTCACCGTGGGTGCGGCGGGTGCCTATAACGATGCGCCCCGCTATATCGCTAAGGGTGGCAAGGTCGTGATGGTCGGCATGCCGCCATCAGGTGCGATGAGCCAGTATGAACCAGGCAACTTTGCCGCCGCAGGTCAGTCGCTGATCGGATCGAAAATGGGCGATGCCGTGATCAAGCGCGACATTCCATGGATGATCGACCTCTATGGGCAAGGTCGCCTAAAACTCGATGAATTGATCTCTGAGAAATACAGTTTGGATCAAATCAACGAAGCGATCGAGTCTACGAAAACGGGCACCGCAAAACGGAACGTCATCGTCTTTTAATACCAGCCACAAACTGGAGGGCCTGATATGAAACTGGCCGATTTGGATATCATCGTCACTTCCCCAACCGCGCCCGGTTGGGGTGGGCGCTACTGGATTTTGGTGAAGGTCACGACCGATACGGGCATCGTGGGCTGGGGCGAATGTTATGCCTCGACCGTGGGGCCAGAGGCCATGCGCCACGTCATCCGCGATGTGTTTGAACGACATATGGCGGGCGAAAATCCTGAAAACATCGAACTGATGTTCCGCCGCGTTTATTCGTCTGGGTTCACGCAGCGCCCTGATCTGACGGTCATGGGCGCGTGGTCTGGTTTGGAAATCGCGTGCTGGGATATCCTCGGCAAAGATCGCGACCGCCCCGTTCATGCCTTGATCGGCGGCAAACTCAACGACCGCATTCGCGCCTATACCTACCTCTACCCAACCCGCGACACGCACACCCTGCCCGACTTCTGGGTCGATGCCGCGATGGCCGCAGAGAGCGCGCTGGATATGGTGAACAATGGCTACACGGCGGTCAAATTCGACCCCGCAGGCCCCTACACCATTCGGTCGGGCCACATGCCTGCGATGCGGGACATCAGCCGATCTGTCGAGTTTTGCGCCGCAATCCGAGAGGCCGTTGGCGACCGTGCTGACCTCTTGTTCGGCACGCACGGCCAGTTTTCGACGGGCGGTGCGATCCGCATGGGGGCGGCAATCGAACCCTATTCGCCGCTTTGGTACGAAGAACCCATCCCGCCCGACACCCTGCGCGAAATGCAAAAGGTGGCCGAGGCTGTGAACATCCCCGTAGCAACGGGTGAACGCCTCACGACAACCCGTGAATTTGCCGAGGCTCTGCGCGCGGGCGTTCAAATCCTACAGCCTGCCCTTGGGCGGTCTGGCGGGATTTGGGAAACGCGCAAAATCGCTGTGCTGGCAGAGGCTTGGAATGCCCAAGTCGCGCCACACCTCTATGCGGGGCCGATTGAATGGGCCGCGAACATCCAGCTCGCCGCGACGATCCCGAATATCCTCATGGCAGAGACGATTGAGACGCCGTTCCATTCAGCGCTGATCAAGAATTCGCTAACGGTTGAGGACGGTTTTGTGACCGTTCCAAACGGTGCGGGCTTGGGCATCGAGGTGGATGAAGACCTCGCTCGCGCCAATGCCTACGACGGTGACGGGCTGCACCTGCAAATGCAGGAAGCGCCGATCAGCTATCACGAAGAGAACGTGTTCGAAGGCGGGGCGCCCTCAAAAACCTGAGGCGCCCCTACCCTGTCATAACGGCGGCAAGGTGCTGCGCAGATAGTCAAAGTGCTTCTGCGCCATACCGCGATACGGCTTCCATCCATCCGCCGTATTCTGTGCGACGGCATCCGACAAAACAGCCAGTGGCTGACCGCTGGACCGTGCGAGG
Source organism: Paracoccaceae bacterium (assembly GCA_038134645.1). Lineage (GTDB taxonomy): Bacteria > Pseudomonadota > Alphaproteobacteria > Rhodobacterales > Rhodobacteraceae > Marivivens. The sequence continues at coordinate 18,859 of JAYPVO010000005.1, forward strand.
ATGATCGTCTGCGCGGCCTTTTCAAAGAAATACAGGTCCTCAAACGCGTCAGCCACCGTTTCGCCAACAATGGTCACACCGTGGTTCCCCATAACGAGGACCGATTTGTCACCGATGGAGTCAGCTAAACGCTCGCCCTCTTCTTCTGCGTCCGCAATACCGCCGAACGACAAATCATAGGCGGTGCGTCCGTAGAACCGCGCGGTGTTGTTGTCGATTGGCACAACGGTCGGGTCTTTCAAACAGGCCAAGGCCGTTGCGTAGGGTGAATGGGCATGCAGGATCACGCGGGCGTTCGGCAAACGGCGGTGCAAGGTGCCATGAACGCACCACGCCGATGCATCGGGGGCATTGGGGTGCGCCATTACGCCCTCGTCCCGACTGTCGAGCAACAAGAGGTCATCAGGCCGGATCGTCGCGAAATGCTGCCATTTTGCGTTCAACAGGAACTCTTGCCCATCGGCAGAGACAGCCGCGCTGAAATGGTTCCCGACACTCTCGCTCCACCCCAGCATATGGCAGATACGAAACGCATCTGCCAAATCACGGCGCAAGGTTGCGGTGGCGTCCAGCGTCACAGTCGGTGCGTTCATGCCTTGAACCTTCCTTCGCTAACCAGCGCACGATAGGTCGACCGCATCTCACCGCGATCCACATAGCATCCGCGCAAATACCGATCGCCGCTCGTCGCGGAATAGGCCGCGCGACCGTGCACAATGCGGTGGTTGTCAAAGACCATACATTCGCCGCCCTTCATCAAGAACCGCATTAAATATTTGTCCTCCTGCAGCATTTTCCCAAAGCGGCAGAACGCGGGGTAGTAGTCGTCGAGAAGCGACTGATCGAGATCGAAAATATCCGCCATGTGCTGACTGATCGTGAGGCCAGAGACTTCGCCATGTTGATCCAGTTCGATCACCGTCTGACGCGACCGCGAGTCATAGGTGTCGTGTTCACAGAAGAACGGGATCGACACTTCGGACAAGAGCTTGAACCCTTCAGGATCGCGTTTGCGGAAATCATTCGCCACAGCAACGCCATCGGAATAGAGGCTCTGCCCCCCGTCCACGGTATTCACCCGACAATGCAGGAACTGGATACCCGGCGCGAATTCTTCGGCGGGGGTGTCCGTATGCAGTTCAAGCGCCGCCGAGGTATAGGCCGTGTTCGTCGGGTTGATATGCGTTTTCACGTCGAAATATTCGCCAAAGAACGTCGGCCGCACGTAGCCCATCAGTTCGGCTGTTTGAGTGAGCCCTTCATTGCTGTCAGGCATATCGGTCACGATGGTGAACCCGTGAACCAGCATCGCCTCGATCCACGCGGCGCGCTTCGTCTTGTCAGCAACCAGCTCTGGCTGGGAAAAGCGCGGGACGGTCGGATAGTGATCGCTATACCACGCAATACGCGGCAAATCGGCGGGATCGTGGCGCGGCTTTGCGACCTTATAGGTCTCCAACCAATCGAGAGGCATGCGGGTCACATGATCTTCACCTGCCCAATCAATCACCAAGGCATCCCCTTCCACAGCCGCAGAGTTCGGACGCGGCGCGGTGTCGAGGTGGAAAATGTCAAAGCTCCGTTCGCGGGTGACAGAGCTAAACGATGATGGGCAGTTATCGCGCAGCCAATAGTAGTTAAAATAATGCGACCCGCCATCGGACAAGGTGATATGCAGACCCTTGTCACCAACTTCGGTCACATGTGGCGCGGTCATGGTTGAGCTAAGTTCGTTCATTGTGTGGCCCCAAAAGGATGTTCGCTGGGGATGAACGTCTCACGGGAATGGCTTGCGCGATAGCTCGGTTAGTATAATCATTACTTAACCGATTAGTTATACTAAGGTCGCGATGAACCACTTCCCCCCTCTCCGCCTTCTTGTCACCTTCGAGGCCCTATCGCGCCATGGTTCTATGCGCGATGCGGCAGCACGGTTGAACGTGACCCAACCCGCCGTGAGCCAAGCGATCAAGGCTCTCGAAGATTACATTGGGGTTAGGTTAATCGACCGATCCGTCAGGCCGTCACGCATGACCGAAGAAGGTGAACTCCTCGCCCGCTCGGTTCGTGAAGGGCTTGGGCGCATCTCTGCAACGCTAGAGGACATTCGGGCCATGCAAGAGGACGCAGATCGTCAGATCACAGTGGCTTGCACGCTCGGCGTGGCCACATATTGGTTAATGCCCCGCTTATCAGGGTTCTATGATCGCCATCCCGAAATCACGGTGAACGTGCAGGCGCCTGCCTCCGACCTCCCCGTCCTCTCGCCCGGCGTGGATATCGCGCTGCGTTACGGCACAGGTGGCTGGCGTGAGGGTATCAACGGAAAGCTCTTTGACGAAATCGTCTGCCCTGTTGGTTCGCCTGATCTTGTCGCGCGGCTTATGGCAGATGGGGCGGGCCTCGACACGGCCCCTCTCATCCATGTGCGCAACCCGCACAACCAGCACTGGGCGGGCTGGGAGGATTACCTTGCCGCCAAAGGGATCACCCGCCCGCGCAGCAGCGGTCAGAGTTTCAACAACTATGTCCAAGCGATGCAGGCCGTGATCGACGGACGCGGGCTGATGCTGGGCTGGCGGTCCATCACCGAACGCGCCGTCAGTGAGGGCACGCTGACCGAATGGCCGAATGGAGCGCATGACTTAGGCACGGCATATTACATCTCAACGGGCGTTGACCCGTCGAAAGATGCGTTGCTGTTCACCCAATGGCTCCGCGAAGAGGCCGCATAGGTTATTCTGCGGCGGTCCCCATCACCTCTTCCATCCAACCCATGCGCAGCTCGGGCACAGATTTCAGCAGCATATCGGTATAGTCATCGAACGGCGGAGCGAGGACTTCGGACTTTTTGCCATAACGGACGAGTTTGCCGAGGTGCATCACCGCAATCGTATCCGCGATCGCCCGAACGGTCGCAATGTCATGCGTGATGAACATGTAGGACACCTGTTCACGCTCTTGCAGATCAGCGAGCAACTTCAGAATACCCTCTGCCACCAAGGGGTCGAGCGCGCTCGTCACCTCGTCACAAATGATCAGCTTGGGCTTTGCGGCAAGCGCCCGTGCGATACACACCCGCTGCTTTTGACCGCCTGATAGTTCCGCTGGATACCGATCAATGAACGCTTCACCCAGTTCAATTTCATCGAGCAGTTCGACCACGCGATTGCGTAACTCTTTGCCCTTCATACCGAAATAGAACTGCAACGGGCGCCCGATGATCGTGCCAACGGTCTGACGCGGGTTCATCGCAACGTCAGCCATCTGATAGATCATCTGCAATTCGCGCAAATCATCCCGCGAGCGGGATTTTTGATCGGGCGTCAGTCTCCGCCCATCAAACACCATGTGCCCCGCGCTCAGCGGCAGAAGCCCCGTGATCACACGTGCCAAAGTCGATTTACCCGAGCCTGACTCGCCCACCACAGCGAGGGTCGTCCCCGGTTGGATCGCCACATTGATGTTCGACAGCACATCGCGCGTCATTCCGCGATAGTTGGCGCGCAGGCCTTTGACTTCGAGGATCGGCGGCAGATCTGTGTTCTTTTCCTCGTGATCCTTGGCGACTACAGACACCAGCGCCTGAGTGTAGTCTTCTTTGGGTGCGGTGATGATCTGTTCGGCTGTGCCATATTCGACGGTCTTACCATGCCGCAGAACCATGATGTCGTCGGCGATCTGCGCAACAACGGCGAGGTCGTGGGTGATATAGAGCGCCGCAACACCCTGATCCCGAATGGCCGCCTTGATCGCCGCCAAAACACCAAGCTGGGTCGTCACATCGAGCGCCGTCGTCGGTTCGTCAAAGATCACCAGATCGGGCTGCGGACAAAGCGCCATTGCCGTCATCGCCCGCTGCAACTGACCGCCAGAAACTTGGTGCGGATAACGGTTCCCAAAGGTTTCTGGTTCGGGCAGGCCCAATTTGCGGAATAGATCCACAGCGCGTTTTTCGGCCTCAGCTTTGGTAGCACGACCATGCGTGATCGCGGCCTCTGTCACTTGCTCCATCAACCGTTTTGCAGGGTTGAAGGCCGCCGCTGCGGACTGCGCGACATAGGTCACTTCTGCCCCACGTAATGACCGCAACACACGGCCACGGGCCTTGCGGATTTCACGACCGTTCAGATGGATTTCCCCACCCGATAGCTCGATCCCGCCGCGGCCATAAGCCATCGCAGAGAGGCCGATCGTCGATTTGCCGGCCCCCGATTCACCAATGAGGCCCAGCACTTTGCCCTTTTCGAGCGACAGGGACACGCCATCGACAATCGTGATCCGACGCGGCGCTTCACCCGGCGGATAGGCGGTCGCTTCAATCGTCAGGTTGTCGATCTGGAGAAGTGGCTTATCCATTGCGGCCCCCTTTCAACGAAGATGTGCGGTCGAGAACCCAATCCGCCACGAGGTTGACGCTGATCGACAGCGCAGCGATTGCAATCGCGGGCAACAGCGCGGCTGGGATGCCATACACGATCCCGTCTTTGTTCTCTTTCACAATGCCGCCCCAGTCCGCATTTGGTGGCTGCACGCCAAGGCCGAGGAACGACAGCGTCGACACAAAGAGCACCATAAAGATAAAGCGCATCCCCGCTTCGGCTACTAACGGCGACAGAGCATTGGGCAGGATTTCACGGAAGATGATCCATGCGCGGCCTTCGCCACGGAGCTGGGCCGCTTCGACAAAGTCCATAACGGCGATGTCGCTGGCCACAGCGCGGGACAGGCGGAACACCCGCGTTGAATCCAAAAGCCCCATAACGAGGATCAGGACGGGGATGGTCACGGGCATAACCGACAGGACGACCAGCGCAAAAATCAGGGTCGGGATCGCCATGATCAGATCGACAAACCGCGACAGAAGTTGATCAACCCAACCACCCACAACGGCAGCAAATAGGCCAAGGACGGACCCTGTGACAAAGCTAACGGCAGTCGCAGCAATCGCGACAAGGATCGTCGTGCGGCCACCCCAAATGAGGCGGGACAGGAGATCACGACCGATGTTGTCGGTGCCGAGCCAAAACTCGGATGACGCGGGTTCCCACACATCGCCGACGATCTCGCTTAACCCATAAGGCGCGATGATAGGGGCCGCGATTGCGGAGAGGATGAAAAGACCTGTGATGAACAGCCCGATCAGGGCCGGAATGGGAACACGTCTCATTTCGGGTGCCTCAATCTTGGGTTCGCGAGGATCGAAACGATGTCAGCAAACATGTTCAGGAAGATATAGACCGCCGCAAAGATCAGACCGCAGGCCTGCACAACGGGCACGTCGCGTTTGGCCACGTGATCGACCAGATACTGGCCCATACCGGGGTAGACAAAGACCACCTCGACCACGACCACACCCACGACGAGGTAGGCCATATTGAGCATCACGACGTTCACAATGGGCGCGATGGAGTTCGGGAAAGCATGGCGCCAGATCACCGACGACCGACGGATACCTTTAAGCTCTGCCGTTTCGATGTAGGCGGACTGCATGACGTTCAACAGCGCTGCCCGTGTCATCCGCATCATATGCGCCAGAACCACCATCACAAGGACGGCAATCGGCAGTGAAATCGCATGCAATTTATCCAGCATGCTCATCCGATCGTTTAGCATCGCAACGGACGGCGCCCAGCCAAGCTGCACAGCGACGTAATACATCAGGATGTAGCTCATCATGAACTCTGGCACCGAAATCGCCGAGAGTGTCACCGCAGAGATCAATTTGTCAGGCCAGCGGCCCCGATAAAGAACAGAAATAAGACCCAAAGTAATCGCCAAAGGCACCGAAATAATCGCAGCCCATGCCGCAAGGAAAAGCGTATTCCCCATGCGATCTGCAATCGACTGACCGATATCACGACCATTGGTAAGGGACGTTCCTAGATCACCCTGCAAAACACCGCCCAGCCACGACAGATACCGCTGGTAGGCAGGAATGTTCAGGCCCAACTCTTCGCGCAGGTTGGCGAGGGATTCAGGCGTTGCAGATTGACCAAGGATCGCTTGGGCGACATCACCCGGCAGAATTTGCGTGCCGAGAAAAATCATAATCGAAACGAAAAAGATGAGAACGAGGCCCAGCGAAATCCGCTGGGCCAAGAGTTTTAGAACAAGTGCGTTCATACCGCCGGCCTCAGGCCAGCCAGCACTTGGCAGGAGCCAAACCGTTCATGACTTCCCAGACGCCGTTTTCTTCCCAGCCCTGAACTTGATCGCTGACGCCTTCGACAAAGTCGTTGAACATCGGGCAGATCAGGCCGCCTTCGTCCGCAAGGATGTCTGCCATTTCACGGTAGAGCTGCTTGCGACGACCTTGGTCCAGTTCGCCTTTGGCTTCAAAGAGTTTCGCGTCGAACGCTTCGCTCTTAAAGCGGGTGTCGTTCCAGTCTGCAGTCGACAGATACGCGGTCGAATACATCTGGTCCTGAACAGGACGGCCACCCCAGTAGGAGGCGCAGAACGGCTGAACGTTCCAAACTTCGGACCAGTAGCCATCGTTCGGCTCACGGCTGATTTCCAGCGGGATACCACAGGCACGTGCGCTCTCTTGGAACAGCTGCGCTGCGTCGACTGCACCTGGGAAGGCACCTTCAGCAACGCGCAGAACGATCGGGCTGCCATCGTGACCCGATTTTTCGTAGTATTCACGCGCCAGTTCAGGATTGTATTCGCGCTGCGGACGGGTGTCGTCGAACAGCGGGTATGCCGCGTTGATCGGAATATCGTTACCGATCGAGCCATAGCCCTGAAGGATTTTCTCAACCATTTCACCACGGTTGATCGCGAGCTTAAGCGCCATACGCAGATCTGGGTTGTCGAACGGTGCGGTGTCACAGTGCATGATAAAGACGTAGTGACCACGGCCAGATACGCTCTTAACCGAGATGCCCGGTGCGCGGTTCAACAAGGCAGCAACTTTCGGTGCCACGCCGTTCACGATGTGAACCTGACCAGACTGCAGGGCCGCGTTACGAGCGGTTGCGTCGTTGATCACAGCGAATTCGATACCGTCAAAGTGACCACGGCTGCTGTCCCAGTAATCCGCGAACTTTTCAAAGGTATAACGCACGCCTGGCTCGACCTCGACCACGCGATACGGACCAGTGCCGATACCTGCGCCTGGGTTGTCACGGCCACCGTTCGGCTGGATCACGAGGTGATAGTCCGACATCAGGAACGGAAGGTCAGCGTTCGCATCGGTCAGTTCAACGATGAAGTTGTCACCGTCGACGCTCATGTTCGCGATGCCCTTCATGATGCCCAGAGCACCCGACTGCGCGTTCTCATCCGAGTGACGCAGCATGGTTTCCATAACGTCGTTCGCGGTCATATCAGAGCCGTCGTGGAACTTTACGCCCTGACGGATTTTGAAGGTCCAAGTTTTCGCATCGGGGCTGGAGAACACATCGGTCGCCAGACGCATATCGAGCGAACCATCGCCGTTCACGTCGAGAAGCGTTTCACCAAAGGTGCGCATCGCATGGAACGAAACCTGTGCGAGCGACAGCGCTGGATCGAGGGAGTCGGTGCTTTCGCCACCGCCAAGACCCATCTTTAGGATGCCGCCCTTCACGGGCTCGCTTGCCAGTGCTGCACGGAACGGCATTGCGCCACCGATCAAAGCACCAAAGCCGAGCGCACTCGCTCGGCCCAACAATTGACGGCGTGACAGTCCATTGCTGCTGAAACGCTGATAAGTCGAAGTCTTATTCTGGTCAGTCATTTCTAGTTCCCTGTTGTTGGTTAGACCATTTTTCGTCCCCGTTTTCGGGGTATTATTGGGCCCCGATTGTTCGGAGCCCTAATCTGAAATCGGCACCTACCCCGCTGCGCGCGGCTGGCCGACATATCGTCCAACACCCTCCGTTTGGTATGCTGCATGGCTTTGCGCTAATTCGGAAAGCATTTTTGCAACCTCGGGTTTTGGTTCGCAGGTTCGGCGGGCGTTTAAATCGGTGTGAAGAAGAAGAGTTTCCACAGTTGCGGAGAGCGTTCCGTCCGACCGCCACAGGCGATGGAACAGATGCATCTTCTTGCCTTCACCGCTTAAAACCTGCGTCGTGATCGTCAATTGATCACCTGCGTGCACCTCGTCTAAGTACCGAATGTGACTTTCAACGGTAAAGTAACTTAGACCAGAAGCGACGTATTGAGCATCAGCACCGACCAATTCCATCAACCGATCGGTCGCGAGCGAAGCTGCCTCTAGGTAATGCGTTTCGTTCATGTGGCCGTTGTAATCGGTCCAGCTGGTTGGAACTTGGCGACGCACGGTGACGGGCAATCCGTCCCTCTCTTCGGTTAAGTTCAGAGAGGATTCATGGGTTTTCACCACTCCACCTGCACCTGAACCCGTGCGTTTCAGCGCCCGCACCATTCCGACGATATTATCATCACGCAGACGTTCTAATTCACGGATCGACATATGGCCGGATTGCGCATCCGATTGGCCAGCAATCAGATCGACCAGCTCATCCGTAAACTCCGGCACATCCATGAGTTTCGTCCACGGCCACGACAGGCACGGACCGAACTGCGCCATAAAGTGCTTCATGCCTGCTTCACCGCCCGCAATGCGATAGGTCTCGAACAGACCCATCTGCGCCCAGCGAATGCCAAAGGCCATGCGGATGGCTTCGTCGATTTCCTCGGTGGTCGCGACACCGTCTTGGACCAGCCAGAGGCTCTCTCGCCACACAGCTTCGAGCAAACGGTCCGCGATATGCGCGTCGATTTCTTTGCGAACGATCAGCGGGAACATCCCGATGCTTTTGAGCGTCTCAGCAGCGGCAGAGGTGCGTTCGGGTGCGCCGACCAGTTCAACCAAAGGCAAGAGGTAGACGGGGTTGAACGGATGCGCGACGACCGCGCGCGCGCCTTTTTCGTTCAACTCGGACGGCTTGAACCCCGATGTGGACGACCCGATGATCGCCCCTTCGGGTGCCATCTGCGAAAGGGAGCCCAGCACCTTGTGCTTTAGGTCCAGCCGCTCTGGAACGCTCTCTTGGACCCAGTCCACGTCCGATACGGCATCGCCCATGTCGTCGCAAAAGGCCAGTGTCCCTTCGGAGGGCAACGCACGGTCATAGAGCGCAGGCAGCGCACGACGTGCGTTCGCAATCACCTCGCCGATTTTACGTTCAGCCTCGGGATCAGGGTCAAAGACGTTGACGTCCCAGCCATTCAGCAAAAACCGCGCAGCCCATCCGCCACCGATGACACCACCACCGATAACGGCGGCCTTTTTACGTTTCGCGATCATGCCATCACCTTGGGTGCACGTTTCACAAGGCCGAGTTTTGCGCGAACCTCTTCAGGTCCGATCACGCGAGCGCCCAAGTTTTCAATAATCGTCACCGACCGTTCAACAAGTTGCGCATTGGTCGCCAACTGCCCCTTGCCGAGCCAGAGGTTGTCTTCGAGCCCAACCCGAACGTTGCCCCCTGCCAGAACCGCAGCAGCCACATAGGGCATCTGATCACGCCCAAGGCTGAACGCAGACCAGTTCCAATCAGCAGGCACCGCATTCACCATCGCGAGGAAGGTGTTCATGTCGTTCGGCGCGCCCCACGGCACTCCCATACACAGCTGAACGAGGGCTTGACCGTCGAGCGTACCCTCTTCCACCAATTGCTTAGCGAACCAAAGATGCCCCGTATCAAAGGCTTCGATTTCGGGCTTCACGCCGAGTTTAGTCATCATGCCACCCATCGCCCGCAGCATCCCCGGCGTGTTGGTCATGACGTAGTCGGCTTCGGCAAAGTTCATCGTGCCGCAGTCCAGTGTGCAAATCTCTGGAAGGCACTCTTCGATATGAACCATCCGCTCGGTCGCACCGACCATGTCGGTCGCAGCGGCATTCACGGGGAACGGTGCTTCGGTCGAACCGAAAACGATGTCACCGCCCATACCTGCGGTCAGGTTCAGCACCACATCGACCTCGGAATCGCGAACGCGTTCGGTCAGTTCACGATAGAGCGCAGGGTCGCGAGAGGGTTTGCCCGTTTCAGGATCACGCACGTGACAATGAACAATCGCAGCGCCCGCCTTAGCTGCATCAATCGCGCTATTGGCGATCTGCTCTGGACTGCGAGGAACATGTGGAGAGCGGTCTTGCGTCGCACCAGACCCTGTCACAGCGCAGGTGATAAAGACCTCTTTATTCATTGCCAACGGCATTAAGAACTCCTGACAAACATCGGTTCGGGTCAGTTGGCGCAAAGCAGATGTTCGATTCCAACCACCTATTTGTAAAAATGGTATGGCGGAGATGTCGGTTTTACTGTTCCTATTGTGACAATAAATATTCCAATACGGTCATAATGAGATGAAATCAGTCACCGTCCTGCTCTACGATGGGTTCTCGAATATGGTGCTGTCGTGCCTCCTCGAACCGCTCCGCGCGGTTAGGGATCAGGGGCAGGCTGATCTGTCATGGCACATCGTGACACCTCATGACGGCCCAGCGCAAAGCTCGAGCGGGCTCAAGATATCACCTGATTGTTCCATCGCAGACGCTGGGCGATCTGACCTTCTGATTGTCGTCAGCGGCTACGGGTTTCGTGAATATTCGAAACCAGAACAACTCGCCCCACTGCGCAGACTGACACGTCAAGCCGACGCAATCCTCGCGGCAGATACAGGCAGTTGGATTTTGGCGGCAGCGGGATTGCTCGATAATCAAACGGCGACGATCCACTGGGCCGTTATTTCCGATTTCACCGAGGAATTCCCGCGAACCCGCATCAGCTATGACCGCTTTGTCAAAGGCAGCCGAATTTCGACCTGCGGCGGGGCCTCGACCGCGATGGAGTTAATGTTGGCGCTGATCTCGGACCAGTTTGGTCCTGCAAACGCGTTTATCGCCTCAACGATGTTCCTTCATGATGCAGAGCGTCAACAAACGACGGGACGCGGGGCGAATAGGTTAGAAGGCAAAGGCACAGCGCAGCTTCGGCAGATCGTTAACCTCATGGTCGAAACCATTGAGACGCCCCTGACCCTCGAAGACCTTGCCCAACGGTCTGGCCTCACGCGCCGAACCCTCGACCGTCTGTTCCAAGCCGAACTCGCCATGTCGCCTGGGCGCTACTACCAACTGATGCGCCTCAGCCATGCGAGGGACCTCGCCGCCAGCACCGATTATGACCTCGACACGATTGCCATTCGCTGCGGTTATTCGTCGGCCTCTGCGTTGGGCAAGGCGTTCAAACACGCCTTTGGTCATCCTATCCGCAAGTCACACGGCAACCGCCCGCATTAACCCGCCAAATGGGAAATCGCGTCGATGATCTGATCAAAGGCCCGCCGGGTCATATCGCTCCGATCCCGCGCACGGAGCCAGCCATGGACCAGACCGTTCTGCTGGCACAAATGTACCTCGCCTTGGATAGCGTCTGCAAATCGAATGGCATCGTCACAAAGTGGATCACATTCCGCAGGAAACAGCCAAGTGGGTGGCAGCGCAGAAACGTCGCCCAGCGCGGGGATCAGGCGCGGATCATCAAGCGATCCCCCCCTCACATCCGCATAAAATGCCAGATCAGCAGTAGAGAGGAGAGGCGCATGTGCGTGGACCTCGAAACTCCCTCCCGACGCGGGATACCCCAACATCGGATAAATAAGGACCTGCCCTACGAACCCCAGACCGGCCCGTGTTCCTGCAATGGCTGCGCAAAGCGTTCCACCTGCGCTATCGCCACAGAGGATTACTGGCCCCTCGGCACAGAGAGCCTCGGCAACCGCGATGGTATCGTCATAGGCCGCTGGATGGGGATATTCGGGCGCTAGACGGTAATCCACTGACACCACCTGAGACCCCGTTCGGTCTGCGATCTCAGCGCAAACGTCGTCGTGGCTCTCTAGTCCGCCCAGAACAAAGCCACCGCCGTGTGCGTATAGAACTGTGGTCTTGGATCGCGGTCCATAAAGCCGCACGGGAACCCCAGCGATTGACTGATCGGACACCCGCAGACGATCAGGGCGACCCGCATGAAAATGCGCAGCCATGGCGTTATAGACCCGCCGTTGTGCGGCCCAATCCGTTGGGTCGAGGTCATCGGGATAAAAGGCCAGTGTTTCGTCAATAAAGGCGAGAACCTCGGGCGAGAGATACTGGCGATAGTCCACGATCAGCGGCCCTTCCAAACAGGGTCACGCTTTTCGGCAAAGGCACGCGCCCCTTCCAACTGATCCTCAGACCGATAGAGACGTTCGACCGTCGCGAACTGGCTTTTGGTGATGCGGTTCATCGCGTCTTGGAACTTCATATCCTCGGCCTCGCGCACGATCTCTTTGATCGCCGCAAAGACGAGCGGCGGACCATCGGCCAATTGCGCGGCCAGCGTTCGGGCCTCTTCCATGAGCGTCGCAGCAGGCACGATGCGATTGACCAATCCCCAACGCGCGGCTTCTTCTGAGTCGAACCAACGGCCCGTCAACAGCATCTCCATCGCGATGTGATAGGGAATACGTTTTGGCAATTTGATTGAGGCCGCATCAGCAACGGTCCCCGACCGAATCTCTGGCAGAGCAAAGGTCGCATGATCGGCGGCGAGGATGATGTCGGCACTCAGAGCAAGTTCTAACCCGCCGCCACAAGCAATCCCGTTCACCGCAGCGATCACGGGCTTATTGAGGTCGCGCAGTTCTTGCAGCCCGCCAAAACCGCCTTTGCCGTAATCCCCATCGACGGCATCACCGCCAGCGGCAGCCTTGAGGTCCCAACCGGGGCAAAAGAATTTATCGCCCGCCCCCGTAATGATCGCCACGCGTAGGTCGTCGTCATCGCGAAACTCTGTGAAGACCTCACCCATCTGACGGCTGGTTTCCAAATCAATCGCGTTAGCTTTGGGACGGTCCAATACGACCTCGAGAACAGCACCATGGCGGGTGACATGCAGTGGAGTTTGGGTCATTGATTTCCTCCCATTCGGATCAGCGCATCGACGGCGATGGCCTCTT
>JAYPVO010000006.1:0-28835 GCA_038134645.1 Paracoccaceae bacterium
CCGCTCTCGAAGGGCTTTATATGTCGAACGGCATGTATTGCACCCAATGCGAGGCTGAAGGGTTTCGCAAAATTACCTACTACCCGGACCGTCCCGACGTCATGGCCCCGTTCACCGTTCGGATCGAAAGCAACCTGCCCGTGTTGCTGTCAAACGGCAACCCGATGGGCGCAGGTGATGGCTGGGCGGAATGGTCTGATCCTTGGCCAAAGCCTGCCTACCTCTTTGCCTTGGTTGCGGGCGATTTGATGAACCACCGTGGGGATTTCACCACCAAATCGGGCCGCCATGTGGACCTGAACATCTGGGTGCGCCCCACTGATATCGGCAAATGCGCCTTTGGCATGGGCGCGCTACAACGGTCGATGAAATGGGACGAGGATGTCTATGGCCGTGAATACGACCTCGACGTGTTCAACATCGTCGCCGTGGACGATTTCAACATGGGCGCGATGGAGAACAAAGGGTTGAATATCTTCAACTCGTCCTGCGTTCTTGCTTCGCCTGAAACCTCGACGGACGGGAACTTTGAGCGGATTGAAGCGATCATCGCCCACGAATATTTCCACAACTGGACAGGCAACCGCATCACCTGCCGCGATTGGTTCCAACTCTGCCTCAAGGAAGGCCTGACCGTTTTCCGCGACCAGCAGTTCACGGGCGACATGCGGTCCCATGCGGTCAAACGGATCGACGATGTAATCACTCTGCGGGCGCGTCAATTCCGCGAGGACGCAGGCCCCCTCGCCCATCCCGTCCGTCCAGAGAGCTTTGTTGAGATCAACAACTTCTACACCGTCACCGTTTACGAAAAAGGCGCCGAGGTGATCGGGATGCTGAAACGGTTGGTCGGTGACGAGGCGTATAAATCCGCGCTCGACCTCTATTTTGATCGTCACGACGGTCAGGCCGCGACGATTGAGGACTGGATTAAGGTATTCGAGGACACGACAGGCCGCGACCTGAGCCAATTCAAACTGTGGTATTCGCAGGCAGGCACACCGCACGTCTATGTCAGCGATGATTTCACCGATGGCACCTATAGCCTTCGTCTCCGTCAAGATATTGCCGCCACCCCAGGTCAGTCTGAAAAACAGCCGATGGTTCTGCCAATCGCTGTGGGTCTCCTGAGCCAAAACGGCGACGAAGTTGTCCCGACCACCGTTCTTGAAATGACCCAAAGCGAACAAGTATTCACCTTTGAAGGGCTCGCTGCACGACCTGTTCCGTCGATCCTGCGCGGGTTCTCAGCGCCCGTAATTCTGCATCACAATCAAAGCGTTGAGGACCGTCAGTTCCTCCTCACCCACGACACGGACCCGTTCAACAAATGGGAGGCCGCGCGTAGCCTTGCTCGCGATCTTTTGGTCCTGATGGTGATCGAAAATGCTGAGGTGGATGGCGCATTCCTGACCGCACTGAACGCTGCGATTTCGGATGAGGCGCTGGACCCTGCATTCCGTGCCCTCCTCCTCGCGCTGCCAAGCGTGGATGACATTGCGCAAGCGCTCTCTGCGGGTGGCTATACGCCTGATCCGTGGGAAATTTACGCCGAACGCGAACGTTTGAAACGGGCGATTGCTGATAATGCGGGGCCGACCTTGGCGAACCTTTACCTGCTGCATCAGGTCACCGGCGATTTCAGCCCCAAAGCCGAGGATGCAGGGAAACGTGCGCTCACCAATGCGGCCTTGTCCTACATCACGCTGACAGACGCGGGCGCAACCGCGCAGCGCCAGTTCGCGGCTGCCAACAACATGACCCAAGAGCTCGCCGCACTTTCGGCGCTCGTGTCTATTGGGTCGGGCGACGATGAACTGAACGACTTCCAGCGTCGCTGGCATGGGGATCGTCTGGTCATGGACAAATGGTTCAGCCTGCAGGCTGGGCTTGCGGAACCAGAAGACGCCGCCGCGACCGCAAAACGGTTGGCGGCGCATGATGCGTTCGACTGGCGCAACCCGAACCGTTTCCGCGCATTGTTCTCATCGCTCGCTGGGAATACGGCTGGGTTCCATAACCCAGACGGTAGTGCCTATCGCCTGCTTGCGGATTGGCTGATCAAACTGGACGCTGCGAACCCGCAAACGGCGGCGCGCGTTTCGACCGCATTTGACACGTGGAAACGTTATGATGAGGACCGTCAGGCCATGATCCGCGCTGAGCTGGAACGGATTCGCGCCACGGATGGCCTGAGCCGCGATATGACGGAAATGGTCACGCGGATGTTGGGGGCTTAACCCTCCATCGTTGCGATCCGCGCCTCTAGGTCTGCGGGTCGCGCCATTGGCCGCAGCGTTCTCAGCGGGACGCAATAGCTCTGCCTGCGGGTCCAAGCCGACATTTCTGCGATTTTTGCGGGGTCTGTCATTGGTCCCCAATCGGCAGCCACCCCGCGCCAGCGACCATCGCGGATGGCAATCGCGTTATCGCGGCGCACCGTCGTCGCCATGATCCGCGCAGCACAGCCCAGATTGGCAACGGGATCTTTCAACGCCTCACCATCCCGCGCAAGGCACCCGAAATGCCGCGCGGTGGGGGGATAGATCTGCAAAAGGCCAAACCACTGCCCGCCCCCACCAACTGCTTCGGGGCGGTATGTGCTTTCATATTTGGCTAGCGCCGACATCATGCCGACCCAAAAGGCACGACGCAGGTGCGGCGGGTTTTCCACGTAAGCAGGGCACCAATCGTCAATGTCACGGGGTGTCGTTTCAGCAAGGCCCGATGCCGACCCCGCGAGGGCTCCCATCAACGCCAAAGACCATCGCTGCGTGCCTGCCCGATGATCCCAACGCGCCCGAGGGATATAGAATGACCGTCGGGTTGGTCGTGGGGCGTCGGTGATCGGGCCGCTGATGTGGATTGGCGCTGGGGGCGGAATAAAGAGCGTCGCAGGACGCGCCACAGGCGGCGGCGCATCGGCGAGCGATTGCGCGGTCGAAGGCAAAGCCCCCAAACACATCAGAGCTATGGCAGCAGCACGGATCATCCAGCGCAGTATGGCTGCGAACGGGTCCAGTTGACCATATCTGATCGCTTGCGTTCGCTATGGAACGGTCCCCAATCGGCAGCCAACCCTTCGGACCCAGTGCCGACATAGCCATCGCGGGGCACTGTATGAGCCGCAATCCGGACCGCGCAGGACAGGTTGGCGGCACCGTCTTTTAACTCTTCGGCGGATTGCGCATTGCATCCATAGCCTTGGGCCGTGCGCGGATCGATCTGGACCAAACCGATCCAAGCCCCTCCGCCACCCGCGGCACGCGGGTTCCATGTGCTTTCGTGTTTGGCGAGGACCGAGAACATGCCCGTCCAAAACGCGGCGCGCTCTTCGGTGTCTGCCTCAACATAACCGGGGCACCATTCGTCGATGTCTTTCGGCACCAGCGACAACAAAACCTCGCCATGTGAACTGATCGCGTCGAGCGTTGCTTCGGTCCATTCGGGGCCTTCGGGTTGGATGTCCCAGCCCATCAACGGCAAAGCCTGAGGATCGGGCTCTGGCGTGGACGGGAGAAAAGGAACCTGCAAACAGCCCGACAGGGCAACGGCGGCAATCATTAAAAAGGGGCGCATGTTCGGGCAGCAATTGTTTCAATCGCCGCATAGTTGCGCGATCAATCGCCCTTAGGTCGAGTCATTTTGTAAATTGGGGTGCTTTTTAGGCCGAAGTCCGCCGCCCCGCCCCTTGCCGCGCCCGCCCCAAAACCCTAAGAGAGAACCGTTGCGGAAAAGGGACAAAACGATGCTCGACCTCACTTATGAAGCTCCGAAACCCAAAGTGATCGCAGGGGCGACCGGCGATTGGGAACTCGTGATCGGCCTTGAGGTGCACGCTCAGGTCGCGACCAAGGCAAAATTGTTCTCTGGGGCTTCGACTGAATTCGGCGCAGAGCCGAACTCTAACGTGGCATTCGTGGACGCTGGCATGCCCGGTATGCTGCCCGTCATCAACGAAGGTTGCGTGGCACAAGCCGTTCGCACAGGTCTGGGCCTGAAGGCAGAGATCAACCTTTGGTCCGCATTTGACCGCAAGAACTATTTCTACCCTGACCTTCCGCAGGGCTACCAGATTTCCCAGCTTTACCACCCCATCGTTGGCGAAGGTGAAGTGTTGGTCGAAATGGGCAATGGCACCGCGCGTAAGGTCCGCATCGAACGTATCCACCTCGAACAGGACGCGGGCAAATCGATCCACGACATGGACCCGAACATGTCCTTCGTCGACCTCAACCGCACAGGCGTTGCACTGATGGAAATCGTGTCCCGCCCTGACATCCGTGGCCCCGAAGAGGCCGCGGCCTATGTCGGCAAGCTGCGCCAAATCATGCGCTACCTCGGCACATGTGACGGCAACATGCAAAACGGCAACCTGCGCGCGGACGTGAACGTTTCCGTCTGCCGTCCCGGTGCTTACGAGAAATTCATGGAAACGGGCGACTTCGGTCACCTCGGCACGCGTTGCGAATTGAAGAACATGAACTCCATGCGCTTCATTCAGATGGCAATCGACTTTGAAGCCCGCCGCCAAATCGCGATCCTCGAGGACGGTGGTGAAATCGTTCAGGAAACCCGTCTCTATGACGCGGACAAGAACGAAACCCGTTCGATGCGGTCCAAAGAAGAAGCACACGATTACCGCTACTTCCCCGATCCCGACCTTCTCCCGCTGGAGATCGAACAGGGTTGGGTCGACGACATCGCAGCAACCCTGCCCGAACTGCCCGACGAAAAGAAAGCACGTTTTATCAACGACTTCGGCCTGTCGGACTATGACGCATCGGTTCTGACCGCCGAAGTGCCGAACGCGATCTACTTTGAAGAGGTTGCAGAAGGCCGCGAAGGTAAACTCGCCGCGAACTGGGTGATTAACGAACTCTTTGGTCGCCTGAAGAAAGACGAAAAAGACATCACCGAAAGCCCGATTTCGGCGGCGCGTCTGGGTCAGATCGTTGGCCTGATCAAATCTGAAAAGATCAGCGGCAAGATCGCGAAAGACGTATTCGAGATCGCCTATACCCAAGACCGCGACCCAGAAGAGATCGTTGCGACCGAAGGCATGGAACAGGTGACCGACACGGGCGCTATTGAGGCTGCCGTTGACGAAATCATCGCAGCAAACCCCGCTCAGGTCGAAAAGGCGCAAGCCAACCCGAAACTGGCTGGTTGGTTCGTCGGCCAAGTCATGAAGGCGACAGGCGGCAAGGCAAACCCTGCTGCGGTGAACGCTTTGGTCATGAAAAAACTGGGTCTTTGATCCGACCCGATCTATGATGAACGGCGGTCCCTTGGGCCGCCGTTTTCATTTGGACGCCCCATGCGCACGACAGCCGACCGTATCCGCCACGCCCTTAGTTTCGAAGTGATCGCGCTCTGCGTTGCGACACCTGTCGGCGCGTGGCTCTTTGACCAGCCGATGCACAGCATGGGTGTCGTGACCGTTGTCAGCGCCACAATCGCGATGGTGTTCAACTACCTTTATAACTGGGGCTTTGACCACGCGATGCTGCGGTTTCGCGGAACGGTGCATAAGACGGTCCCGATCCGCATCTTTCATGCCGTTCTACTCGAACTCGGCCTACTGGCGGTGCTTACACCCTTTATCGCAATCTATCTGGGTGTCAGCTTTTGGACCGCGCTGATGATGGATATCTCGCTCGGCCTGTTTTACCTCAGCTACGCGTTTGTCTTTAACTGGCTCTACGACACGATCTTTCCGATCCCAGAGAGCCAGTAATCACCCAAAAATCGCGTCACGGTGATCGGCGAGGTAAATCCGCAGCCAAGGGGTAAAGGCCTCGGGCGTGGCGGCAAGGGCCGCGTCGAGCGCCTCAAGCGACATCCACTTGGTTTCCCAGACCTCATCAGGGTTGATCGTGATTTCAGGGGTGCCGTGGCCCACGTAGACCTCAACCACCTCATGTTCGATCAAACCGTTGCCGACATCAGCGCGGTATTCCACCTGTTCCCGCCACGTGAGATCGACACCTGTGATGCCCAGCTCTTCGTCGATACGGCGCAGGGCACATTCGGCAGGGGCTTCGTTCCAGTGGGGATGGGTGCAGCAGGTGTTCGCCCATAGACCCGGCGTATGATATTTCGCCGCTGCGCGACGTTGTAGCAGAATGCCCTCTGGCCCTGTGATAAAGACGCTGATCGCAGGATGACGCAGCCCACGTTGATGCACCTCGAGTTTATCGAGGGGCTGCAATTCACCATCAATCCAAGCTGCAATACGCGTGTCCATGACGCGCCATGTGCCAAAAACCTGCACAAAATGCCAGCCCTGTCTCTTCCACCAAAGTAGGCGCGACCGATTGGCGCAAGGGGCTTTGCCTCTGGTTGAAAACAGACTAAATTCCAGCCACATCAGCGAAGCATAATGTTTGCTTCGAAACCTACTGGGAGTTACTCCATGAAGACCCTCAAGCTCGCTACTGCCTTTGCCGTTCTGGCAGCACCCGTTCTCGCCGAAGGCGACGCAGCCGCTGGTGAACAGGCATTCAACCGTCAGTGCGTTTCGTGCCACGTCGTTGCCGACGCTGGTGGCAATGTTCTCGCTGGCCGCAATGCGAAAACTGGTCCGAACCTCTTTGGCATCATCGGTCGCGCACCTGGTTCCGTAGACGGCTTCAACTATGGTGACGATATCGTTGCCGCCCAAGAATTCGTCGCTGCTTGGGACGAAGAGCAATTGGCTGCTTACATGCAGGACCCGACCGCTTGGCTGCGCAGCACCACTGGTTCGAACTCCGCTCGTTCGAAAATGTCCTTCAAAGTGCGCCAAGAGGCTGACGCTGCAAACATCGCAGCCTTCCTCGCGACTTTCGCTGAATAATCTATCCCATTTGGGACGGATCAAAGGGCGCCTTCGGGGCGCCCTTTTTTGTGATGCGGACCCGTCTTTACCGCCTTGGACCTGTTGAGCAAAACCGCTATAGTCCTGCGGTCGAATTAGGGGGCCAACAAAATGATCTACGAATACAAGGTGGTGCCAGCACCCAAACGCGCAGAAAAGGTCAAAGGTCTAAAGACGACCGAAGACCGCTATGCCCACGCGCTCCAAGAGTTGATGAACCAACAGGGTCGTGACGGCTGGGAATACCAGCGTGCAGAAACGCTCCCAGTTGAGGAACGCAGCGGTTTCCGATCCAAAGGTCTGGTCGAACAGCACATGCTAGTGTTTCGCCGCGAAAAGAAAGCGGTCGATGCGACCGTAACGCCGAGCCAGACAGCCGTTCCTGCGCAACCCGTATTGACCACCGCGCCTAAAACGCCTGCCCCGACCGAACCTACGGTCGCAGCGCAGTAATCAGTCGATTTCGAGGGCGAGCGCGTGAATACGACCCATAATATCGGCACCGATGGCCTCATGGACCGCACGATGGCGGGCCAAACGGGTCATCGCGCCGAATACAGGGGCTTTGATCCGCACGCGCCAATGGCTTTCGCCGCCTTCTTGATATCCGCTATGGCCACGGTGGCCTTCGCTTTCGTCAATAACTTCAACCACTTCTGGGGAGAAAGCCGTTACCAGACGGGATTCGATCTCTTTTGCAAGGGACATATTTTTCTCCTTCCCCCTTCAATCTCACGTCCTACGGCTTAAACTCACCCGTCCGAGTCGGAAAGATAAGGCTGCACATGTCCAAGACTGATCCCTTTGGGTTCGACATTTCGGTGTCTGCCTCCAAAAAGAAAAACCCCCGTGGCCGTCGTGGCATGTCGGGTGCGATCGAAACATCAACACGGGTCTGCGACCACGAAGGTTGCGAAGAATCCGGCAAATACCGCGCGCCCAAATCGCCCGATATCCTCGATGAATTCCTGTGGTTCTGTAAGGATCACGTTCGGGAATATAACCTGAAATGGAACTTCTTCGAGACGGCGACTGAGGCAGAACTCAACGCGCAGATGACCAAAGATAAGGTCTGGGAACGCGAAACGAAGCCGTTCAAGAAAACAGTGGAAGAGCGTGCTTGGGCTCGTCTCGGCATTGAGGACGCGCATCAGGTTCTGGGCGAAAACGCGACCCGCAACCCAGGTAAGACCAGCGGTGCGACCCGTCGCCTGCCGCCGACCGAACGCCGCGCGACCGAGATCCTCGATGTGAAGGACACCATGACCAAGGCGGAAATCCGCAAGGTCTACAAATCGCTGATCAAGGTTCTTCACCCTGACATGAACGGCGGCGACCGTTCCCAAGAGGAACAGCTGACCGAAGTCGTTTGGGCTTGGGATCAGATTAAAGCGAGCCGTAGCTTTAAAGATAAGTAATCACGCAAGGCGGGCGAACAGGCGATCCTGTTCCGTCCGCCAATTGCGAATCAAAAGGTGGCAGGCCAGCAAATTGGCGAACCACATCAGCGCCAGCATCGGCGACCCCACCAGCATAATTGCCAACGTGAACGGCCCGAACATCGTGCCGTAAAACGGTAGCGCGAGCGTTCCCGCGATCACCGCACCCACTACGCTCACCCAAACCACGCCGAGCATCCCACGCGCGAACCCGTTGGGCCCAGATTGCCCCATACGGTCGCCCGCGAGCCAAAGCGCGAGACCACATCCCAACGCACCACAAAGCACGATCCAACGGTGATAGAGCGTGAACCCAGTTTCAAAGATGGACCCTTGGGACATTTGCGTCACGGTCATCAACCCCATCCCTGCACCAAAAGCACAGGTCGTGACATAAGCCGTGACAAGCTGCTGTTCACCTTCGGTCAATGACCAAAAGCCTCGCAAATTGTGCCGCAAAATTTGCAGGTGATGATGAACAGCGCGTTTCATACTCATCTTATGGCAGAAAACCTCACTTCGGACGACTGTTATGGTCGAAACGGACTGTTTCGCAACGCGGCCCACTGGCACCTTCGGAGGAAATACGTAACGACCCCCTTTTCCTCGCCGTCTGGACGGTTATGTTGCGGTCGGTAAACGATTGACGCAAGGAAGGTTCGACATGCTCGACCAGAACGCAAAGCCCACCGAAGAAATCGACGTCCGCGAGGTCTTTGGTATCGACAGCAATATGAAGATCAAAGGCTTTGCCGAACGCACGTCTCGTGTGCCCGAGATCGACACCACCTACAAATTCGACCCTGACACCACTTTGGCTGTGCTAGCAGGTTTCGGTTATAACCGCCGCGTGATGGTCCAAGGCTACCACGGCACGGGTAAATCGACCCACATCGAACAGATCGCTGCCCGCCTGAACTGGCCGACCGTTCGTGTGAACCTCGACAGCCACATCTCCCGTATCGACCTGATCGGTAAAGACGCGATCAAACTGAAAGACGGTAAACAGGTCACTGAATTCCACGAAGGCATCCTGCCGTGGGCGCTGCGCAACCCGACTGCGATTGTATTCGACGAATACGATGCAGGCCGTGCGGACGTTATGTTCGTGATCCAGCGCGTTCTCGAACATGATGGTAAACTGACCCTCTTGGATCAGAACGAAATCATCACGCCGAACCCCTATTTCCGCCTGTTCGCAACGGCGAACACCGTGGGCCTTGGTGACACCACTGGCCTCTACCACGGCACCCAGCAGATCAACCAAGCCCAGATGGACCGTTGGTCGCTCGTCGCGACGCTGAACTACCTCAGCCACGACGCAGAAGCCGCGATCATCCTGTCGAAGGCGCCGCACTACAATAACGAAAAGGGCCGTAAAACCATCAGCCAGATGGTGACCGTAGCGGACCTGACCCGCACTGCGTTCATGAACGGCGATCTGTCGACCGTTATGTCGCCGCGGACCGTGATTGCTTGGGCTGCGAACGCAGAGATCTTCCGCGATGTGGGTTATGCGTTCCGCCTGACGTTCCTCAACAAATGTGACGAGCTGGAACGCCAGACCGTGGCAGAGTTCTACCAGCGTTGCTTTGACGAGGAACTGCCGGAATCGGCTGCGTCCATCGCGCTCTGAACTTTCTGAAAAGATTGAACAAATTGACAGGGGCTTGCACGAAAGTGCGGGCCCCTGTGCCTTTTCGCGCTCTAGGTGCATCGGGATAGTTTTAAAACTGCACAGTTGATCGACGCAAAATCGCCATCAAAGATCAAAGAATGAGCGGTTTGAAAACTTTCCTTGCGGTGCTTTTCATGCTGGTCGGGGCCCTGCCCGCGCCAGCGCTCAACAATGCGGCCAACGAAGACCTTAGGATATTCGCGATCTGCGCAGGCCGCTTTTCAGCACAAATGGAACATTCGTGGCTTTTTGGGAAAAACGATGCGGGCGACTTTGAACAGGACCGCGAGATGATGCTTTTGCTCATTGATACGATCATGCCAGACACCGATCGTATCCGTGTGATGGACTGGCGGATTAACGCGAAACAGGCCCATGCGATGCTTTTGACACGCGCCGCTTATACCATCGACGGGGCCGATGCGGTCTGGGCCGAAACCCGCGCCGAAGCAGCCATCGCAGAATGCCGCGATTTGCTGTTATTCAACTGATCCCGACCACTGGTCATTGCCCTATCGTCGGTCTAGGTTAGTCCCAACGATGACCCGAAGGCTGCCCGCATGAAACCCTCCGATAACCCCGCCGATCCGTTCAAAAAGGCATTGGCCGAAGCGACCAAGGTTATGGCCGATGACGCCGATCTGTCGGTGACCTATTCGGTGGACCCTCCGGGTCTGACCAAGGATTCTGTGCGCCTCCCTCAGGTCAGCCGTCGCATGACCCGCGACGAGGTTTTGCTGGCACGCGGAACGGCAGATGCGCTGGCGCTGCGTCACAAATTCCACGATGCCGCCGTTGCAGCCCGCTACGCCCCCCAAGGCCAGTTGGCGAAAGAGATTTACGACGCGATGGAGTCTGCTCGCGTTGAGGCTGTGGGCGCTCGCTACATGCCCGGCACAGCGTCGAATATCGACGCAAAGATCGCGACTGAGGCCACCCGCAAGGGCTATGACCAGATCAGCTCCTCCACTGACGCGCCATTGTCCGTGGCTGCTGGCTACCTGATCCGCCACCTTGCGACGGGCCGTCCCCTGCCTAAGGGCGCTAACAACGTCATGGAACTGTGGCGCGGATTTATTGAGGATCAGGCGGGTGGGACGCTTGAATCGCTCGAGGATAAACTGAGCGATCAACGCGCCTTCGCGAAGTTCGCGCGCAAGATCATCGAAGATCTGGGTTACGGTGATCAGCTCGGCGACGATCCCGATGTTGAGGACGATCAGAACGACGAAACCGCAGAACAGGACGAGGTTGAGGACAACCCTGAGTCCGATGGCGAAGACGATGGTCAAGAGGACGAGGCCGATGCCAGCCCCGAACAATCCCAAGACCAGCAGCAGGATCAGCAACAGGCGCAGGTTAGCGCCGACGACATGGCTGATTCCGAATTCGACGAAGAGGCCGAGATGCCAGAGGGCGAGGCCCCTCTTGATCCTCCGCCGCCTGCGCCGATCTCGGACGCTGATCCGAACTACACCGTCTACAAAACCGAGTTCGACGAAGAAATCGGGGCCGAGGAACTCGCTGAACCTGCCGAACTGGAACGCCTCCGCGCGTACCTCGACCAGCAGCTAGAGCCGCTCAAGGGCGCTGTGTCGCGCCTTGCGAACAAACTGCAACGCCGCCTTCAGGCGCAGCAGAACCGGTCATGGGAGTTCGACAAAGAAGAAGGCATCCTCGACGCAGGCCGCCTTGCTCGTGTGGTCGCCAACCCGACCACGCCGCTGTCGTTCAAATGGGAAAAAGACACCGATTTCCGCGATACCGTTGTGACGCTTTTGCTGGATAACTCTGGCTCGATGCGCGGTCGCCCGATCTCTATCGCGGCGATTTGTGCGGACGTTCTGGCCCGCACGCTGGAACGCTGCGCGGTCAAGGTCGAGGTTCTGGGCTTTACCACCAAAGCGTGGAAAGGCGGGCAGAGCCGCGAAAAATGGCTGGCCGAGGGTCGTCCCTTGCAGCCGGGTCGTCTGAACGATCTGCGCCACATCGTCTATAAATCCGCGGACGCCCCGATGCGTCGGACCCGTGCGAACCTTGGGCTGATGATGAAAGAGGGTCTCTTGAAAGAGAACATCGACGGGGAGGCGCTGGAATGGGCGCACCGCCGTATGATGGCTCGTCGCGAACAGCGTAAAATCCTCATGGTGATTTCCGATGGTGCGCCCGTTGATGACAGCACATTGTCGGTGAACCCTGCCAACTACCTCGAAAAACACCTGCGTGACGTGATCGCCATGATCGAAAAGCGCAAGGCGGTCGAGCTGATGGCAATCGGGATCGGCCACGACGTGACGCGGTATTACGACCGTGCTGTGACCATCACCGATGCGGATCAGTTGGCGGGTGCAATGACCGAACAATTGGCGAGCCTGTTTGACTCTGACCCTCGGGCGCGCGCACGGTTCGCAGGTATCCGCAAGGCGGGCTAACCACCTGTATTAAAATGAAAAGGGGCGGCAATGTTCCAGACCTTTGAGACTGCGTTTTCAGGGAAAGCGGGGCCAGAGCGGCTATCGAAACTGCGTGTCCAGATGGCGGCCGCAGGGGTGGACGGGTTCCTCGTCCCCCGCGCCGATGCGCATCAGGGTGAATACGTTGCGGCCTGTGACGAACGTTTGGCTTGGCTGACAGGCTTTACGGGATCGGCGGGGTTTTGCGCCGTCTTAGCGGATCAAGCGGGCCTCTTTGTCGATGGCCGCTATCGCCTGCAAGTGCGCGAACAGGCAGCAGATGTGTTCACGCCCGTCGATTGGCCCGAGGTGAAACTCGGTGATTGGCTGGAGGACCATGCCGAAGGTCGGACTATCGGCTTTGACCCGTGGCTTCATACGATCAGCGAGATTAAAGGGCTGCGCGAACAGGCGAACATGGTCGCCTGCGCCAATCTGGTCGATCAGATTTGGACCGACCGCCCTGCCCCGCCTGCGGCACCGTTCTTTGTGCAGCCCGACGCCCTCGCTGGGGAAAGCCACGACGACAAACGGGCGCGCCTCGCTAAAGGCCTGCGGGACAATGGACAGGCTGCGGCGGTGCTGACCCTGCCCGACTCTATCGCGTGGCTTTTGAATATTCGTGGCGCCGATATCCCACGCAACCCCGTGCCGCAGTGCTTTGCCATTCTCTATGCTGACGGTCGCGTCGACCTTTTTGCCCGCGCTGGAAAAACCGATGCGATCTTGGATCACCTTGGGGCCGAGGTGACGGTTCACGGCGAAGAGGCCTTTGTCCCTGCCCTAGGGTCGCTGGGTGGCGCGGTTCTGATTGATCCCAACACCTGCCCGCAGATCATCGGCGAAACCCTCGCCAACCCTGTTGAGGGGCGCGATCCCTGCGTTCTGCCCAAGGCCTGCAAAAACCCGACAGAGATCGAAGGGGCCAGAACCGCGCACCTGCGCGATGCGGTCGCCATGTGCCGTTTCTTGCATTGGCTAGACGAGGCTGGGCACGTCACCGAAATCGACGTCGTCACTCAGCTAGAACAGTTCAGGGCAGAGACTGGTGCGCTGCGGGATATCTCTTTCGATACCATCGCGGGTAGCGGGCCGAACGGGGCCGTCATCCACTACCGCGTGACCCATGACACCAACCGCCAGCTTCAGGACGGTGATCTGCTCGTCCTCGATTCTGGGGGGCAATATCAGGACGGCACGACCGACATCACCCGCACCATTGCGATTGGAACTGTCGGCGCAGAGGAACGCGCCTGCTATACCCGCGTCCTCCAAGGCATGATCGCGATCAGCCGTGCGCGGTTCCCAAACGGTGTCACGGGCGCACATCTCGATTCCCTCGCGCGGTTCCCTCTCTGGACCGCTGGGCTCGATTTCGATCACGGGACAGGTCACGGCGTCGGATCATACCTCTGCGTTCACGAAGGGCCGCAACGTCTTAGCCGCGTATCGGATATTCCGTTGCGGCCTGGGATGGTCTTATCGAACGAACCCGGGTATTACCGCGCCAAGGCCTTTGGCATTCGGATTGAGAACCTGATCGTTGTTCAACCCGCGCCGCCAATTGCTGGAGGAGACGCGCACCGCAATCATCTCTCGTTCGAGACGCTGACATGGGTGCCCCTTGATCGTCGGCTTATAGACCTCACCCTGCTGTCCCGCGACGAAGTGTCATGGATCAACAGTTACCATGCGACCGTGCTGGACAAGGTGGGGGCAAATCTGGATGCTGCGGCCAAACACTGGCTCGAGCAGGCGTGTGCGCCGCTCTGACGCCAAATCGTAACATGCGGCCTGTATCAACAGGCAACTGAAAGACACACAAGGGAGGGGCCACAATGGCCGACCACATCACTATTCGCCCCGCTGGGGGCACTTGGGTCGTTCGCGCTGGCGGCGCTGTTCTGGGAGAGAGCTCTAACGCTCTTGAACTGATCGAAGGCGATATGGCGCCCGTGATCTATTTCCCGCGTTCGGACATCGCGATGGCGTTCTTGGATGAATCCGACACCACCTCGCATTGCCCGCACAAAGGTGACGCACGCTATTTCACCATCGTCGCCAAAAGCGGCCCGATCAAAGACGCTGTTTGGTCCTATGAAAACCCGTCCAACGCGGTGTCGCAGATCAAAGATTACCTTGCCTTCTACACCAGCAAAGTCGCGGTAGAGCAGGTTTAACCTAAGCGTGCTCTTCGGCTGACACAGCGGCAAGGGCACGGTTAAACGCGCGCAAGGCATCGACATGGAACAAGGCGCCCCGCACCTCAGCTGGGGCGTCTTTTGTTTGATGCACCACTGGAACAAAGGACTCTCCACTGTTCTCAAACAAGGGCATCGCACGGTCGAGCGTGGCATTATGCGCCACGTAAATCCCGCGTTGAATGAGCGCCTCGCAGTCCTCAAGCGATGCGCCACGTGGGTGATCCATCGACCGCATCACCGTTGCGACATCAAAGGTGGACAAGAGATAAGCCTGTGGACCTGCCGCAATCCGCACGCCGCGACGCTCCAACTGGGTGAGGAAGAACGATCCAGACACAAACCGCGATGACAATGCCGTCGACATCGACACAGCGACCATGACGGCCAAGCCTGTCTGCCAGTCGCCCGTCAGTTCGAAAACGATCAAGGTGGTTGATATTGGCGCGCCCAAAACCGCCGCCGCAACAGCCCCCATCCCTGCAAGCGCATAAAGAGCCGCCGTGCCCGAATATTCTGGCAACAGACCCGTAGCCACCATGCCAAACGCCAACCCAGCCAGCGACCCGACGACCAGCGCAGGTGAAAACACACCGCCGCCCATGCGTCCGCCCATCGTGATGGCAACCGCGATCACTTTGACGACCGTGAACATCACCGCCTGCGTAAACAGCAACCGCCCCGACAGGGCGTCAGAGGTAATGCCGTAGCCAACGCCGATAATATGCGGGAACCAAATCGCCAGAACGCCGAGCAAGCCTCCCGCAATCGCGGGGCGAAGTGCGCGTGGGATACGCAGCTTTGTCTGGACGGCTGTTCCGATGGTGTCAGCCCAAAAAATCGACCGCATCAGCACAATGGCAAGAACGCCGCTGAGAAGGCCCAAGAGGATAAAGGCGGGCAGTTCAACGTAGAAACGCAATTCAGTGGTGGTGGGCAGGAAATACTCTGTCACATCCCCGTGGATCATCCGACTGACCACCGTGCCCGCGACAGAAGCAATCACAATCGGTGCAAAGGCCCGCATTGCGAAATGGCGAAGAACTACTTCTAGTGCAAAAAGCGCCCCAGCAATCGGCGCGTTGAAGCTCGCAGAGACGCCTGCAGCCACGGCGCAGCCCAATAGGTCACGCCCAGTGACGCCGTCCGCTTTGATCAGGCCACTAACGTAGGTTGCCAACACGCCGACAAAGTGAACAACGGGCCCTTCTCGGCCCGACGAACCACCCGTGGCCAGAGTAACAAAGCTCGCCGCCGCAGAGGCAAGACCTTCGCGTTTTTCGACGCGTCCATCGTGCAATGCCGCACCTTCAATGACATCGGACACCGCGCGAACACGCCCGTCAGAGGTAAATCGATCAAGGATCAGACCCACAATCAAACCGCCGCAAATTGGGATGAGAACGATCCAATACCAATCCAAAGTGGCGGCAGAACGATGCAATCGCGCGACCTGCGTGGTCTGATAGACAAAGGCCTGTAAGCTCTCGATCCCGAGGCGGAAGCCCATCGCGATCAGGCCCCCACCGATCCCGATCATGAGGGCGATAAACCAAAACTGGATCTCGCTTGGCCCTTTGGTGCGAATGGTTCGCAACATGTCAGCCAAGGCTTTGGCAACGACGCCGATGGCGGTTTTCACGTGTTGAGTCGTCTTGGTCGACATCACTTGCCCACTCGTTCTTTTGACTTCTGTTTAGGCCAGTTCCCGCAATGGACCAAGCAAACAAGGGGTAAAACGGACGAAGACCCCTAATAAAATGTGCGATTTAGCCACGAAATCGACGAATTAGCGCGTTCGCTCCAAAAAAGTGTTAACGAACCGTTACGATTCCACTATACATAAGGCGCAAATTTTATACTTTTGAATATGCCCGCAAGGGTGCAAAGACTTTGAACCCGATGTCTGTGAGTGGCTGACGGATTTATATAGAACGGTCACGGGTCACCTTCGGGTGGCCCGTTTTTCGTTAGGCAGTCAGCAGTGCGCGCGCAGCGGCGCGGGCTTCTTCGGTGATGCGATCACCCGAGATCATCCGCGCGATTTCATCGACGCGTTCGTCTGCACCCAACGGCACCACGGTCGACAATGTTTGCGTTTCGGTCTGGCGTTTTTCAACGCGCCAATGGTGACCGCCCAGTGCTGCCACTTGCGGCGAGTGGGTCACGACCAGCACCTGCCCCGCCGAGGCGAGCCCTGCCAATCGGCGACCAACCGCATCGGCGGTCGCTCCGCCCACACCACGGTCAATTTCGTCAAAGATCATCGTGATGCCCGTCGTGCCTGCCGACAAACAGACCTTGAGCGCCAAAAGGAAGCGGCTCAATTCACCGCCCGACGCGATTTTGTTGAGCGGGCCAGAGGGCGCACCGGGGTTCGTCGCCACGGTAAAGGCCACGTCATCGCGCCCATCGGGGCCTTCTTCGCCAGCCACGACATCGGTTTTGAAAACCGCGCGTTCCATTTTCAACGGCGCCAATTCCGCCGCCATAGCCGCATCGAGGCGGGCAGCAGCCTCAACCCGCGCTGCGGTCAATGCGCTGGCCGCCGCATCATAGGTTTGCTCTGCCGCCTTCACCGCAACCTGCAGCGCCGCGAGGTCGCGTTCCCCACCGTCCAGCAGGTCCAGCTTTGCCCGCAGACCATCTGCGTGCGCCGATAGATCATCTGGCAGGACAGCATATTTCCGCGCCAATCCGCGGATCGCGAACAAACGCTCTTCGGTCAGTTCGAGATCCGCAGGGTTAAAATCGAGCGAGTCGAGACATTCTTCGATCCCGCGCTGCGCTTCACCCAATTCATCCATCGCCCGCGACAGTGCCGACAACGGCGCATCCAAACGGCCCTCAGCCTTATCCGCCGCATCGCCGAGCCACCGCGCCGCATTCGACATCAGCCCTTCAGCGCCCTCATACGACAGCGCGTTAAAGGCCTGTGCGATATCATTGCGGATCTTTTCAGCGGCCTGCATCAAACGGCGCTTGCCGTCCAAGGTCGCCTCTTCACCGGGTTGCGGGTCGAGTTTGTCCAACTCTCCAACCGCATGGCGCAAGAACTCTTCTTCGGCGCGGGTCTCTGCAATCTTGGCCTCTGCCGCTGACAGCGCCTTGCGCGACTGCGCAAATGCACGCCACGCAGCACGGGTCGCGTCGATCAGATCGGACACCTGCGCAAAATCGTCCAAGAGCAACCGATGCCCACGCGGGTTCAGCAATCCACGATCATCGTGCTGGCCATGCAGTTCGATCAGCGTATCAGAGAGTTGGCGCAGCACTTCGCCGCTTACACGACGATCATTGACCCACGCGGTCTTGCGCCCGTCAGCGGTGTTGATGCGACGCAGGATCAGTTCCCCGTCGGCTTCGATCCCAGCTTCTTGAAGAACCGCCTCAGCCGCATGGCCCGACGGAAGGTCGAAAACCGCAACCACCTCGCCCTGCTCTGCCCCCTGCCGCACGAGATCAGCACGACCACGCCAGCCCAGCACAAAACCAAGGGAATCCAGCAGGATCGACTTACCCGCGCCCGTTTCACCCGTGAGCACGTTCAGACCCGGTTGGAACTCTAGCTCCAACCGATCAATGATCAGCATATCTCGGATGTCTAAACCGCGCAGCATTGTGTCAGCGTCCAGCGGGGTTTCCCCCGCCTCCCCTTAGAGCCATTCGCCACGGATCATCTGGCGATAGACCGCCGCCAGCCAGCTATCCCCGATCATCGACGGCTCAAGCCCGCCTTCGGTCAGCAGTTTGTAGCTATCCGCATACCATTCGGTCGATTGGAAGTTATGGCCGAGGATGGCCCCTGCGGTCTGCGCCTCTTCAACAAGGCCGAGCGACAGGTAACATTCCACCAAACGGTGCAAGGCTTCTGGTGTGTGGCTGGTGGTCTGGAACGACTCGACCACGACGCGGAAACGGTTCGCAGCGGCCTGATAATGGCCCCGCTTCAGATAGAAGCGCCCGATTTCCATTTCCTTGGCCGCGAGGTGATCAAAGGCCAAATCAAACTTCAAAATCGCCGACCGCGCGTATTCGCTGTCAGGATAGTTTTCGATCACTGCCCGCAGCGCTTGGAGCGCTTGGAACGTCAGCCCCTGATCGCGACCAACTTCGTCGATCTGATCGTAGTAGGACAACGCCAACAGATACTGCGCATAAGCCGCGTCACCATCCGCAGGGTAGAAGTTCAAGAACCGCTGTGCCGCTGCACGGCTGTTTTCGTAGTCTTTGTCACGATGATAGGCAAAGGCCTGCATGATCAGCGCGCGTTTCGCCCATTCAGAATAGGGATAAAGGCGTTCGATCTCACCGAAATAGAAGGCTGCGTCAGACTCGCGACCGCGTTCGAGTTCGTATTCACCGCGCTGATAAATCTCTTCGGCAGAAAATTGCTCAAGCGCCCCTTCGACCTTGGGGTCAAAGGAATTACAGGCCGTCAACGTGGCGACAGACAGAAATGCGACAGACAGGATGGTTCGTGCTTTTGTGGCCCGACTACGGCTTAACATGAACGCCCCCAATTTTCATTGCTCGATCAATTGACCGACGGGCTGCGTCGATCGTGTTTCGTCTTGGTCTAGCATAGAAAAATGCAGGGCAAAATGCCTTTTGCCACTTGTCGCAGTCACACTCAGGCGACCCGGCTCAGATCGGCGATATTTACACCCACACCTGGCAGACGCGCAGCGATGGATGCATCACAGGTCACCCAGCGCCATGCATCAGGACGTTCAAACATTGCACGCAACAGTTTGTTGGTCAGGGCGTGGCCCGCACGGTGGCCCGAATACCGACCAAGGATCGGTGCGCCCGCCGTATACAAATCACCCAAGGCGTCCAGCATCTTATGACGCACGGCCTCGTCTTTGTGACGCAGACCACCGGGGCTGAGGATATCGCTACCTTCAACCACAACAGCGTTTTCCAGCGTGCCACCCAGCGCAAGACCAGCCGCGTGCATCGCATCAACGTCACGCATACGGCAGAAGGTGCGGCTATCGCAGAGCTCGCGCACAAAGGCACCATTGGCCATGTTCAGCGTCTTTTGCTGTTGGCCGATTGCCGCATCGGGGAATTCGATTTCGAAATCCATCTGGAGCGAAGTCGCAGGCGACAGACGCGCAATCGCGTCGCCATTTTGCACTTCGATCACGTCCAGCACTTCAATCGCGCGGAGCGGTGCGCCCAAACGGTGGAGGCCAGCCGTGACAATCGCACGCACAAACTGTGCCGCGCTACCATCGAGGATCGGAACCTCAGGGCCGTCGATTTCGCACAGGACGTTGTGAACGCCCGTGCCCGACAGGGCTGCCATAAGATGTTCAATGGTCGAAACGCTGGTGCCTGCGTCATTGGTTAGACGGGTGTTCAGCGGTTCTTGGATCACGTGGTTCCAAAGGGCGGGCATATCGCGGTCAGACGCGAGGTCCACACGGCGAAACACGATACCATGGCCCGCAGGGGCAGGACGCAAGACAAGCCGCGCTGGTTTGCCAGAATGCAATCCAACGCCATCAAATGTCAGGTCAGTGTTCAGTGTGGTCTGCACGTAAATGCACCCTTTTGTTGCTGACACTCATTTAAGACGGGCACTGCGAACCCTCAACTCACTCTTTGCAACGGACTGAAACAAATGAAACAGTTTTATTAAGTAACTGTTAAACAAGAAAAAAGGCCGCCCAATGGACGGCCTTTTCACTGAATTATGTCAGTTTGTTAGTTCGCTTGACGGCGCAGGAAGGCAGGAATCTCGATCCGTTCTTGCTCTGGATCGGCTGCTTTCGCCTCTTCGCGGACCGCCTGAACCTGCGGCTGAGCGCGGGACGGAGCGGGCTGTGCAGGCTCTGCCTCCGAGTGGCCAGTCATGCGGTTGATCAAGTTGTTGATACCAAAACCACGACGCGGCGCCTCTGCCTCGACAGCGCGGGACGGAGCGGCAGGCGCTGCAGGTGCGGATGGCTTACGAACTGCTGCTTCGAGACGAGCAAGTGCCTCTGGCGACGGTGTGCCCGGTGCAGGTGCGCGCGGTGCAACAAATGCCTCAGCCGGAGCGAACTGTGTTTCCGGACGCGGCTGGTAAGCCGGCGGCGGCAGATCGTCTTCGACTTGTGGTTCGAAACCGTCGAAACCGTCGTCTTGTGCGGTGTCTGCCTCAAAAGCATCGTCGAACAGAGTGCGGTCATCAGCTGCGGTCTCTGCAACAGGTGCAGGTGCGGGAGCAGGTTCTGCCGCAGGCTGCTCAGCCGAAACGGTCTGGGTCAGCGGAGCCGACATGCTACGGCGCGGAAGCGGTGCTTCAGCTTGACCAGCGGAGGCGTCGATACCTGTCGCGACCACGGACACGCGCATTGCGCCTTCCATGTTCGGGTCGAGGGTCGAACCAACGATGATGTTTGCGTCCGGATCGACTTTCTCGCGGATTTTGTTCGCAGCTTCGTCGAGTTCGAACAGGGTCAGGTCGTAGCCACCAGTGATGTTGATCAGAACACCACGTGCGCCTTCGAGGCTGATTTCGTCGAGAAGCGGGTTCGCAATCGCCTGCTCTGCCGCGTCGATTGCGCGGTTTTCGCCAGTTGCTTCGCCAGTGCCCATCATCGCCTTGCCCATTTCGTCCATCACAGAACGAACGTCAGCAAAGTCGAGGTTGATCAGGCCCGGACGAACCATCAGGTCGGTCACGCCTTTAACGCCCTGATACAGAACGTCGTCAGCCATTGCGAAGGCTTCGGTAAAGGTGGTTTTTTCGGTCGCCAGACGGAACAGGTTCTGGTTCGGAATGATGATCAGCGTATCAACAACCTTCTGCAGGGCTTCAACGCCTGCTTCCGCTTGTTTCATGCGCTTGCCGCCTTCGAACTGGAACGGCTTGGTCACAACGCCGACGGTCAGAACGCCCAGCTCACGAGCCGCCTGCGCGATGATCGGTGCCGCGCCAGTGCCCGTGCCGCCGCCCATACCAGCGGTGATAAAGCACATGTGTGCGCCAGCCAGATGGTCAACGATCTGCTCGATGCTTTCTTCAGCCGCAGCAGAGCCAACCGACGGACGAGCGCCAGCGCCCAGACCTTCGGTGACTTTCAGACCCATCTGGATCTTCGATGCCGATTTCGACTGTTGCAGAGCTTGCGCGTCGGTGTTCGCAACAACGAACTCCACACCCTCAAGTTCTTTTTCGATCATATTATTGACCGCATTGCCGCCTGCACCGCCAACGCCAAATACGGTAATCCGGGGCTTGAGCTCTTCTTGCCCGGGCATGGAAAGGTTCAATGCCATACTCTGTCCGCCTGTATGTTTTGGGGCCCGTCCCAAACCGGGCACTCTTCAACTGATTAATCCACAGTCTAGCGTGTCAGAATCGCAACGTCACGGGAAAAACGCAGAAAACCCGCAAAATATTGCGGGTTTAGCGGGCAAAATCGCTTGATTTGGATGAATCGGCGAAATCTTGCGTATTACCAGTTGTCCTTGAACCATTTGACCGCACGTTTCAGCGAACGGGACGGGTAGCTCTCGGTCGGAACCTCGAAATCCCACCATTCATCTTGGGGGTGCGCAGCGAACAAAGTCAGACCAACAGCCGCCGCAAATGCGGGGCCTGTTGCGGCCTGCGGAAGACCCTGAACACGCAGCGGACGCCCAAGGCGAACCTGCTGACCAAGGATACGGCTCGCCAGCCCGTCCAGACCTGGAATTTGGCTCGCGCCACCTGTCAAAACGATCTGCTGGCTCGGTAGATATTCGAACCCTGCCGCATCCAGACGCGCGCGGGCTTCTTCGAGGATTTCCTCAACACGCGGACGCATAATGCCGATCAGTTCAGCGCGGCTAACAGTGCGACGATCACGTTCCCAATCGCCCGTATCGCCACCGATTTCGATCTGTTCGCGGTCGTCCATGCCAGTGGCCACAACGCCGCCGTAGAACGTCTTGATCCGCTCAGCGATCGCGTGAGGAACCTGCAAGCCCATAGAGATATCTTGGGTCACGTGATCCCCGCCCATGCGAACGCTGTCGGTGTAGATCATGTGTTTTTTCATAAAGATCGACACGCCTGTCGATCCGCCACCCATATCGATACAGGCGGCACCCAGTTCTTGTTCGTCCTCAACCAGCGACGAAATCCCCGACACATAGGCCGACGACGCAATACCAGCGAGTTCGAGGTCACAACGGCGGATGCACTGGAACAGGTTCTGCATCGCAGCCGCATCGACCGACAGGAGGTGCATATCGGTGGACAGCACATTGCCCGCATGACCACGCGGATCGGTCATTCCAGTACGGTGATCGAGGTTAAAGTTGATCGGCTGCGCGTGCAGAACATCACGCCCCTCGCCCAGATCAGGCATATCGCAGGCCGCGAGGACGCGACCGATATCTTCGCCAGTCACGACATCGCCAGCCACGTTCACATCACCTGCGAGACCATAGGACCGCGGACGCGCACCCGACAGACAGGCAATCACATGGTCCACACGGACGCCCGCCATCTTTTGCGCGGCCTGAACAGCCGTGCGAATGGCGCGTTCGGTTTCCTGCATCGCATCGACTTCGCCAAAGCGCACACCGCGCGAACGAGTGGTCGCGGCGCCGATCACTCGGAAGGACGACTGACCAGCAAGCGAGCCAACACCGTCTTCGCCACGGCTACGTTCGGGACCATCGAACCGCAGAACGAGGCAGGCCACTTTGGACGTGCCGACGTCGAGAATAGCGATCAATCCCCGTTGGAGAGCGGCCTTGCGCATGTTGCGCATCGCACGTTGGGTTTCATAAAGCTGCTTCATTAGTTACCGGCCCCTGACACGTCTGCATTTATTCGGCGCATTTCAGCAGCGCCGCTTTCTCCCAACCGCAAGGTCGGTCGGTCTTTGTTCCGCATGTCGACAACAGCGACATCGCGTTCGAGTAGATCTTGGGTTTGGGACATCACAACGACCCGCTCAAAGGATGTCACGGCATCGGTTTCGGGCAGCAAAATGCGCTGATCCCGATCCAGAACCACATCCCAACGGCGCTCGCCCATACGCACCAAACCACGCACCCGCGGCGCCATTGGGCCTGCGGCTGCAAATATCGACATCGCCTCGGTCAGAGCATCCTTTGCCCCATCGCCCGCGATCAATGGCAGATCAGCCCGATCGCCACGCGTGTGCACATCTGCAATCACCCGCCCGCTTGTATCCACGAGGTGCAGCGCCTCACCTTGACGCCAAATGGCTACAGGCACGCGCGGCGTGACCAGAACTTGTAGAATTCCACCTGGTTTAATCCGCAAGGTCGCGCGCTCGACTACGGCGACTTCTTCGACGCGACGACGCCCCTCTTCGAGGTCAAGGTCAAACGAGGACACAGGGAAGTTGTAGTTCAGCACGCTACGGATCGCAGTCGCGGTTTCGGTATCCACGCCATCAACCGCCATCGCAGAGAGCATGAACTCGGGCCGCTGTTGGAAACTGCGCACCATGTCGTTGTAGCCGTCAGAGATCGCCTGACGACGATCCCCGTCCATCACGTAAATCCCTGCCAAAGCAGACACCAAAAGAACTGGCAGACCCGTGCGGATCAGACGGCGATAGATCGGCGTGAGCATCCAGCGCTCATAGCGATACTGCCACTTGGACGGTGACGGATCGTGGCGCATGCCGTGGGGTTCGCGTTGGCCGATCAGCGGTCGCATGTTGCGTCCTCCACCAGCCATTTGCAGAGCGACGGGAAATCCACGCCCGCATGAGCCGCCTGTTCAGGCGCGAGCGATGTTGGCGTCATCCCCGGTTGGGTATTGGTTTCCAGAAGGATCAGTCCGTCCAGACCACGTGCCTCGTCCCAACGGAAATCCGTGCGCGACAACCCACGACAGCCAAGCGCCTGATGCGCCCGAACAGCGTAATCGAGGCAGGCCTCGTAAATCTCTGCGGGAATATCGGCAGGGATCACATGGCGCGATCCGCCAGTGGTGTATTTCGCGGTGTAATCATACCAGCCGTCAGTGATGATGTCGGTCACGCCGAGCGCGCGATCCCCCATCACAGCCGTAGTCAATTCACGACCCGGAACAAAGGCTTCGACCATCAGAACGTCAGGCATATCGTCGGAGAGTTCTGGCGGAGTGTTCGCGCCTTCTTGGACGATATAAACCCCGACCGAGGACCCTTCGTTATAGGGTTTCACGACATAAGGCGCAGGCATCACATGGCGCGACGCCACCTCAGCCTTGGTCGCGAGAATGCTTTCAACAACAGGCAAACCAGCCGCACGATAGGCCGCCTTGGTTTTCTCTTTGTCCATAGCGAGGGCCGAGGCCAGAACGCCAGAATGGGTGTAAGGGATACGCAGCCATTCAAGAATTCCCTGAACGCAACCGTCCTCACCCCAACGGCCATGCAGAGCATTGAACACAACGTCAGGACGTTCCGCATCGAGGCGCGCCGCCAAATCGGCGCCCGCATCAATCGCGATCGTCTGGAACCCAGCAGCCTGTAGCGCGGCGACACACTCTTTGCCGGACGAGAGGGACACCTCACGTTCCGCCGACGGTCCACCCATCAACACAGCCACTTTTGGGTTTGTCCTGCCCGACATTCCCTCTGCCTCACCTGCGTGCCTTTGCGACACGTCTGTTTTCAAAATGTCCGCCCCGTTTTCGGGTGTCGAACTGCCTGTAATTTAGTCTTGGAAATCAGTGGCCGGCTCTCCGACCCTCATGATTTCCCATTCTAGCGTTATTCCACTGGAATCGTAAACCTTTTTCCGCACGTCCTCGCCCAATCCTTCGAGATCAGCAGCCGTCGCCCCGCCCGCGTTGGTCAAGAAATTGGAATGTTTGACGTTCATGATCGCGCCACCACGGGTCGCGCCACGCATTCCCGCGTCATCAATCACCTTCCACGCCTTCAAATCGTGGCTCTCATCCGCCTGCCCAGTTGAGGAATAACCAACAGGATTTCGGAAGGTCGACCCAGCGGTTCTGTCCTTTGTGGGTTGGGTTTCATCCCGTTTTTGCAGCTGTGCGTCCATCTTTGCAGCCAGCGCATCTGGATCACCCGCAACGCCGTCAAACACCGCGCCGACAATAACCGCACCCTCGGCCAGATCGGACTGACGGTAGCGCAGATTGAGCGCCTCAGCAGGAAGCGTTTCGCGACGTCCGTCCCGATGGATCACATCCACGCTGCGCAAATAATCGCTCACGTATTCGCCGTAGCAGCCCGCATTCATCCGAACAGCGCCACCGATGGACCCCGGAATGGTACGCAAGAAGGTCAGGTTCACCCCGTTTTCCGCCGCCCGACGCGCCACATGCGCATCAAGAGCCGCAGCGCCCGCACGGACCTCTGTCCCGTCAACCTCAATCCCGTTGAACCCACGACCCAGACGGATCACGACGCCGCGAATACCGCCATCGCGCACGATGAGGTTCGATCCGACACCCATCGCAAAGACAGGCACCATTGGGTCAAGAGCCGCGAGAAATTCAGCCAAATCATCGGCATCGGCGGGCTGAAACAACACATCCGCAGGACCGCCCACGCGCATCCATGTCAGCTCTGCCAACGAACGGTTTTCGGTGAGTGTGCCGCGCACAGGGGGGAGATCAAAATCAAGCGTCATACGCGCGGTTTACCTATTCAACAAACGACTGCCAAGCCGCAGGACCCAGCGCCAAGTATAATACAATGGCCAGCGAAGCACCGATGCAGAAGCGGCCAACGCGACCAAACCAATCAGCACCCCGTTTTCGAAAAAGACCCAAACCAAAATGGGCGCACCAGTCGCGATCAGGAAATAAGCCCGCGACCAGTGGTTATCTTTACTCGGCAACAGTGCTGCGAGGTTGGCCGCAAAGAGCCAAATGCAGATCGCTATGACCGATACCGTAAGGGTCACGCCTTCATCCGCTCGGGCAGGTTATTGGCCCAAGTGCTGATCGTCCCTGCCCCGAGGCAGACAACCATATCACCGGGACGCGCCTGTTCGCGGACCAGACGTTCCAGATCGTCTTCAGAGATCAGAGCGCGCGCATGACGGTGCCCGTGGCGGATCAAACCAGCGACGAGGTCATCACGGCTCGCGCCTTCGATCGGCTGTTCGCCTGCGGCGTAAACCTCAGCGATGGCGACGACATCGGCCTCGTTGAAGCAGGAACAGAAATCCTCGAACAGCGACGACAGACGGCTGTAACGGTGCGGCTGGTGAACGGCGATCACGCGGCCATCACAGGCCTGACGCGCGGCCTTGAGAACGGCTGCGATTTCGACGGGGTGGTGGCCGTAGTCGTCAATGATGGTCACACCACCGAGGACTTCACCCACCTTGGTAAAGCGACGGTTCACGCCACCGAACTTGGCCAGTGCCTCGCGGATTTCGTCTTTTTTCATGCCGAGGTGACGTGCCACGGCGACCGCAGACAGCGCGTTCGATACGTTGTGATCGCCCGGCATCGGTAAGGTGCAGCCTTCGATCACATCGTCTTCGGCCTGAAGAGCCACGTCAAAATGCGCAACGCCCGCTTTGTAATGCAGGTTGATCGCGCGAACATCGGCCTGTGTGTTGAACCCATAGGTGATCACGCGGCGGTCGGTGATTTTACCGACGAGCGACTGAACCTCGGGGTGATCGGTGCAGCAGACAGCCACGCCATAAAACGGGATGTTCGAGACGAAATCGTAAAACCCTTTGCGCAGGTTTTCGATGCTGCCCCAGTGCTCCATGTGCTCTGGATCGATGTTGGTCACAATCGCGATGGTCGCAGGCAGGCGGTTAAAGGTGCCGTCGGATTCATCCGCCTCGACCACCATCCATTCGCCTTCTCCTACACGTGCGTTCGACCCGTAGGCGTGGATGATCCCGCCGTTCACAACGGTCGGGTCAAAGTTCCCGTGATCGAGGAGCGCCGACACCATCGTGGTCGTCGTCGTTTTACCGTGCGTGCCCGCAACGGCGACGTTCGATTTCAGACGCATCAACTCGGCCAGCATTTCCGCGCGGCGCACAATCGGCAGACCACGACGGCGGGCTTCGTCTAGTTCGGGGTTACCCGGTTTGATCGCCGACGAAATAACAACGACTTGCGCGTCCTTCAGGTTCTCTGCGGCCTGACCTTCGAAAATGGTCGCGCCCATGCCTGCGAGACGATCCGTGATCTTGGAGGTCTTTGCGTCCGACCCCTGCACCGTGTAGCCAAAGTTCACCAAAACTTCGGCGATGCCAGACATCCCGATCCCGCCAATCCCGACAAAATGGATGGCACCGACATCGATGGGCAGTTTGGTTGCAGAGTTCATATCAATCGTCTTTCTTATTATTTAACCGCCAGTTCTTCGACCAGCGTCACCAAGCGCTCTGTCGCATCCGGCAAGCCGCATGACAAGGCCGCCGCCGCCATTTGCGCGGCTCCCTGCGCATTCGACAGGATGAGTTCGATCTGGGCCGAGAGGCTCTCTGCCGAGACCTGAGATTCAGGCATCAGGATCGCCGCACCCGCATCAGACAGACCCCGCGCGTTTGCGGTCTGGTGATCTGCAGTCGCCGCTGCAAAAGGGATCAGGATCGCAGGCCGTCCAATGACGGAAATATCCGCAACAGAGGAGGCACCAGAACGGCTGATCACCAGCTGTGCTTCGGCCATACGTTCGGGAATATCGGTAAAGAACGGCTGCACGTCGGCCTTGATCCCAGATTGGGCATAGGCCGACTGGACGCGCTCCATATCTTCGGGACGGGCCTGATGAGACACGCGCACGAAACGACGGATGGCATCGGGTAGCGCTGCAATCGCTGCTGGCACCGCGTCCGACAGAATACGAGCCCCCTGACTGCCACCGATCACAAGAATGGACATCGGGTAGTCACCCGGTTCGATGTATCCCGCCCCTGCCCGCGCAAGGACCGCACCGCGCACGGGGTTCCCCGTGTGTTCGCCATGGACACCTTCAGGCAAGGTGGTAGGCCACGTGCCGCACGCGATCTTGGTCACGCGTTTTGCAAAGATCGTGTTCACACGCCCAAGCACACCGTTTTGTTCATGGATCATCCGAGGACGGCGCATGATCATCGCAGCCGCCATCGCAGGGATTGACGGATAGCCGCCAAAACCAACGACCATCGCAGGTTTATCCCGCAACATGCGAAACAGGGCAGACAGAACACCGCCCGCGATTTTGAACGGCACCAGCGCCTTGGCCGCGGCACCGCCAC
>JAYPVO010000007.1:0-28484 GCA_038134645.1 Paracoccaceae bacterium
GTGGCATCGCGTTTGGCCTGCCTGTGGCGATTGCGGCGTTGTTGGTTGCGTTTATGGCGACGCGTCCACGGCTCCTCGCTGGCGCGCTGAACAACTGGGGCTTTTCCAAGTTGACGCGCGGCGATTACTCTGGCGCGGAACGTCTTTTTGCCGATGCTCTGCGTCATGACCCGACGATGTTCACCGCGAAAAACAACCTCGTTCTGGCCCGTGGTGCACAGCGGAATTATGATCTCCCCGTTATCCAGATGTCGCAGACAGAGCGGGCGCAGCTGTTGCACACGCTTGCGCTGTCGGCTGTGCGGCAGGGTGACGTGACGATGGCCAAGGGCCTGTTGCGCGAAGCGATTGATACCCATCCCCAACACTTCGAAGCGGCTGTTCGGGCGCTTCGGGCGCTAGAAGATAACGTAGTGAACTGATGATCCTAACCGCTTCTCAGGCGCTGTGGCTTTTGCCGCCCGTTTTGCCGATCTGCCTCTACGTCGCGTGGAATGACATGCGGGCGATGAAGATCCCCAATTGGTCAGTTATCGCGTTGGTTGGTGTGTTTGCCGTCTTTGGCCTCATTGCCTTTGACGTCCAAGACTGGGCGTGGCGCTGGTCGCACCTCGCGGTCATGTTGGTGATTGGGATCGTGGCGAATGCAGCGGGCGCAATGGGGGCAGGGGACGCAAAGTTCATCGCTGCCGCCGCCCCGTTCGTGGCTTTCGGGGACGCTGTGATGGTCATGTATATTCTGGCGGGCTGCACGCTCGCTGGTTTTGTCGTGCACCGCATTGTCCGTCATAGCCCCATCCGCCGCATGGTTCCCGATTGGGAAAGCTGGACGACAGGCAAACGGTTCCCGATGGGATTGCCGCTTGGGACCACGCTGATTTGCTACCTCGCGTGGCCCATCGTTTTCGGCTGATCAGCTCTTTTCGAAAAGAACATAGAGCGACGTGCGGCGCACTTCGGTGAGGGCTTCGTCCGCGCCAGCCTCGGAAATTTCTGACAGGATCAAGTCGCGGGTCATTGATGAGAGTGGGCAGAACGGCACGATCAGGTATTCAGCGTCGTCCAACCCGCTCAGTCCACCATAATACCACGGCGCACCACCGGTAAGCGGCTCAAACTCACCATAGATCCAGTATGAATTCAGGAGATCGGCGGCGAAAAGCTTTGCGCCCTGATAGCCAGCGTCGCTCAGGTCATTCGCGATTTCAGTGAAAAACGCGGTGATCCCGCTTTCGATCGAACAGTTGTCAAAGATTTCACCTTTGAACGACACAGGCTCGTCTCGCACGGATTGATCCTGCCACATCGCATAGGGTTGTCCATCAGCATCCAACGCGACGGTGGCATCAACGCGGACGGCGCGGGCCGTTAGGGTGTAAATGTCCGAGGTTTCATTGGCGTCCGAAATCAGCGGCGTAAAGCGTTCCACATTGGCGTTAAAGTGGCGGAAGGGGCTATAGGCGAGGTTCACGAACGATGGGGTTGCGAATGCAATCGCCATCAGCGCAACGCCCGTGATCAACGCGCGATCGTCGCCCTGATCGGGGCGATTGGCCAGTAGAATAAACGCCATCAAAAGCAGCCACTGCGGGTCGTTGCCGAAGTTCTGATAGGTCACATAGATGAAACCTGGGATCAGCAGAAGAAGGACGAGACCTGCGATATTGGCCCCAGCGCGGCGGAGGAAAATCACCCCAGAAATAGCGGCAATCGATCCGCCTAAATAGGCCGGTGCGCTTAGGATGGAATTCAGCGGCAGACCCGGTGCTGAACGGTTTTCCGACCCAGCGACTGTCTGCAAATCAGCGATATAGGCCAACCAAAACTCAGTCCCCAACCATGCGGTGAGGATCGCAACGACACCTAGTCCGGTCAGGATCGCGATGCCAAGCGCCCGCACCTGTCCCGTCAATAGAAGCGCGATTAGTATGACAGGGGCGAAGGCGACGAAGTAGGTCACTTTGATCATCGCCATAACGCTGAGCATCAAACCGATGATGATCCCGTCGAACAG
This sequence comes from Paracoccaceae bacterium, assembly GCA_038134645.1. GTDB lineage: Bacteria > Pseudomonadota > Alphaproteobacteria > Rhodobacterales > Rhodobacteraceae > Marivivens. The sequence continues at coordinate 2,015 of JAYPVO010000007.1, forward strand.
ACTGTTGCGTGCGTATTGGGGAACAAACAGCGCCGCAGGGATCGCGAGGTAGGCCGCAGCCCATGCCCAACGGTTATAATGCATTGAGATAGAGACGCCGCTTTCGGCTTCGCCGTGGACGAGCGCGAGGATCATCGCCAGCACAACAAAGCCAAAGGGCGCAGCCAACTGGCGTGGGAAACGCGATATTGCGATCCAAAAGGTCGGCAAAAGAAAGGCGAGCGCCACGAGGACTTGCGACCAAAGGACGGACATCCCGATCCCGACGCCGTTCGCTTTAAACAGGGCAATCGGTGCAAAGGCTAGCGCCCCGATGGGGGTCATAAAGTCGATATGGGGCAACTGACCAGCGGCCATTCGCGACACGATCTCTACCATGTGGAGCGTGTCACCTTCGTGTTTGCCGAGGTAAAACCCACCCTTTGCAATCGCAATCCCGCCCAAAGCGAGGATCGTCGCTACCAATACAATAAAGACCGAAGTTCGGTTTGCCTGTCTCATGCCCATCTCTTTCAATGGTTTGTCCATTTTTTAGCCACAATACCCAGTCATGTATTTCTCACAAGAATTACAAGCGCCAGTTGACTGGATCATTTCAGGCAGCGCGGCCCAGACGACACAGGCACGACGATGAATATGCAAGTGAACGCTGTCATGGCACCACCCGCCCCCAAGTCATTGGAGGGGATGCAGCTGCCTATCGTCATGATGCGCGACATCATGATCAAGTCGATGTTCCGCACCAATATGACCATCGTCTCTGACATCGCGCGGGTCATTTGTCTGCCGATCCCTGTGACGCAGGAACTGATTGAAATCGCGCGTTCTCAACGGCTTATCGAAACCATCGGGATGTTGAGCCCCAATTCGGCGGGCGAGTTGAGCTACCAATTGACCGACGCGGGCAAGGCGCGCGCGTTAGAGGCGCTGACCCAATCGGAATACTACGGCGCGATGCCTGTGCCGATGGCCGTCTATGCCGAACAGGTGAAACGCCAGTCGATCCGTAACCTGCAAATGACCCGTGATCGTCTGACCTCGGCGATGGGGCATCTGATCCTGCCGCCGAAACTGATCGGCGAATTGGGGCCTGCGATTTCGGCGGGCCGTTCGATTCTCATGTATGGCCCTCCGGGCAACGGTAAGTCGTCGATCTCGAACGGGATCAGGGATGCGCTGGGCGATAAGATCTATGTGCCGCGTGCGATTGAATATGCGGGGCAGGTGATCACAGTTTATGACCCCATCGTGCATTCCGCAGCCGAAGAGGATTTGGACGATCCGAACGCGCTCCGTCGCACGTCAGGCAAGTTCGATACACGGTATGTAAAGTGTGAACGCCCCACGGTAATCACGGGTGGTGAACTGTCGCTCGACATGCTGAACCTCGTTTATAACCCTGTGGCGCGGACCTATCAGGCGCCGCTTCAGCTCAAGGCGACGGGTGGCGTGTTCATCGTCGACGACCTTGGCCGTCAAGAAGACCCACCGCAAAAGCTGGTGAACCGCTGGATCGTTCCGCTTGAGGAAAACCGCGATATCCTTGCGCTGCAATCGGGTGAGAAATTCGAGGTGCCGTTCGATACCCTCGTGATCTTTTCGACCAACTTCCACCCGAACGAAATCTTTGACCAAGCGGCGCTGCGGCGGATTTTCTACAAGATTAAGATCGACGGGCCGAACAAACAGGACTTCCTCAAAATCTTTGCCATGATCGCAAAGAAAAAGGGGATGCCGCTGGATGAGGCGTCATTGGTCCATCTGCTGAAAAACAAATACCCGACGATCGAGAACACCTACGCGAACTACCAACCTGGGTTCTTGATCGACCAGATCATTTCGATCTGCGAGTTTGAAGGGTTGCACTATCACATGACCCCTGAACTGGTTGACCGCGCATGGGCCAACCTGTTCGTAAAGGACGAAGTGATCGTGAAATAAGGGGCGTTAGGCCCCTTCAAAATCGCAAATCGTGTGCACGTCGAGACCCATATCGGTCAGCACCTTGCGTCCACCGAGTTCGGGAAGGTCGACAACAAAGGCGCAAGACACGACCTGCGCGCCGAGCTGTTCGACCAGTTTGATCCCCGCAACGGCGGTGCCACCTGTGGCCAAAAGGTCGTCCACGATCAGCACGCGTTCGCCTGCTTCGAGTGCGTCCTCATGGATCTCAACCGTCGCTTCGCCGTATTCGAGTTTGTAATCCTGCGAGATCGTTTTACCCGGCAGTTTGCCCTTTTTCCGCACGGGCACGAACCCAACGCCAAGCTGGTGCGCGACCGCACCGCCGAGGATAAACCCACGCGCCTCTAGCCCGATCACCTTATCGATCTTCTGGCCGACATAGGGCTCCAACAGTTGATCAATCGCCAACCGCAGACCACGCGGATCGCTAAACAGCGTCGTCACATCACGGAACATAATGCCCTCGTGCGGGAAGTCGGGAATGGTGCGGATGTAATCCTTAACGGTTTTCATAGCGGCCTCTGACTGATTGCGCCTTTGGGTATCAACTCAACACGCGGGCCGCAATCGTCCGTAGCCTCTCTGCCATCATCGGATCGCGTTTCTCTGGGGCGGTCATGATCGCGAATTCGAGCGCGGTATCGCATCCGCAGGGGCAGGGTGCGCGGTCGAGGCCGAGTTGAGCGGGCAGGCCAGCCACCGTTTCGCGGGCCTTGGCCGAATTGCCATGCAGCGTGCGGATGATGTCCGAGATTTCGACCGCGCCGTGGTCAGGGTGCCAGCTATCGTAATCGGTGATCATCGCGATGGAGGCGTAGCAAAGCTCTGCTTCGCGGGCGAGTTTGGCTTCGGGCATGTTGGTCATGCCGATCACATCGCAACCCCATTGGCGGTAGAGGTGGCTTTCGGCCATCGTTGAGAACTGCGGCCCCTCCATCGCGAGGTAGGTGCCGCCACGGTGAACGGTCGTGCCCGTCGCACGGGCGGCAGCTTCGGCTGCATCCATGAGGCGGGAACAGGTCGGATGTGCGACGCTGACGTGCGCGACGAGGCCCGGACCGAAAAAGGTTTTCTCGCGGGCAAAGGTCCGATCGATGAACTGATCGACGATTACGAAATCACCCGGGGCCATGTCTTCGCGGAAGGAGCCGCAGGCCGAGACGCTAAAGACATCCGTCACGCCGAGCATTTTCAGCGCAGCGATATTGGCGCGGTAGTTCACGGTCGACGGTGTCTGAACGTGGCCGCGTCCGTGGCGCGGCAGGAACACCATCTCGATCCTATCGAGCGTGCCCGTCAGCAGATCATCCGAAGGCATCCCCCACGGCGTTTCCACCGTCACCCATTCGCGGTTTTCCAATCCGTCGATGTCGTAAACGCCTGACCCGCCGATGATACCGATTTTTGTCTGCATGACCCACCTTTTGCAATCTATGGTTGTTATGCTGCCCCGCAGAGAGGCGTTCCGCAAGCCCAAAGCCAGTGCCGCCATCGCAACACATGGGCGCCGAACGCGCGAGCGGGTTCACTTTCGGGCGCTAACAGGTTAGGGCGGCGGCAAGCGAACAGGAATAGGAAAACCAAAATGCCCCGTGCAAGACTGGCGGCTGTGGCCGGAAAACTCGCGATTGCCGATAAGGGCGATCTGACCCCGAACCAGCTCAAGACCGAAGTGCTGTCGGGCCTGACCGTTGCGCTGGCACTGGTGCCCGAAGCGGTTGCCTTTGCTTTTGTCGCAGGAGTTCACCCGCTGGTTGGCCTTTATGCGGCGTTTATCATTGGTCTTGTGACCGCGGTGATTGGTGGTCGTCCGGGTATGATTTCGGGTGCGACTGGCGCGCTGGCCGTTGTGATGGTCGCGCTCGTGGCTGAACATGGCGTTGAATACCTCTTTGCCACTGTCGTGCTGATGGGGATCATCCAGCTGATTGTTGGTGTAATGCATTGGGGTAAATTCATCCGCCTCGTACCGCACCCTGTTATGCTGGGCTTTGTGAACGGTCTGGCGATCGTGATTTTCCTTGCGCAGATGAGCCAGTTTCAGGTTCCAGGCAGTGCTGAGGCCGCAGGCCACGGCATGTCGGGCGGTGAATGGCTGTCGGGTATTCAGCTTTATATGATGCTGGGCCTTGTGGCGCTGACGATGGCGATCATCTGGGGTATTCCGAAGGTCACGAACATCATCCCCGCTCCGCTGGCTGGGATCGGCATCACTGCGATCATCGTGATTGCTTTTGGCATCGACGTGCCGCGCGTTGGTGACATGGCAGAGATCAAGGGCGGTCTGCCGATGTTCCACTTCCCGCAGGTGCCGATGACCTTTGAGACGTTTAAAATCATCCTGCCCTATTCGATCATTCTGGCCGCGATTGGTCTGATCGAGAGCCTCCTGACGCTGAACCTTGTTGGTGAACTCACTGGCAAACGTGGTGGTGCATCGCAGGAGTGCATCGCGCAGGGCACCGCGAACTTTATCGCTGGTTTCTTTGGCACGATGGGCGGTTGCGCGATGATCGGTCAGTCGATGATCAACGTGAAATCTGGTGGCCGCACCCGTGTAGCGGCGATTGCAGCAGCACTGTTCCTTCTGGCGTTCATCGTTGTGGCCTCTCCGCTCATTGAACAAATCCCGCTGGCGGCGCTGGTTGGTGTGATGTTCATGGTGGTGATCGGCACTTTTGCGTGGAACTCGTTCAAGATCCTGTTCCGCGTGCCGCTGACCGATGCCTTTGTGATCGTCCTCGTGACGGTTGTGACGGTTTGGACCGACCTCGCGACGGCTGTTGTGGTTGGTGTGATCGTGTCGGCTCTGGCCTACGCATGGAACAACGCACGCCGTATCCACGCGAAAACCTACACCACGCCCGAAGGGGCGAAGGTCTATCAGGTTCAGGGTCCGCTGTTCTTTGGCTCGACCGATGGCTTTATCGAGTTGTTCGACTTTGCAGGCGACCCGAGCCTCGTGATCGTGGACTTCAACGACAGCCGCGTGGCGGACCAATCCGCGTTGCAGGCGATTGAAACCGTTGCTGCGAAATACGAGCAGGCGGGTAAGAAAATCCAACTGCGTCACCTGAGCCGCGATTGCCACAAGCTTTTGACCAAAGCGGGGCACCTGATGGTCGATAGCGACGATGACCCAGATTATGAGATCGCCGTGGACTATGGTGTCCGCACGGGCATCTTGGGTGGACATTGATTTAGGGGCCTTCGGGCCCCTTTTCATTTCTCAGCGATGAAGAGTGGATGTATCGTGGGCCAATGAGGGGGCACTATGATGATCACTGACGTCGAAGATTTCTTTACCAAAGGCTGCGGTCGCTGCGCCCGCTTTGAGACGCCAGATTGCTCGACCCAGATTTGGGGCGACGGTGTGCGGCAACTGCGCGAAATTTGTTTAAACGCGGGGCTGACGGAAACGGTAAAGTGGGGTCATGCCTGTTACACGCACGCGGGCCGCAACATCGTGATCATTGGGGCGTTCCGCGATAATTTCCGTCTGAACTTTTTCAATGCGGGTCTGCTGAAGGACCCCGAGGGTGTTCTGGAAAAACAGGGCGCTGAGACAAAGACCCCTGACATGCTGCGCTTTACCGCGGCTGATCAGGTGGCGGCCAAAGCTGCAATCGCGTCGGCCTATATCGCCGAGGCGATGGGTTATGCAGAGGCTGGCATTAAGGAAAAGAAAACAACGACAGAGTTGGAGCTGCCCGAGGAACTGGCGGACGCGCTCGACGCCGATCCCGAAATGGCCGAAGCCTTTGCTGCACTGACACCGGGGCGTCGGCGCAGTTATGTGATGAACCTGAACGTCGCTAAACAAACAGCGACCCGCATCAATCGGATCGCCAAGTTTCGCGAGGGTATTCTAGCGGGTAAGGGTCTGAACGAACGCTAAGCGTTTAGGCCTTATCGTCGGGCCGCGTGAGCGAGAAGACTTCCTTCACGATCGCATAATCGCGGTAGCCAAGGCGGGCGAGTGGCTGGAATCGGGTCACGTCGAACACACCATCGACCACGCAGTCGTCACGCATGTGAACGCCGACGACCTCACCAAAGATGGCGGTGCTTTCGTCCCCTTCGAGCTTTACGATCTGGGTAAGGCGACATTCGAGCGAGGCAGGCGCGTTCGCGACCCGAGCGCAGGCGATCTCGTCACACTCGACTTTATCGACGCCCGCAAATTCGAATTCATCGACATGGGCCGCGTGGCTGCCAGACGTGGCATTCATCGCGTCGCGCATCGCGTATTCAACGATGTTCACACAGAAAACACCTGTTTCGCGGATATTGGCCAGGCTGTCTTTGCCATCGCGGTCGACCTTTGTGCCGCTGGATGAGAACATGACTTGGGGCGGTGTGTAGGCGACAGCGTTAAAGAAGGAATAAGGGGCCAAATTGTCGACGCCATCGGCGCCACGGCTCGAAATCCAGCCAATCGGACGGGGTGAGACAATAGCATTGAACGGATTATGCGGCAGGCCGTGGCCATCGGCCGGTCGATAGAACATATTGAAAAGACCCTCATCTGGTTTGCGGCAGAGGTAGCGTCATGCTAGGGCGGCTTCCAGACTTTATGCGGAAAAAAGCTTGGAATGATCGAACTGAATTTGGAAACAGCGCAGGATTGGTGGGAAGTAGAGGCTCTTTATGACCTTTGTTTCGCCCCAGGTCGAACGGCTCTTTCGTCGTATCGACTTCGTGATGGCGTTGATCCAATTGCACCGCTTTGTTTTACCGCGCGGGATCAGGACGGTATTTTGGCGGGCGTGATCCGTAACTGGCCTGTCTATGTCGGGGATCGGTTGGCGATTCTGCTTGGGCCCGTGGCTGTGCACCCGACCCGTCAGGGCGAAGGCGTTGGTGGCGCGTTGATGAACAAGACCCTGAACCGCGCCTTTGATCTGGGCTGGTCGCGGGTGATGCTGGTAGGCGATTACCCCTATTATAAACGGTTCGGTTTCTTCCACCTAGAAGGCGTCGAAATGCCGCCGCCCACAAACCCTGACCGTATTTTGGGTTATAATCTGCGTCCTGATGCATGGACGGGTGTTACGGGCAAAGTTCTACCCGCGCCTGATTGCAATTCGGGTGGTCGTCCCCATCTTAAGGGGCATGACCGTTAAGAACCCGCCTCGACTGATCAACCCTACCAACCCGCTGGATACGTCGGGGAGAGAGAGGGTGCGCGCCTTGGCGAAGCGACAGGTTTCGGCCAATGGAACGCTGATGCAGGTGATCAACTATGTCGGTGGACAGGTCGAAGATGGGTTGAAGTTCCTACCTTCCGCCTTTCGCTCCAAAGTCGAGGGCGCAGCGCGGACTGCATTGGAACGGAGCTTCTATTTGGCCAAAGCATCGCGCCAAGGACCGCTAGAGCGGGCCGTTGCAGGCGACCGCATGCACAAGGTGATTGGTGCGATTTCGGGAGCTTTGGGCGGCGTCGGTGGCGTGCCGACCGCGATTGCAGAGATACCAGTTGCGACGACGATTATCTTTCGCGCCGTGCAGGGCGTGGCGCAAACCTATGGCGAAGATATCGACAGCGACGAAACCAGAGCCGAATGCCTTCGGGTCTTTAGTGCGGGTGGACCAGGTGGCGATGACGATGGGATCGACACCAGCTTTATCGGTGCGCGCTTCACCCTGACGGGCCCCGCGATCCAATCATTGATCTCAAAGGTCGCGCCAAAGTTCGCGGCGGTGCTGACGCAAAAGCTTGCGTCTCAGGCTGTGCCAATTCTAGGCGCGGCTGCAGGGGCGGGGACCAATCTGGCCTTTGTGAACTACTACACCGAAATGGCGCATGTTCACTTTGGCCTGCGGCAGTTGGCGCGGGAATTCGACCCCGATCAAGTGATCGAGGCCTTCCATGCGGAAACCGCCAAAGGGAAGTCTGTCTCTAAGGGCTGATCAATTCAGCTTGGACAGCCATTCAGTGATGGCTTCGCGAACCGATTGATCCCCCCGAGCACGCGCGTTCGCAATGATGCCCCGAGCGTCATTCAGGTTCACACGGCGCAATAGGTGCTTCACGGGACCGATAGAGGCAGGGCGCATCGATAGGGTGCGTAGGCCGATCGCCGCAAGGCAAATCGCTTCAATCGGACGGCCAGCATCTTCACCACAGAAGGACACGGGCTTTCCTGCCTTGGCGCAACGTTCAACGACCAGCTCAAGGAACGACAGGAAGCTGACGTTCAGCGTGTCATAACGGCGGCGGACGCGTTCGTTTTCACGGTCGGCAGCAAAGAAGAACTGCTTCAGGTCGTTGCCGCCAATCGAAACGAAATCCACCTCGTCAAAGAAGGCATCTGGTGCAAAGGCAAGGCTAGGGGTCTCCAGCATCGCACCCACTTCGATTTTGGAGGGTAGCGGATGGCCGAGGATACGTTCGCGGTCCAAGGCTTTGTTCATCTCGGCCTTCGCGTCGCGGAATTCCTGTAACTGCGCCACAAAGGGGAACATGATGGTCAGTGGACGCCCATGCGCCGCACGGATCAGCGCCTGAAGCTGCATCCGCAGGACACCCGGTTTATCGAGACCCACGCGGATCGCACGCCAACCCATCGCGGGGTTCGGCTCGTCCTGCGCCTGCATATAGGGCAGCACCTTGTCCGACCCGATGTCGAGCGTGCGGAAGGCGACGCGTTTGTTGTTCGCAGCATCCATGACGCGGGAATAGAGCGCTGAAAGCTCTGCCCGTTTCGGCATCTGGTTGCGGATGAGGAACTGAAGCTCTGTGCGGAACAGACCTACACCTTCGGCGCCAGAGGACGGGAGCGATGGCAGGTCCGCCATAAGGCCCGCGTTCATATAAAGCGATACGGTCGTTCCGCAGAGCGAGGTCGCAGGCAGATCGCGGATGGACCCATAGCGCTCCTGAGCCAAGGCCTGCATCGCGATCTTATCGCGGAATGCGTTGTGGACGTTTTCGTCAGGGCGGAGGTGGACCACACCTTGATCCCCATCGACAAGGATAGGGTCACCGTTAAGTGCCTCTGCGGTGATGTTCTTTGCGTGAATGACCAGCGGAATGGCCCACGCACGGGCAACGATAGCCGCGTGTGAACCGACCGAGCCTTCTTCGAGGACAATACCGCGCAGGCTTTTGCCATATTCGAGCAACTCACCGGGGCCGATGTTACGTGCGACGAGAACCGCGTTCTCGGGCATTTCGGCGCCTGTTTCTTTGCCTTGCCCCGTCAAAATACGAAGCAGTCGGTTCGACAGATCGTCGAGGTCATGCAGACGGTCGCGCAGATAGGCGTCACCCGCGCTATTCATGCGGCTGCGGGCGAGGGATTGTTCTTTTTCGACGGCAGCTTCGGCAGAGAGGCCGCTCTGCACGTCCTCTTCCATGCGGCGCATCCAGCTGCGGGAGTTCGCGAACATGCGGTAGGCCTCGAGGACCTGCACCTGTTCGGCGTTAACCGTTGTCGCCGTGCTGAGCATCTCATCGACCGAAACGCGTAGGTTATCAACCGCATCACGTAGTCGCGCGAGTTCGCTGTCAGGATCGTCCGCAACGGGGTTGGTTACAACAACGCGTGGCTCATGCAGGTAAACACGACCGTCTGCGGCACCCTCTTGACCCGTGCTGCCACGGAACAGGACGGGTTGTTGATGGCGGGCAGAGAGGGCGGCACCTTCGCCGATGAACGCACCGAGTTCCGTCATTTCTGCCAGAACCATTGCGACCACTTCGAGGGCATAGACCTCGTCCGCAGAAAATTCGCGCGCGGCCTTTGACTGAACCACGAGAACGCCGAGAGCACTTCCAAGTCGCTGGATCGGCACACCACAGAAGGACGAATAGCGTTCCTCGCCGGTTTCCGGCATGTAGCGGAACCCTTTTTCGGAAGGCGCATCGGCCGTGTTGATGACGCTGCGCATACGGGCCACGCGACCCACCAGACCTTCGCCCAGACGCATACGGGTTTGGTGAACCGCCGCCGCATCCAGACCTTCGGTCGCGCAGAGTTCGAGCGTTTCAGAATCGCGGAACAGATAGATCGAGCACACTTCGGTCAGCATCGACGTCGCGATTAGCCGCACGATTTTATCGAGCCGCTCTTGGCCTGCCGCTTCTTCGGCCATGGTATCGCGCAGGCGACCCAGCAGCTTTCTGCTGTCGCTTTCGATCCTGTGTCCCATCGGTCCATCCGTTTTTGTTACGCCCATCTATAAGCGACCTTTGAAAAGAATGGGAGTGGACAAAAGGTGTCACGGCAAACTCTTGCTATCGCAGCATTTTTTCGCAGCTGCAGCATGGGGTATTTGCACAAGAAAAAGGCCGCCAGTGGATACCCACGGCGGCCCTTCGTAAGGATTTAGGCTGGATTAGCCTTTGTCGAGCTCGAACGCATCGTGGAGCGCTTGAACAGCGAGTTCCATATATTTGCGGTCGATCAGGACAGAGATTTTGATTTCCGAGGTGGCGATAACTTTGATGTTGATGCCTTCTTTCGACAGGACTTCGAACATCTTTGCTGCAACGCCAGCGTGGGACCGCATGCCGATACCAACAACCGAAACCTTTGCAACTTCGGTGTCTGCTTCGAGACGGTCAAAGTTGATCAGGCCTTTGTCTTTGGCGTCGTTCAGCGCCTTTTCAGCACGCATCTTTTGTTCGATGGGGCACGAGAAGGTCATGTCGGTTACGCCGCCAGCATGGCCCTGATAGTTCTGTTCAGAGATGTTCTGAACGATCATATCGACGTTCACGCCTGCTTCGGACAGCGGCCCAAAGATTGCGGCAGCGATACCCGGTTTGTCCTCGATGGTAACGAGGGTCATTTTCGCTTCTTCGCGGGAATAGGCGACACCGGAAACGACGTTGGATTCCATGATTTGCTCCTCTGCGCAGACCAGCGTGCCTGCGTCATCTGACGGTTCTTCGAACGAGCTCAGCACGCGCAGTTTTACATTATAGCGCATGGCCAGTTCGACCGAACGGGTTTGCAGAACCTTCGCACCAAGCGAGGCCAGTTCCAGCATTTCTTCAAAAGCGATTTTATCGAGCTTACGTGCTTTCGACGTGATGCGCGGGTCAGTGGTGTAGACCCCGTCCACGTCGGTGTAGATGTCGCAACGTTCAGCTTCGAATGCAGCCGCGAAAGCAACAGCGGTGGTGTCAGAGCCACCACGGCCAAGGGTGGTGATGCGGCCTTCGGGCGAGATGCCTTGGAAGCCAGCGACCACGGCAACCTTCATGCCTTCGTCGAACTTTTTATTGATGTTCTCGTTCGGGATCTCTTCGATCCGTGCAGCGCCGTGAGCGCTGGTGGTTTTGACCGGAACCTGCCAACCCTGCCAGCTGCGCGCTGGGATGCCCATTTCCTGAAGGCGCAGCGCCATCAGACCTGCGGTGACGTTCTCACCAGAGGAGACAATCGCATCGTATTCACGCGCGTCATAGAGCGGCGAGGTTTCATTCACCCAGCCAACCAGTTCGTTTGTCTTACCCGACATTGCCGAAACGATGACGATCACGTCATAGCCTTTGGCAACCTCAAGAGAGACACGTTTAGCGGCGCGGGCGATGCGGTCGAGGTTGGCGACCGAAGTCCCACCGAATTTCATGACAAGCGTCGGCATGGCTGTCCCTTGCAAAATATCGCGATCCCCTTAGCGGGCATTGCGATAAAGGGCAATTGTCCAAACGTAAGGTTGCGTCATTTTTGTAACAAATGACGGCGGCAAATTGGCCTAGTTCGTTTGTTTGCGCGGGGTGAAGGGGAGTGGTGCAACCGGAATACCCTCTTCGAGGAGTTTGATCGCCTCTTCGGGCTTTGTCTCACCGTAGATGTTGCGTTTCGGCGCGTCGCCCTCGTGCATTTTGCGAGCCTCAGACGCAAAACTCATCCCGACATAGTCCGAATTCTCTTCGACTTCTTTGCGCAACTTCGCAATCGCCTCTTCTTCGGGGGATGCGGTCGTTGTCAGTGGGCGTTCCTTATCGGTCCGCACTGATGGCGCCATGAGGGATTTGGTCACTTTCGATGATCCGCAGTGCGTGCAGGCGACCAGTCCGGAGGCATGAAGCGTGTCAAACGCCTCTCCGGATTTGAACCAGCTTTCAAAGCTGTGGCCTTGGTCGCACTTCAGTGCGTAGCGGATCATGATGAACCCTCAGTTTCGCGACGATCAGTCAGAATTAGCGCGTCTTGATCGTCGGGAAAAGGGGCGCTCGTCAGAAGGTGCCGTAGCCGCGCTCATCATTGTCCGCGTCGATGACGACTAAGGGTGCGGGCTTTGTCGGTTCATTAACGGGTTCAATTTCGGCAACAGGATCGGGTTTTGATTCGGGGGCAGGTTCGATCTGCTTTTCAACGGGCGCTAGTGTTACCTCGGCTTTTTCTTCGACCTCGACTGGGGTCACATCGATCACGGTGATGTGGTCCTCTTTGTCCAACTTGAACTTGCTCAACTCTTCGAGCAGAGCCTCGTTTGTCATGGTCAATTGCGTTGCGGTCGATGCGAAAGCGTCCGCCTGCTGGCTCGTCATGCGCGTGATCCGTGCAATATCAAGGATCGCGTCATTGATCAGATCCACCCCGCGCGATTGTTCAGCGCTTGCCGCGGAAATTGTGGTCACCAGATCGGAGACATGGGCGATGTTGCCTGCGATTTCGTCAAAGGAGGCGCGGGTTTCTTCGGAAATTGCCACGCCCTCGCGCACACGCTCTGCGCTGCCCTCAATCAGATCGCTGGTTTCACGAGCAGCTTTGGCAGAACGGCCAGCGAGGTTTCGCACCTCTTGGGCGACAACAGCAAAACCACGGCCATGCTGACCTGCGCGCGCCGCTTCAACGGCTGCGTTCAGGGCCAGAAGGTTGGTCTGGAAGGCGATTTCATCGATCACTTTGATGATTTTCGCGATGTCTTGGCTCGACGCGTTGATCGCATCCATCGCTTCGACCATTTCGGTCACCTTCCGCGTGCCGGCGTCGACGACGGTCGATGTGCGATCAACGAGCTGTTCAGCGGCTTTGGCCGATTCTGCGTTGGTTTTCACTTGGCTCGCTGTTTGTTCGACCGAGCTAGACAGCTCTTCGACGGCCGAAGATTGAATATCAGCGTTATTGGCGAGGGATTGCGCTGACGTTTCCAGTTCGCGAGCCGAAACCGTCAGTTCGTCCATGCCAGACCGGAACTTCTTCATCGAATCCGCAATGAACGAGACCAGACGGTCAAAGCCACGGGCCGCAACGCCCATTTCGTCGTCACGCTGCACTACCAACATGCGTTTCGTTAGATCGCGATCATCGGCCATGCGGTTCATGCGCCGCGAGACCCACACGATCGGTTTGACGATCTCGCGACCCATAAGACCACTGATGATCGATACAACGGTGATGATCCCAACCACCAATGCTGCAATGGTTTTCGTAAGCGAACTCGCATCGGCCAAGATCATATCGTGGTTCACGGTAATGACGAGGCCGTAAGTCGTATCTCCGATCTCCACTGGTCCGTAAGAGGATATGAGAGACACGCCCTCTTCGGTGTCGAATACCATCTGTCCCGTTTCTCCATTGATTGCGTTTGCAATGTTAGGAGAAGAGCGAGAAAGCCGCAGGTGATGGCCCGGACGCAGACCCGACGGCAGCAAACCAGTGAGGATCACAGCGTTACCATCTTGGTTTACGAGAACGATTTGAGCATCGACGCTCAACCCGTTTTTCTGACGCATCGCTTTTTGGATGGGGCTTTCAGGAATGGCGATTACCAAAGCCCCCAACGTGCGGCCAAAGTCATCCGTAATGGCTGCGCCCATAAACGCGTTAACCGCACCGCTGGCCAAATTGTAGATGCCGAAATCTGTCATAAGCAGCGGCGTTTCGTCAGTGAATGTTCCGTTACCAGTGCTGTGCGCGGAGGTAAGATCCATCGCGAGGATATCGGCCGCCATTCCAGCAATCTCTGTATCCGCGATCTTTGGGTCAGAGATATTGAGCGCAAAATCGTCACGTTTTGCGAAGGTGTAGACGATATTGCCGTCTGTATCGATCAACAGGATGTCGTCGATGTCCAGTTCATGCGAGACGAGAGAATACCAACGATGAACGTTTGAGTGCAGGGCGCTGTAATGGCTTCCATCCTCTGCATTGTGGAGCTTTGAACGGTCGTTCAGCAACATATTCGGGTTGTTGGTCGTGTAGAGATCCCGAATGACGGGCAGGTTTACGTCAAGCCCTTCGCCACCAGACAGCGCGCGGGAAAATCCGCGCAGCGCGGATGCAACCGAAACGTCGTCTGCCAAAAGGTGCAGCGCGCCGTGGTAGCTTTCCATCCGAGTTTCGATGGCTTGAGTTATGACCTGTTGGCTGGCCGTCAGGTTTTCAATCGCGGCGTGTTCCATCGTTGCATTCATGCGATTGGTCGCCAGAACGCCGACGGAAATCGCAGAAATTGCACTGAAAAACACGAAAACGAGTGGAAGTTTCCACGAAAGAGAAAGTTTCATACCGTTCGGCCTAGTTGTTTCGACCGATCACACGGCCTTTCGCTCAGGGTTACGGCCCAAAAGAAAAAGGTTTTAGGAAAAATCGCGGGTCTGGCGTGCGGCAATGACGCAAAAACGTCTCGCACCAAACGGCGTGTATCATGTTGATATTTCGGGGGAGATGGTGCTGCAGGGGAGGATTGAACTCCCGACCTCTCCCTTACCAAGGGAGTGCTCTACCACTGAGCTACTGCAGCGTCCTTACGGTGCGGGGGAATTAGCTGCAAAAAATTCCATACGCAACCCCTCTCTGGACGGTTTTTTTATCTGCGGGTATCAGAAGGGTCATGAGTGAGAAAACAGGCAATAAAATTGGTGATCCTAAGGTGCAAACCCGTGAGGATCGGTTAAAAGCTGCGTTGAAAGCTAATATGGCGAAGCGCAAAGCACAGGCACGTGCACGCGCGACCGCAACAGATATTTCTGAGGAAGAGTAGGGGCATTATGGATTCGATTCTGGTTACGGGCGGTAAACCGCTGCGCGGTGAAATCGCGATTGCGGGCGCAAAGAACGCCGCGCTGACGCTGATGCCCGCAACTTTGCTCAGTGACGAACCCCTCACACTGACCAACACGCCGCGTCTGTCGGACATCAAAACGATGACTGCTCTCTTGCAGTCGTTGGGCGCTGAAGTGTCTGCTCTGGCGGATGGTAAGGTCATGGCGATGTCGTCGCATGGTCTGAACTCGACCCGCGCCGATTATGAAATCGTTCGTAAAATGCGGGCGTCGAACCTTGTTCTCGGGCCGCTCTTGGCACGTGAAGGTCATGCGATTGTGTCGCTTCCGGGGGGCTGTGCGATTGGCGCGCGTCCGATGGACATCCACATTGCCGCGTTCGAGGCGATGGGCGCGACCATTGATCTAAAAGACGGCTATCTGCACGCCACCACCCAAGGCGGGTTGAAGGGCGGCGTTGTGAAGCTGCGCTTTGCCTCTGTTGGCGCGACCGAAAACGTTCTGATGGCTGCGACCTTGGCTAAGGGTACGACGATCATTGAAAACGCAGCGCGTGAGCCAGAGATCGTAGACCTTGCGACCTGTTTGCGGGCAATGGGCGCCCAGATCGAAGGCGACGGCACCAGCCGTATCGAGATTCAGGGCGTCGATCGCCTGCACGGTGCAACCCACCCCGTTGTGACCGACCGTATTGAGCTCGGCACCTATATGCTCGCTCCTGTGATTGCGGGTGGTGAGGTCGAATGTCTGGGAGGGAAACTGTCGCTCGTCGAATCATTCGTTGAAAAGCTGACCGAGGCGGGAATCACTGTTGAGGAAACCGATCGCGGCCTCAAAGTGCGCTGTGACGGTGGTCGCCCGAAAGCGGTGAACGTCACGACAGAGCCGTTCCCAGGTTTCCCGACCGACCTTCAGGCGCAGATGATGGCGATGCTTTGCTTTGCTGACGGGACATCGGTGCTCGAAGAGAAGATCTTTGAGAACCGCTTTATGCACGCGCCTGAATTGATCCGTATGGGTGCACGTATTGATGTCCAAGGTGGTCATGCGACCGTTCGCGGCGTCGAAAAAATGAAGGGTGCGCCTGTTATGGCGACTGACCTTCGCGCATCGGTTTCGCTGATCCTCGCGGGTCTGGCGGCGGAAGGTGAAACGCAAGTGAACCGCGTTTATCACCTCGACCGTGGCTATGAGCACGTTGAAGAAAAACTGGGTGCCGTTGGTGCGCAGATCGAAAGGATCAAAGGCCAGTGACCCAAGATGCTCGGTTCGAAGATGGTGCCGATGCACCGCTGCGGCTAAAGGCGCTGGATGCGGACGACCTCGCTGTTGTGTCGTCACTGGTTCAGGATTCGGTTTTTCCATCATCAGAAATGGTCTGGAAATCCAAAGAGCGCCGCTTTGCCCTGCTGTTGAACCGTTTCCGTTGGGAAGATGCGGATAAGGCGCAGACCCGCAATCGTGCGTTTGAGCGCGTGCAATCCGTTCTCGCGATTGAGGATGTCACCGCTGTTCGGTCCCAAGGGGTGCCGCGCGGTGACGCGGATACGGTGCTGTCGTTGTTATCCATTAGCTTTGAAGCGGGCGAAGATGGGACAGGCACTGTCATTCTGACCCTCGCGGGGGATGGCGCAATTGCGCTGTCGGTCGAGGCGTTGGAAGTCGTCCTGCGCGATGTCACTCGTCCATATGTCGCGCCGTCTCACAAGGCCCCGCAGCACCCTGAATAGTGGCTTTTGCTTAAAATGACGCGGCCCCGACGATTGAAGGGGTCGTGATGGGGCGCTATCAAGCCCCAGAAGGAGACCGCCCATGCCGCATTTTCTGGACACCACCGACGCAGGTTTCGAACAGGACTTTGTTGCCCTGTTGGGGATGAAGCGTGAAGACAGCCCAGATGTGGATGCCGTCGTTGCGGGTATCATCGCTGATGTTCGGGCACGTGGTGACGCGGCGGTTCTGGAACTGACCGCGAAATTCGACCGCATGGAACTGACCGCTGATCAGTTGCGGTTCTCGGACGCTGAGATCGAAGCGGAATGTGCAAAGGTTTCGGACGAAGATCGCGCCGCACTCGAACTCGCGGCGGCCCGAATTCGTGCCTATCACGAACGTCAGATGCCTGCGGATGCTCTCTGGGTAGATGAAGTTGGCGCGCAGCTGGGCTGGCGCTGGACCGCTGTTGAGGCTGCTGGGCTTTATGTTCCAGGTGGTCTTGCGTCCTATCCGTCGTCCGTTCTTATGAACGCGATCCCTGCCAAAGTGGCGGGCGTTGATCGTTTGGCGATTGTGGTGCCGACCCCTGATGGCGTGACGAACCCGCTTGTTTTGTTGGCTGCGCGTATTGCAGGCGTGGACGAGATTTACCGTGTTGGCGGCGCCCAAGCGATTGCGGCACTGGCCTATGGCACCGAAACCATCGCGCCCGTGGATAAGATCACAGGACCGGGGAATGCCTTTGTCGCGGCGGCGAAACGTCGTGTGTTCGGCAAGGTCGGCATTGATATGATTGCGGGCCCGTCCGAGATCCTTGTGATTGCGGATAAAGACAATGATCCCGATTGGATCGCGGTTGATCTGATGTCTCAGGCTGAACACGACGAAAGCGCGCAATCGCTTTTGATCACCGATGACGCTGATTTCGGTCGCGCCGTAGCTGCTGCCGTTGAAAAGCAGCTTGAGACGCTTGAACGCCGCGAAATCGCTGGCGCGAGCTGGCGTGATTTTGGCGCGGTGATCGTTGTGCGCGATATGGAAGAGGCTGTGCGCCTCTCGGATCGGATCGCGCCCGAACACCTCGAAATTTGCACCGCAGATGCAGAGGCCCTGTCGGAAAAGATTCGCCACGCGGGCGCTATTTTCATCGGCTCCCTGACGCCAGAAGCCATCGGCGATTACATCGGCGGACCAAATCACGTGCTACCTACGGCGCGTTCGGCCCGTTTTTCGTCGGGTTTGTCGGTGATGGACTTCGTAAAACGCACCACTTTGTCACGAATGACGCCTGAGGCACTTTTGGCTATTGGCCCCGCGGCGGAACGTCTGGCACAGTCGGAAAGTCTGGAAGCGCACGGATTGTCGGTCCGCGCACGTCTGGACCGTTTGAACAAGGGATAGGGCATCGGGGCATGTCAAAGATCATTCACATAGAGCTGGACGACAGCAATCTGCCGCCGCCGACACCTGAGGTCGAACAGGAACGCCGCGTTGCGATGTTTGATCTTCTCGAAGAAAACAGCTTTGACCTCGTGTCGCGGGACGACCGTCCTGTGCCTGAGGGGCCATATAAGCTGCACCTCTCGGTCCGTGAACGCCGCCTTGTGTTCGATATTAAGACCGAAGCGAACGACCCCGCTGGTGAATTCCACCTCAGCCTTGGGCCGTTCCGTCAGGTGGTCAAAGATTACTTCTTGATCTGCGAAAGCTATTTCGATGCGGTGAAAACCGCTGCGCCGAGCCAGATTGAAACGATCGATATGGCGCGCCGAGGTATCCACAACGAAGGGGCCAATGTTCTCCAAGAACGGCTAGAGGGTAAGGCGGTTGTCGACCATGATACTGCCCGCCGCCTCTTTACCCTCATCTGCGTTCTGCATTTCGGGGGCTGATTTGGACGAGGGCGGTAAGACATATCAGCCTCTCCCGCAGTCGGTTCTGTTCTGCTGCGATCATAACTCGGTTCGGTCGCCTATGGCCGAAGGATTGATGAAGAAATTCTACGGCACGGGATGCTATGTGCAGTCCGTGGGCGTAAAGAGCGACCTTGAAATCGACGGCTTTTCGATCGCTGTCTGCCAAGAGGTGGGGGTAGAGCTATCCCGCCACCGTTCGCGGTCTTTTGATGAGCTAAAACAATGGGGCGATGACCTGTCGTCGTTTGACCTCGTTGTTGCGCTGTCACCAGCTAGCCAGCGTCAGGCTCTTGAAATGACGCGGTTTTTCCATCTCGATGTAGAGTATTGGCCGATCCTAGATCCGACAGGTCTGGGCACCACTCGGGATGAAAAGCTCGACAGTTATCGCAAAACACGTGACCAGATAATTGCCCGCCTGCATGACAGATGGGGCCCCCCAAAGGAGTGAACATGGACGCCAAAGCCGTTCTTCAACGTTATTTTGATGCTTTCAATGCGGGCGATAAGGCTGGCATGTTGGCTGAGTTGTCGGATGACGTGGCCCACCACGTGAACGAAGGCCAAGTGCGCGTTGGCAAAGAGCTGTTCAGCGCGTTCTGCGACCATATGGACCGCTGCTATCGCGAATGCCTGACCGACATTGTGATCTTTGGCTCGGCTGACGGCACCCGTGCGGCGGCTGAGTTTACGGTGAACGGCGAATATCTGTCGACGGATGAAGGTCTGCCCGAAGCGGCAGGTCAGAAATACGTCCTGCCTGCAGGGTCGTTCATGTCGCTGAAAGACGGCAAGATTTGCCGCGTCACCACCTATTACAACCTCGCAGATTGGATCCGTCAGGTCAGCGCATGACCCTGACCTATCAGGTTCTTGATGGGGACGCGGTCGCGGCGGCGCTGGATGATCTGGCGCGGCTGCGGATCGATGTGTTCGCCGATTGGCCTTATCTCTATGCGGGGTCGCTCGACTACGAGCGGGACTATGTTGCGACCTATCGCGATGCGCAAAACGCCATTCTGGTCGCGGCCAAGGATGGGGATCGCATCGTCGGCGCGGCAACAGGCACCCCGATGGAAGATCACGCGAGCGATTTCGCGGCGCCCTTTGCGGCGACGGGTATCCCGCTGACCGACATCTTTTACTGTGCCGAATCGGTGTTGCTGCCTGACTATCGCGGGCAGGGCGCTGGGCATGTGTTCTTTGACATGCGCGAGGCAAAGGCGAAGGCGCTGGGCCGTCGTTACGTGGCGTTTTGTTCGGTGATGCGGCCAGAGGATCATCCTGCGCGACCTGCCGACTATCGGCCCTTGGATGGGTTTTGGCGGAAACGTGGATACGAAAAGCTCGACGGGGTCATTGCACGGTTTAAATGGACCGACCACGGTGATGCTGAACAAACGGAAAAGCCGCTTCAATTCTGGATGAAAGCTCTATGAAAATCGCAACTTCTGCCTACCGCCCCGAATGGCACGCGACGTGGTCATCGCTTGAGACGAAATTGACGGAGTGGGTGTCTGCCGCCGCGGGGCAGGGCGCTGATCTGCTGGTGTTTCCTGAATATGGCGGGTGCGAAGCGGCCCTGATCGGGACCCCAAACGACTGTTCGCCCGCGCAATGGGCGGGCCGAATGGCGGATGCGGCAGAGGATTGGATCGCGCTTCATTCCGATCTGGCGGCGCAGTTTGGCGTTCATATCCTCGCGGGATCGCTCTGCGTTCGGGATGGGGCGCGGATGGTGAATAGGTCTTATTTGCTTGGCCCATCGGGGGATGCAGTGTTTCAGGATAAGCTGATCCTGACCCCATATGAACGCCGCGAGATGCACTTGTCGGTCGGGGAAACGGTAAAGCTGTTTGATACCGCTTTGGGCCGATTGGGTATCCTGATCTGCTATGACAGTGAATTCCCGCTTCAGGCCCGCGCGATGTGCGAAGGTGGCGCGGATATGATCCTCGTGCCCTCAGCGACCGATTTGCCCGCTGGCCAAACGCGGGTGCGTCAGTCGTGCCGTGCGCGTGCAATCGAAAACCAATGCCTGATCGTGCAATCGCCTGTTCTGGGGCCTGTGTCAGATTGCGATGTATTGGACACGGGAACTGGTCGCGCCGCGCTGTTCTGCCCGCCTGATCATGGTTTGCCGAGCAATGGCATCATCGCCCAAGGTGACACAGACGAGGCGGCATGGGTCATTGCAGAGGTCGACCCTGCGGCCATCGCGGCCCCTCGGGTTTCGGGGCAGGTCGGCAACTTTAGCCATTGGACCGAACAGGATTCGCGGCTTCAAAACCTCACCTTGGCGACCCTCGCCTGATTTGCGCTTGAATTATTAGCAAATCGGGCGCATTTAACCGCCGTTCCGCACATGGTGGCGGATTTTGCAATTACGGAGATCACATGGCCAAGGAAGAACTGCTCGAATTCCCCGGTGTCGTGAAGGAACTCCTGCCGAACGCGACATTCCTGGTCGAGCTTGAAAACGGCCATACGATCATTGCGCATACGGCAGGTAAACTTCGCAAGAACCGCATCCGCGTCCTCGCGGGCGACAAGGTTCAGGTGGAAATGACCCCCTACGACCTCACCAAAGGTCGGATCAACTATCGTTTTCGGTGAGCACGGTTTCACCGACATCCGGTTTGCAGCTTATCTTGGGCTCTGGTTCGCCGCGGCGACTGGAGCTTTTGGCGCAGATCGGGGTAACGCCTTTCGCGGTGCGCCCGCCTGACGTGGACGAAGACCCGCGCAAGGGCGAACAGCCGCGCGACTATGTTAATCGTATTGCTGCTGATAAGGCTGCCGCCGTGCCCTGTGGCGCGGATGAGGTCGTCTTGTGCGCCGATACGACGGTTGCGCTGGGTCGCCGCATCATGGGCAAACCTGTGGACGAGGCCGAGGCGGCTGCGTTCCTCTTTGCCCTGTCTGGTCGTCGTCATCGCGTGATCACTGCCGTTGCGGTGAAACGTGGCGATAAGATTTGGCAGACGGATGTTGTCACCACTGTGGCGATGAAGCGTCTCTCTAATCCCGAAGTGAATGCCTACCTCGCCTCTGGCGACTGGAAGGGCAAAGCGGGCGGATATGCGATCCAAGGGCCTGCGGGCGCCTTTATCCCGTGGATCAACGGGTCGTTTACGGGCGTTGTCGGCCTTCCGCTGGCTGAAACCGCTGGTTTGCTGACCGCTGCGGGCTTTCCTTTATACGGAGTAGAACAATGAAGGGACGTTCGATCCTTCTGGACCACGTGGGCGAGCGCGAAGCTGCCGCGCTGATGGTGGATGGCAAGCTCGAAGATCTGCTGATCGACGATGATAGCCAGCCGCGCCCCGGTGCGATTTTCCGCGCGATCTGTGATCGTCCTCTCAAGGGGCAGGGCGGCATGATGCTGCGCTTGCCTGAGGGTGAGACGGCGTTCCTGCGTCAGAGCAAGGGTCTGCGTCCCGGTCAGCCGATGCTGGTTCAGGTTACTGGCTACACCGAGGCGGGTAAGGCCGTTCCTGTGACCGACCGTGTTCTGTTCAAAAGCCGCTATGCGATCGTCACACCGGGCAAGCCGGGCGTGAACGTCAGCCGCTCTATCGACGACGAAGAAGACCGCGCTCGTATCAGCGCCATCGGTCACGCCGTCATGGAAGGGATCGAACACGGGCTGATCCTGCGGTCATCCTGTGCTGGTGCCGATGACGACGATATCGCCGAAGACATCGCCGCAATGGCCGATCTGGCGAGTGCAGTTCTGAACGACCTCGAAGGCACGGAGCCAGAGGCCCTGACCGAGGGTGACGGTCCGCATGTCCTCGCGTGGCGCGAATGGGTGTCGGCGGCTGAGGTCGTGACCGACGAAGGCTGTTTCGAAGATCACGGCGTCATGGATCAGATCGAAGCGCTGAAATCGCCGTTCATCGATCTGGGCGAAGGCCACATGTATGTTGAAGCGACCCGCGCCTTGGTGGCGGTCGATGTGAACACGGGCGGGGACACTTCGCCAGCTGCGGCTCTCAAGGCGAACTTGGCTGCGAGCCGCATGTTGCCGCGTGCGTTGCGTCTGCGTGGCCTTGGTGGCCAGCTTGCGGTCGATTTTGCACCGATCTCAAAGGCGCATCGTAAACAGGTCGAACAGTCTTTACGCGCGTCGTTCCGCAATGATGCGATTGAAACGAGCCTTGTCGGTTGGACGACGATGGGCCTGTTTGAATTGCAGCGCAAACGCGAACGTCTGCCCTTGGCTGCGATCCTGCGGGGGCTGTAATGGCCTGTCCGATTTGCGCGAAAGAGACGGATCAAAAATACCGCCCGTTCTGTTCCAAGCGGTGCGCGGACATCGATTTGGCAAAGTGGTTGTCGGGCTCTTATGCCATTCCGTCTGCCGAACCGATGGATGAAGCAGATATCCCAGAAGATGAAACGCCTCCGCTTCGCCATTGATGCAGATTGGTAAAAATAGAAGAATTAAGCCGCCTATTGGGCGGCTCGTTCGCTTTTGGCTGAGGCGAATCGGAAAAATAACTTCTGATTAAAGTTGTCTAATAATCCAAAACTCTTTGTTTTTGAGAATTTAAACAACTTAAAGGCGATAAATGCATGTATTCGTTATGGTGGTTTGGTTACCTTTAGAGATTATAAAAAATATCCATTAAAATATTTTGAATATACTTAAGAATACAAATGACTCTTATTAAGAGTCCCAGAGGTTGAATTGGGTCAGTCCCCCCTCCTGTCGGGAGCGTTGGTTAGACCTCTGTTTCCTTAAGGATCTTTGTTTTTCCCGTGATGATTGAGTTGTGGGCGCCTGTGCGTCCTCAGGGTTCGCGTGCCGAACTCTCTAATCTCTCATCGTTCGGGTTTGTCGTGGCTATTGTACAGCAAATGATCATCGGAAGTGACGGATATGCGTCTGACGCATTATCGTCCGAGATGTTCGGCATTAATGCGCTGTTTACAAAAGACGGCACACTTGATGGCGGCCAATACGATACATTTGTCGATCAATTGGGCACCACTTCGTTTCGTTTTCCGGGTGGCACCGTCACCGAAAAACTATTCGAGCCAGACAATCTGACATCGCAAAGGTTCTGGTCTTTGACCGACCCGATGGACGTTGAGGACGATTTTGTTACGGCAAAAGAATTCGTCGCCTATGCCGCCGACAAAGGCGCAACAATCGACTGGGTTCTGCCAACTGAACACTTCTACACAGCAGCCACCGATAGCGCAGGCAACCATTTGCCAGACCAAGCCGCTATCGATGATCTTCTCATTCATATCGATGACCTGATCCACGGCAGATACGGCGAAGTTTCGCTCGATACCGTTACGATCGGGAACGAATATTGGGTGAACAACGGCGCGCGCGAGACCCCTGCCGAATACGGCAAGATGGTCAACGTCATGGCCAAAAAGCTCGACACTCTGTTTGAAGATTATCGCGAGGAAATTGGCGACCCTGACTGGGTTGCGCCTAAGATTGCGATGCAGACGGCATTGCCGTGGGACCGTGAGGATATTCCGCAGATCATTGGTGAGATGGACATGGAAGCCCGTGCCGCCATCGACGTGATCGAAACCCACTACTACCCCGATGACTATGCTGAGATCCATTCCAGTGATGGGGTCTTTGCTCGTCTCGACGACATTGCCTACGCCGAGGGCTTTGGCGACGTCGAATATTACGTCTCGGAATGGAACGTTCAAAACCGCGTCGGCAACGAATTCGGGATGGAGCAGGCGTCCGACATCATTGAGATGATGGAAGACATGGCCGTCCGCGGCGTCGATCAGGCGTCTGTATGGGGCACGACCTACAAGGCGCTCTACACACGGTTGGGCCGTATCTATAATTCTGAGGACGCCCCTGGCGGCACAGCAAGCGAACTGACGCCCGCAGGTGAGGTCATGCGCATGATGTCGCGTAGCCTCGTGGATACTCAGGTGATTGACGTCTCTTATCCGCAGCGCTTTTTCAGCGAGATTGGGGATGAGGCCGCACAGGACCAACTGGACATCAACGCTTTTGGCAACGACGAAAAGGTCGTCATTTTCCTCGCATCGCGGTCCGCTGATGGGATCGATGTGGAATTGAACGTTGGCGACCTCGTCAGCGACTATGACCACCTTTGGGTCCAGCAGCTCTCGACCATCGATAACCCGTTCTCGAGCACTTTGGACGAAGGCGACCCGCTGTCCTATCTTTCCCGCCCGTTCACCGAGACGTTTATGGGAGACGAGGTCACGGCGAGTGACGGCGATATCCAACTGTCCCTTGATGGCTACGACATCGTAAAGCTCGAATTCTCGATTGGCTCGGGCGTCGACATGTGGGGCAACGACGCGAAAGTTGACCGCTATGCCGACTACACCGACCGTCTGGTCGGCACAGATCACGCTGACACCATCGCAGGCAACCTTGGCGACGACACGCTGATGGGTGAAGCGGGCCGCGATACCATTTTCGGTGGCGAAGGTAATGACACCATCGACGGTGGCGCAGGCGATGACACGCTTGTCACTGGCGACGGCAACGACATCGTCACCACAGGTGAAGGCACAGATACCGTCATCACTGGGGAGGGCGAAAACGACGTCACCATCGAGGGCGAAGGCGCACATCTGTTCATCGATACTACCGGCGATACCGTTGTGTCAGGATTCGATGCGTCGGCAGGTCATACGCTGAGCTTTATGGGCGCATATGAAGCCGCAGACGACGTATTGAACGCTGTTCGTGTTCAGGACGACGATCTGGTCTTTTTGCACGCTGATGGTGGCACGACAGAGCTTTTGGGCGCTGCTGGTCAGCTTGATGATCTGACCAGTTCGCTCGTTGACTTCACGGATCCCGAAGGCGTCGCAGCCACTTTGGACCGCGTTGAAAACATGCGCGGTGATACAGAGTTTGCGGATTTCCTTTCGACGGCTTCGCCCGAAGAGGTTGAGGACTATCTCGCTAGCCTGAGCATGAGCGAACTGTCGGACCTTCTGGAGACGACCGACGTTAATGCGCTGCTTGAGACGATCCCCGCAGAGAACCTTCCGCTTCTCTTGAATGCGTTCGGCCAGACCGAACTTGACGCGTTCTTTGATGAGGCTGATCCTCTGACATTGCTTGACCATCTCGAAGACGCAGGCGATGGCGCCGACGCTATGATGGCTGCGCTCGATATTGATGTCCTCGACGATTACCTTCTGCGGATTGCGGATGCGTTCCCGTTGGAAGAAAGTGTGGACCTCGAAGTCGATACCAAATCGGTTTTGGAGCATGAGTATGCAACCCATGCTGACATCATTCCTTCCGTGGATGAAATCATCCAAACGATGAATCAAACCATCGAGGAAGAGGATGAAACACCCTTTAGCGGTAGTGATGTTTCTGACATGACTTTGGACGGTGGAGCTGGATCGTGCTTTGTCGCGACGGTGGCTTACGGCGATACATACCACCCAGATGTGAACTACCTGCGTCGCGTCAGAGATGAGATTCTGGTCCACAACAGATTCGGTCGTGTCTTTATCTGGACCTACTGGCGCGTTGGCCCGATTCTGGCAAAATTACTTATGCCTCACCCGCATTTGCGCGGTTTCGCACGTGGTGTTCTAGCTCGGATGATCGGGCGGTTGCGCGATCGCGATGTCGTTGCCCGTTACAGCAAAGGCTTCCGCAGTTCCTATCACCTCTCAGGTAGGGGCAAGAAAGGGTAACACCCTCTTTCCGCGAAAATTGAGGAAACAAATTCGAAATCGGTCAAAATGCCTCTGGACACCCCCGCGCTACCTGTCTAGAACGCCGCTACCCAGCGAGGAACAGAGTTTCTTGCTAACCGGTGCCCGGGTAGCTCAGGGGTAGAGCAGTGGATTGAAAATCCTCGTGTCGGTGGTTCAAATCCGCCCCTGGGCACCATTTAATTTC
>JAYPVO010000008.1:0-25379 GCA_038134645.1 Paracoccaceae bacterium
ATCAGGCTCACAAATATCCGGGCATGTTGTCGGGTGGTCAGCAGCAGCGTGTGGCGATTGCGCGTTCGCTCTGCATGAAGCCACGCATCATGCTGTTCGACGAACCTACCTCTGCTCTCGACCCAGAGATGATCAAAGAGGTTCTCGACACCATGATCGAGCTGGCCGAAGAAGGCATGACCATGCTCTGCGTGACTCACGAGATGGGCTTTGCTCAGGCTGTTGCGAACCGCGTGATCTTTATGGATCAGGGCCAGATCATCGAACAGAACGAACCGCATGCGTTCTTTAACGATCCACAATCGGATCGTACGAAACTGTTCTTGAGCCAGATTTTGGGCCACTAATCCCGCGGGGATATTAGATTTTGATTAAGGGCGGGCCTCGTGTCCGCCCTTAGTCGTTTTGTATATCACGCGGCGTGGTGAATGCGATGACGCGCCCAGATGCAGCTACAACCTCTGACCAACGTGCCACGTCAAAATCGATGATGGCAGTCGCACAGGTCGGGTAGGACGCGTATTTGGGGTGCTGTGGCCGTTCATGAACGAGCCCGCAAGCAAAACTACCAATGCCAGGATTGTGCCCGATCATGGCGACGACAGGTGCTTGGGCGGTTTTGAGTTCAGCCAACATGGTCGTCGCTGGTGCAAGGTATAGAGAGGGAACATAGCGGACAGCAGGCGTTGTCGGCCACTGCTCCATAAGGAGGTCCAAGGTTTCTCGAGTGCGTTTGGCGTCCGAGCATAGGACCTCGGTCGGCACATCACCTCTTTCGGCGATCCATTTTCCGATCGCTGGTGCGGCGCGGCGTCCTCGTTCGTTCAATTGCCGATCATGATCATCTATCGAAAAATCATCCCAAGATGATTTGGCGTGGCGAATAAGGATTAGCCTGAGGGTCATTTATGAAACTCACTCATGAAATACGCGGACTGTTCAGGGGGACGATTTGGTGTCCCAACGGGACAGGCGCGGCGAACGCGACACCCTCTGTTCAAACAGTCTGCACCGTCCTTGCCAGATAAGTAACCGTGACAGGCTGCCACATCGTAGCCTTCGACTGTCAATGCCGAAGCGGGACAGGCCGCGATGCATGGTTTGGCTTCGCAGCTGGAGCAGGGTGGTGGAGCGAGTTCGACCTCTGGCGCATCGCGAAGTGCAATGGCGCCGCGAAAGGACGTGAATAGGCCCGCGGTGCCATCTGCCAAGAACGCGATTGGGGAGGCGCAAAATGCCCCTGACCGAATGGCCCAGCTGTAAAATGGATAAAACGGTGCGCCGCCAAATGGGAAATATGCGGAGCCATCATATTTGGACGCGATATGGTCTAGGACGCGTTTCGACCAGCGGTCTACAGGATCACTTTGACCGTCGCGCCATTCTGGTGAACCGCAAAAATGCGACCAGAATTCAGGTTCTCTTGGTGAGATCAGCGCAATCGCCGTCGCCCAGTCTGGGAGGTTATCATCAGCGGATGGAGCGACGATCCCTGAAATTCTCAGGCCGTGTCTCTCCAATTCGCTGATGAGATTTGTCACGAGTTGCGCGGCTTCACGCGAGGCTCGGTGGTGCGGATCATGGAGCCAGCGCCGTGTTCTGTGAACAGCTCGAGCAGGCACGCATTCGCCACGCGACCATCAAGGATAACGACACCGCGCACGCCATCCTCAATCGCTTTGAGAGCGGTTTCGGTTTTGGGGATCATGCCGCCTGCAATGGTGCCGTCCTCGATCATTTCGCGGACTTCGGCAGGTGTCATTTGAGTGATCACTTCGCCGTCTTTGTTTTTCACGCCAGATACGTCGGTCAGCAAAAGCAGGCGGTCAGCCTTAAGAGCACCTGCGATTGCACCAGCGGCGGTGTCACCGTTCACGTTGAACGTTTCGTTGTCGTTCATGCCAGTCGCGACAGGCGCGATCACTGGAATGATGCCTGCATTGAACATGTCATGCAGCACTTGGACGTTCATTTCGACGGGACGACCGACGAAACCTAGTTCCGGATCATCGGGTTCGCAGACCATCAGGTCGTCATCTTTGCCAGACAGGCCAACTGCACGACCACCTTCGTCCATGATCGCCTGAACGATCCGTTTGTTGACGAGGCCCGTGAGAACCATCTCGACCACTTCAACTGTTGCTTTGTCGGTCACGCGCTTGCCGCGCACCCACTGGGATTCAATGCCAAGACGACCGAGCAGATCGTTGATCATCGGGCCGCCGCCGTGAACCACGACAGGGTTTAGACCGACCTGACGCATGAGGACGATGTCACGCGCAAAATCTGCCATAGCATCCTGATCACCCATGGCGTTGCCGCCGAATTTGACCACGACGATCGCACCAGAATATCGCTGCAAGTAGGGCAATGCCTCTGACAGTGTGCGAGCAGTTGCGATCCAGTCACGGTTCATATCTTGTTTCCTCACGGCCGGTCCCTTTCCAAATAGGGGTCAAACGATGCCATAAATAATAGCGCGAAGTGTGGCTATACCGTCCCCTTTGTCAGAAGAGGTCAATACGATTTCTGGGTAAGCTGCAGGGTGCTTTGCCAAAACGGCACGCGTGGCTTCAATTGATTGATCGAGCTGCGTTTTGCGAACCTTATCCGTCTTTGTCATGACGACTTGAAACGTCACGGCGGCCTTATCCAGAAGCGACATGATTTCTTCGTCGACTGCTTTGGCACCATGGCGGCTGTCGATCAGAACAAAAACGCGGCGCAGGGTAGGGCGACCAGCAAGGTAACGTTTCAGAAGGCGTTGCCATTTCTCAACGATAGCCACAGGCGCGTTGGCAAAGCCATAGCCGGGAAGGTCAACGATATAGTGTTCGTCGCCCACGGTGAAAAAGTTGATCTCTTGGGTGCGGCCAGGCGTGTTGGACGCACGAGCAAGGCCTTTACGACCTGTTAGTGCGTTAATCAGGCTGGATTTGCCGACATTGGACCGTCCCGCAAAGCAAAGCTCGATCCGATCAGCGGGCGGCATTCCATCCATCGCCACGACCCCTTTGAGGAAGTCGATGGGGGAATGGAATAGCATACGACCAGCCTCGACGACCGTCGGGTCCAGATCATCAACGATCGGAAAACTTAACTGCATGTCCATACCCTCTTGGCGGAACAGGCCGCCTTTAGGCAGCCTGTCAGTTTATTTTGCTTTGTTTGCTTTACCACGTTTGAACGCAGAGGTGATATTGCCCAACACATCGGGTCGGTGACCGTGGCTGCGCATAATCGCGTACTGTTGCAGGAACGTGATGGTGTTGTTGGTGATCCAGTAGAGAACCAGACCCGAAGCGAACGATCCCAGCATGAACATGAAAATCCAAGGCATCCATGCAAAGATCATCTTCTGAGACGGATCGGTGGGTGCTGGATTCAATTTCTGCTGAAGCCACATCGAGATGCCGAGAATGATCGGCAATACGCCCAGCGACAGAATAAACAGCATGCTACCCGGCTCTGGTGTGCTCCAAGGCAGAAGGCCGAAGAGGTTCAGGATCGACGATGGGTCCGGCGCGGACAGGTCGCGGATCCAACCGATCCACTCTGCGTGACGCAGTTCGAGCGTGACGAAGATAACCTTATACAGCGAGAAGAAGATCGGGATCTGCAGGATCATCGGCAGACAGCCCGATGCAGGGTTAACCTTGTTCTCTTTGTAGAGCTTCATCATGCCTTGCTGAAGTTTGGCCCGGTCATCACCAGCTGCTTCTTTCAGCTTCTCCATCTCAGGCTGAAGCTCTTTCATCTTCGCCATCGAAACGTAGGATTTGTACGCGAGCGGCAGAACCAGAGCTTTGAGAACGAGCGTCAGGACCATGATCGACCAGCCCATGTTGCCGATGAGCGCATGGATGTTGTGCAGCAGCCAGAAGATCGGTTTGGTCAGGAAGAAGAACCAGCCCCAGTCGATCGAGTTGATGAAGCCAGAAACGCCTGCGTTGTTTTCGTAGTTGCGGATGGTTTCCCATTCCTTTGCACCCACGAAGAAACGGGTCGAAACGGAAGTTTCCGCGCCAGTGGCGAGCGTTTCGGAACCGAGGATCGCGTCCACTTCGTAAACGTCAGTGGTGAAGTAGCGCGACATCGAGGTGAACGGTTTGGTCTGATCGGGGATCAGGGTGGTCATCCAGTAGTGGTCTGTATACCCAGTCCAGCCCGTCTGGAGGACATCAACGCTGCTCACGCCGCCGTCAACTTTGCGGATGTCTTTGTAGGTTTGTTCATCAACCTTGCCGTCGGTCATGCGAACCAGACCTTCGTGGAGGACAAAGAAGCGACGCTGCGCATCTGGCTCTGTGAAGCGGCGGATGAGGCCGTAAGGTGTCACGGTGACTTCATTGCCCGACGCGTTCGAGACGGTCTGGTCGATTGTCATCATGAACTTTTCATCGATCGCGTAGGTGGTGCGGAAGGTCAGGCCAGCGCCGTTGTCCCACTTCAGCGTGATCGGGGTTTCAGGAGTCAGCGTGGTGCCAGCTTCAAGTTCCCACATTGTGTCTGGGCCCGGTACGGCATTGGCGTCGACGCCTGCGTTACCGATCCAGCCAAAGCTGGCGTAATAGGCATCGTTTTCACCCTGCGGGCGCATCAGTTGAACGATTTCGTCGCCATCGACATCAACGGTGTAGTTTTTCAGTGCGATGTCGTCGATGCGACCGCCCAGAAGCGCGATGGAGCCAGTGAGCTCGGGCGTTTCAACAGGGACGCGAGGCGTGGCAGGAGCGGTTGCCTCCGCTACGACTGGCGCTGCTGCGTCAGAAGCTTCGGCTACAGGGGCGGCAATGTCGGACTGTTCCGTTGCCACAGTGGCATCTGCTGCCGTTTCCACCGGTTGCTCTGGTGGAAACAGGAAGAACCAAACTGTGATAACAAGAAAGCTAAGTGCCGTGGCAAGAATTAGGTTCTTGTTCTGATTATCCATCTGAACCGCCCGTTTTGTAAGGTAAATGATCAGGCAGGGTTCAACAGGCCATAGCGTCAAAGGTCAAGCAGTTTTAGGGGTTTTGGCGGATTAGACGCGGGTCACATTGCTGTTTAACCAGCTTTTCGCCGTAAACCTCGGCTACCAACCGCCATTGGGTTGTAATTGTTGATCCAGTTGTCGACATCTTCGGGTGGCAGGGGGCGTGCAATTCCAAAGCCTTGAACGTGACCACACCCCAATTCGGCGAGCTTTAGGCGCTCTTCGTTTGTTTCAACACCTTCTGCGAGGGTATCGAGACCCAAACGGTCAGCCATAGTCAGAATTGCCGCCACCATTTTTTGCTGTTCGTCGTCGGCATCGATACGTGTGACGAATGATCTATCGATTTTGATACGTTCGATAGAGTAGCGACGAATCGAGGTAATGGATGCGTGGCCTGTGCCAAAATCATCAAGGTCGAGGCTGCAGCCGAGCGCGGCGAGTCCGGACAGATTGCGGATCACGATGTCATCAGCGTGGTCAGCGACCACGGTCTCTAGCACTTCAACGGCGAGCCTGTTGGCCTCTAGGCCGAATTCATACAGGCGCTGTTCAATGCGATCGACAAGTTGAGGATCGGTTAGTTCTTCCTTCGAGAAATTCACACCGACGCGAGGGATAGATAGTCCCGATTGGTCCCATCGGCGCAATGAGGACAGAGCATCTTGGATCATCGCTTCACCAAGTCTATGCATCTGACCTGCTTGAGCTAACGCGGGTAAAAATTCTAGCGGCGGTATGAGACCGCGCCGCGGGTGCTGCCATCTCGCTAGGGTTTCGAAGCCAGTAATTTTGCCCGTGCGTGTCGAAATCTGAGGTTGGAAAAACGCTCGGATTTCACCGTTATCTAATGCGCGCGTGACCTGCTGAGACAGTTCGTTGCAGTTCGCGATTCTATTCCGCATCGATGGCGAAAAGCTGCGGATTGCGGCAGGCGCATGTCTTTGTGCTTCGATCAACGCCGAATTTGCCGCCTGCAGAAGCGCTACACCTGTTTTTTGGTCGAGCCGATCGGAAAGCCCAAAGCCAATGGAAACCGTCAAATAAACGTTCATCCCCGCAACGCTAAAGGGTTCGGCCATTGTATGCTGGATGCGAGATGCCAGTTGTATAGCGGCTTCAAGGTCAAACCGACGGGTTGGAGCTAGTCCTACCGCAAACGTTGGGCCATCGAGCCGCGCGGCGATGTCATCGGCCCTTAGGATCGCGGAAAGTCGCACAGCGATGGCTTTATAAATCGCTTCGACACCAGATCGATCATGTCGCTCCTCGATGAGCTTAAAACGGTCGATCTCAAAGACGATCGCCCCAGTCGTGAGCCCGTTTTGCTTTGCGGACTGAAGAGACCGATCTAACGCAGTGACGAGTCCGTCTCGGGTAGAGAGCCCTGTTGCGACATCAATCGGGATCGCATCGGGGAGGTTGGGTAGAATAAATGCGAGGAAAGTGGGACCCAAGAAGATGGCCACAATTAACCCCGCCTGTCCTGCAAGCACATATCCAGCAGCGGCACTTAGCGGTGCGATAAGCAGATAAGGCCATCTGGCCCTGTTGCGGCGGAATACGTCGACGACTGCGTTCGGCATGGTAGTTCAATCCTTTGCCCGTTTCCGGTCAGGACGAAACTAAGTGCCAATTGCTAAGTGAAATCTTAACGCAAGTCGGGAATTTCCGGAAAATTGTCCGTTTTTTGTTCATTGATCTGCAACCCTTTGAAGTCAAAGATTGCAGGGTCGAGCAAATGGGATGGCCGTGTATTCATCAACGCGCGGAACATTTTTTGACGGCGGCCTGGTGCGTTTTTCTCCCAACCATCAAGGATAGCCTTAACCTGCTGACGTTGCAGCCCGTCTTGCGAGCCACAAAGGTCGCATGGGATAATTGGATAATTCATCGCGGTCGCGAATTTCTCGCAATCGGCTTCGGCGACATGTGCAAGCGGACGATAGACGAAAAGGTCGCCTTCTTCGTTAACTAGTTTCGGCGGCATCGTCGCGAGACGGGAGCCGTGGAAGAGGTTCATGAAGAAGGTCTCGAGAATGTCGTCACGATGGTGGCCCAAGACAACAGCACTGCAGCCTTCTTCGCGCGCGATGCGATACAGGTTTCCGCGACGCAGGCGCGAACACAAAGCGCAGAAAGTGCGGCCAGCAGGCACTTTATCCATCACGATCGAATAGGTGTCTTGGTACTCGATCCGATGCGGAACGCCCATCTTCTCGAGGAATTCGGGGAGAACTGTCGCAGGGAATCCTGGCTGACCTTGGTCAAGGTTGCAGGCCAAAAGGTCGACAGGCAAGAGGCCGCGCCATTTCAGTTCGTATAGAATAGCCAGCATCGTGTAGCTGTCTTTGCCGCCCGACAAACAAACGAGCCAGCGCGCGTCACGTTCGATCATCCCGTACTGTTCGATCGCCTCACGGACGTTTTGAACAATGCGTTTGCGCAGCTTTTTGAATTCGGTCGATTTTGGCGCGCCGTGGAAAAGCGGATGGATGTCGTCCAGATCGTCGAGCATGGCGCGTCCTTTGTCGTGTTTAGTGGTCGTGGTTGCAGCGGTGTTTTGGCTCAGGAACGTTGTCGATTCCTGATCCGCCCCAAGGATTACACCGAAGGATGCGGTTGATCATCAGGTAGGTCCCTTTGATCGCGCCGTGTTTTTCCAGTGCTTCCATGCCGTAGGCCGAACATGTTGGCTGGAAGCGGCAGCCGTGCCCGACCCACGCGCTAAAGACCAGTCGGTAGAACCTGACGGGCAAGGATATAACCCAAGCAGCGGGTGTCATTTGTGCACCTTGCGCAGAGCCCAGATCAGGTCTTTTTGCATCTGCTTGAAATCAACTGTCGCGGTGATGTCTTTACGGCCAATAAGGACGTAGTCCCAGCCAGCTTGAGCGTGGCTGTGCATCACCAGACGGGCAATTTCACGCAAGCGCCGTTTGGCACGGTTGCGTGCAACCGCGTTCCCCACCTTTTTCGAGCAGGTATAGCCAACGCGAAACGGCGCATCGTCACCGCGTTCGCGGGCTTGGAGGTGAAAGCCTGATGTGCCCTGACGCCGCGCGTTTGCGGCCCGCAGAAAATCGGTCCGCTTTTTTAGGACCAATGGACGAACGAAAACCGCCGCAGGCTGCGCCTCGGCGGTTCGCGTCGAATTCTCTTGCGGTGTCACGTTGGACCCCGCAGACGCCATTAGGCGCTCAGGACCTTACGGCCACGTGCGCGACGGGCGTTCAGGATCTTGCGGCCAGCTTTAGTCGCCATGCGGGCGCGGAAGCCGTGACGGTTCTTGCGAACCCGGTTAGAAGGTTGGAACGTGCGCTTCATCGCGTTCTCTCCGGTCAGATGGGCCGAACCTTTGCAGATTCGAGGCCGTGAAACTTTGAAGCCCTGCCTTTAGAGGGGCCTCACCACTCTGTCAACGCGGTTGGGGGTAGGTTTTTGACAAAACCGTCACATTCCCCGCCTGATGTTACAAAACTGAACGGAATTCAGCCAAGTTCATCAACCACGCGTGAGCATGGCTATGCGGAGGCGCAGGATTTGTCCATGAAGGATCAAAGCCAGTGGAGCCAAAATGTCAGTAAAATCAATTTCAGCCCGACCAAATCTTAGGCGATTGCCAATAGCCATCGTTTTTGTCGGCGCGATTCTTGGCGTTTGGTTGCTACGTGACACGCTGAGCTTCGAAGCGTTGCGAGAGAATCGGCAAATGCTGATCGATTTCCGAGATGCTAATCCAGTTTGGTCGGTTGTTGTCTTCATCTCTATTTACACGTTGATCGTTGCCTTTTCATTGCCTGGCGCGACCATTGCAACACTGACTGGGGGATTTCTGTTCGCGACCTTCCCAGGAGTTTTGTTCAACATTGCGGGCGCCACTTTTGGCGCATCCGCACTGTTTTTGGCCGCACGATGGGGGCTTGGTGAACGGCTTGCGGCCAAATTGGATGGCTCAACGGGCACAATCAAACGGATCAAAGATGGGATCGATGAAAACCAATGGTCGATGTTGTTCCTGATCCGACTCGTTCCCGCGGTGCCGTTCTTTGTCGCGAATCTGGTGCCCGCGTTGGTCGGCGTCCCCCTGCATCGTTTTGTAATTTCAACGGCGCTGGGCATTGTCCCGGGGGCCTTGGTGTTTACTTCGATTGGGAACGGATTGGGTGCGGTCTTTGATCGCGGTGGAACGCCCGATTTATCGATAGTGTTTGAACCAACCGTGCTGCTGCCATTGTTGGGTCTGTGCGCGCTGGCCGCTCTGCCTATCGTGGTCAAAGCCTTTCGGAGAACAAAGAATGGATGAACTTCGGTGTGATGTTTGCGTGATCGGTGCGGGTTCTGGCGGGCTTTCTGTCGCTGCGGGGGCTGTACAAATGGGTGCCAGCGTCGTCTTGATCGAAGGTCATAAAATGGGCGGTGATTGCCTGAACTATGGCTGTGTGCCGTCTAAGGCGCTTCTGTCGGCCGCTCAATCAGGGCAGGATTTCGTTTCAGCCAAAGACCACGTCGCGCAGACCATTGCGGCCATTGAACCTCATGACAGTCAGGAGCGGTTCGAAGGGCTGGGGTGCACGGTGATCCGTGATTACGCCCAATTTGTCTCGCCAAGCGTTGTTCAGGCTGGCGGCAAACTCATTCGCGCTCGTCGTTTTGTGATCGCTACAGGATCGTCACCGTTTGTCCCGCCAATCGAAGGTATCGAAGCCGTAGAGGTTCATACGAACGAAACGATCTTTGATCTCAGAGAAAAGCCGAAACACCTGATCATCATTGGTGGTGGTCCGATTGGCATCGAAATGGCTCAGGCACATCGGCAGTTCGGCTGTGATGTTACCGTGATTGAGGGCGCGCGGATTCTTGGGAACGAAGACCGTGAAGCGGCTGAGGTCGTAAAGGCTGCCTTAATAGGGCGGGGCGTTACGATCCTCGAGAACTGCAAAGCGGCTCGGATTTCATCAGAAAACGGCGTCACCGTTTACACGGATAACGGGCCTGTCGTCGGGACACACCTTCTCGTTGCGGCGGGGCGTCAGGTTAATGTTGAAAAGCTAAATCTTGCCGCTGCTGGGATCGACCATGACCGTAAAGGTATCCATGTTGACGCTGGTCTGAGGTCGATTTCCAACCGAAAGGTTTACGCAATCGGTGATGTTGCAGGCGGAATGCAATTCACACACCTCGCCGGCTATCACGCGGGCGTCATCGTTCGATCAATATTGTTCGGTCTGCCCGCCAAAGCGCGCACTGACCACATCCCTCGTGTGACCTATACTGCGCCAGAGTTGGCGCAGATTGGCCCCACCGAGGCAGAAGCGCTGGAAAAATACGGCGCGTTACTTTCGGTTCATCGAGTGGATTTCGAGGGCAATGATCGCGCCGTTGCCAGTGGTTCGACTGTTGGCTTTCTCAAACTCATGGTCGTCAAAGGCCGTCCAGTCGGAGTGACAATCGTCGGACCTCAGGCGGGCGAATTGATTGCAATGTGGGCTATGGCAATCGCGAACAGGACTAAACTTTCGTTTATCACCAATACTGTTTTGCCCTACCCGACCTTGGCAGAGATTAACAAACGCGCTGCGAGTGCCTATTTTACACCTAAGTTATTCGAAAGCCCGCTGGTAAAGCGGGTCGTGGGGCTGGTTCAGCGACTGCTGCCATAGTCCCGAAACGGAGGGGCAATGTTCAAAACGCTATCAGGGCGTTTTTTGATTTTGACTGTCATCTTTGTCATGCTGGCAGAGGTATTTATTTTCGTGCCCTCCGTGGCGCGATTCCGTCAGGATTACCTGCTGCTGCGTCTTGAACGCGCCCAGATCGCTTCGCTTGCTCTTTTGGCTGATGACATGATTACGCCAGAGCTAGAAACAGAGCTTCTGGACAATGCGGGCGTATTCAACGTGGTTTTGCGACGTGATGAGGTGCGCCAGTTAGCCCTGTCATCGCCGATCCCAGGGCAGGTCGAGGCGACCTACGATATGCGTGCGCCGAGTGCACTGGTGTTGATCCGTGATGCGATGTCAGTGCTGCTTTCAACCCATAACCCCGTTATTCGCGTGATCGGGAACCCAGTTCAGGATGGTGGTTTGCTGATCGAGGTCACGATGGAGCAGGGGCCGCTGCGGGTTGCCATGCTCGAATACGGGCTGAACGTGCTTCTTTTGTCTGCCGTTATTTCGGTGATCACCGCGCTCTTACTGTTTTTTGCCGTGCAAGTGTTTTTGGTGAAGCCCATCCGCGGTGTGGTGCGCCATATGACACTCTACGCCGAAGCACCCGAAGATGCTCGAAGGTTTATTGAACCGAGCGCTGGCGTCATTGAGCTGCGCGAAGCGGAGCAGGCGCTAAAGTCGATGCAAGAACAGCTGACGGGCGCCCTAAAACAAAAGGATCGACTGGCGCAGTTGGGCGAGGGAGTTGCGAAAGTGAGCCATGACCTCCGCAATATTCTGACCTCCGCACAACTCTTTACGGATAGGATCGAAGTTTCGAACGATCCAGCCGTTCAACGACTCGCCCCGAAACTTGTGAACTCGATCACGCGCGCGGTTCACCTGTGTGAAAACACCTTGGCGTTTGGTCGGGCCGAAGAAGCGCCGCCAAAACTAACGCGATTTGCCTTGGCCGAGATTGTGGCTGATGTCATCGATAGCGAGCGTCTCTCGGCTGGTGAGTATGACCTTTCGTTTTCTGAGGATGTCGCAGCGAATCTGATGGTGCGTGCGGACAGCGAACAGATTTACCGTGTGCTGTCGAACCTCGTGCGAAATGCCCGTCAGGCGATTATGGCCACTGGAAAGGCGGGAGAGATCAATATCCAAGCCTCCGAAGCCGAAGATAGCTGGCACATCACGGTTTCAGACACTGGGCCAGGGCTGCCGTCACGCGCAAAAGAACACCTTTTCCAAGCATTTCACGGTGGAGCAACAAAGGGCGGTTCGGGTCTGGGCCTCGCGATTGCTGCCGAATTGGTGCGCGGTCACGGTGGAAGATTACAATTGGCGCAGACGGGCCCTGACGGGACATCCTTTGAAATGACCCTGCCGAAGGCCGAAATCAGACTTTCTGCACCCGAAGCGTAAAAACTTTCATTTCGGCTCTTGCCATTGCCAAACGGTGGGGATACATCGCCCCCACTCTGACGCGGACTGGTAGCTCAGTTGGATAGAGTACTTGACTACGAATCAAGGGGTCGGGGGTTCGAATCCTCCCCAGTCCGCCACTTCCCCCTTTCCAAAAATAAATACGTCTGCGCTGGGCGTAATTTCCTTTTTATTTCAAAGGGACTTAGTGCCCTTCAAGGGGCTACTGAGGACGAAACATTGGACGATTTCCGTCTCAGATATGGTTTTGTCTCAAAAGCACCGAACCTGAGTAACTTTGGGTCTTTGTCATGAAATACATTAGATACAATTAGTTAGCGGAAATTTCAGATTTACGAGTTGCTATGTGTAAGTGCTAGTCAATTAAGCCTAACATGAAACTGCCCCCACTTTGAGCAAAGTTAGGCGCTACTCTATATTCCGAATGATCACGGATATTCACCATCATTTGGAAGAATTCATGAATTTTGATGGTGTAACGCCGTAACGCTGCTTAAAGCACTTCGTGAAGTGTACTGTTGATTCAAAGCCCGAAGCCGCGGCTATAAATTTGATGCTCTTGTTGCTTGTCAGAGCCGCCTTCGCGCCTGAGGCAAACCTGCGGCGCCGAGCGCCGCAATATCACGCCCCGAGGCAGGCCCGGGAGCGATCTGAATAGGTTTGCATCACGCGGTCCAGTGCCTCTTGGGCCAGCAGGGAAGGAGCCGCGATCGGAAGGCGCGTGTCAGGCCGCATCCGTCCCGCCTGCGCTAGGATATGTTTCACCGGCGCGGGGCTGTTCTCGATGAACATGGCTTCGGCAGCAGGGCGCAGGACATCGTGGATCGCCAAAGCCCTCTCGGTATCGCCCTCAACCCAAGCCTTGTGCAGCGCAACGCAGATCGCCGGATCGTAGTTGGAGAAGACGCTCGTGAGCCCAACCGCGCCGAGGGCGAAGAAGGCCAGCGCCAGCCCGTCGTCGCCGCTGTGGATGGCGAAATCGGGCCCCGCCGCCGCCCGCAGATCCGAGACGCGGCCCGGATCGCCGCCGGCCTCCTTGATCGCCACCACGTTGCGATGCGCCGCGGCAAGCTCTCCCGCGACCTCGGGGGCAATCTCGATCCCGGTGCGGCCCGGCACCGAATAGAGCATGACATCGCAGGGGGCAGCCTCGGCCACGGCGCCGAAATGGGCGATGAGGCCGGCCTTCGAAGGCTTGTTGTAATAGGGCGTGACAACCAGCACGCCATCGACGCCAAGATCGCCAGCCCGCTTCGTGGCCTCGACCGCCTTGTCGGTCGCGTTGGAGCCGGTCCCGGCCATCACATAGGCTTGGCCCGCGGCGCGCTTGACGGTTCGGACGATCAGGGCCTCGGCCTCCTTGGCCGAAAGCGTTGCCGCCTCACCTGTGGTGCCCACGGGAACAAGGCCTGCCACGCCGGCTTCAAGCTGGCGGTCGAGGCTTGCATCATAGGCGTGCCAGTCGATCGTTCCATCGGCCTGAAAGGGGGTCACGAGGGCGGTGAAAACGCCGTCAAATCTTGAGGCTTTGTGCATGGATCTGTCCTGTCAGTTTGTCAGCATGTCGGCGGGCGCGTAGGCGCCGTTCGGTTGCGAAATCAGCCAGCGGGCGGCATCGAGCGCACCGGCGGCATAGGCCGTGCGCGACCGCACGGTGAGGGTGAGGGCGATATTGGCCGCGCCATAGTCGAAGGTGACCGAGTTGATGCCGGGCGTGTCACCGATCCGCTGGATCTCGGTCTCCACGGGGCGGCCCCCTTCGCCGACCTCTCGGCATAGGCGCATGGTCGTGCCGGAGGCGGCGAGCTTCTTGGCTGCGTTGTAGACCTCGCCCACCGTGACCGCCGCCTCCGGAAGGGCCGCCGCCAACCCGCGCGCGGCCCGGGCCAGAGCTTCGAAGCCTTGCGTGAAATTCGCCCCCACCATGATCGGCCGGTGCCGCCCCTCGGCCGCGAGCCGCTGGGCCTGCGTCTCGCCAAAGCCAGTGGCTCCGACAACGACCGGGATCCTGCGCCCTTGAAGCCTGTCGAGAAGCGCCATCGTGCCGGACGGCGACGAGAAGTCGATCACGACATCCGCACCGTCGAACGTGGCTTCGGCCAAGGGCACGCTCCCATCGGCCCCCGAGGCGGATATCGCCTCAGAAAGCGAGAGATCGGGGGCGGATGCGATTGCGTCGAGAAGCGAGGTCCCGACTTTTCCTGTTGCCCCGAGTACGGATATGCGCAGCATCACGAAGGCCTTAGTCGATCACAACCTTGGTTTCGCTCATCTCCCGTGCCGTGATGCGCACGCCTTCGCGCCCGAGGCCGGACTTGCGCACGCCGCCGAAGGGGACGTGTTCCGCACGGAAATCAGGCCCTTCGTTGACCATCACGCCACCGACTTGCAGCCGCCTGCTCGCCTCGCGGATGGCGCGGTGATCGTTGGTGAAGAGGCCCGCCTGAAGCCCGAATCCGGCGGAATTCACCTCGTCGATGGCCTGGCCCAGATCCTCGAAGGCCCGCATAGCGATGACCGGCCCAAAGGTCTCTTCCGCGAAAAGCTTGGACGCGGGGTCGACATTCGCGAGGACCACCGGGTCAAACTGGGTATGTTGACGCCGCCCACCTGCGAGGCGCAGCGCACCTGCGCTGCAGGCCGCCTCCATCCGCGCCTCGACCTCTTCGGCCGCGCCTCGGTCGATCACGGTCCCCATCGTCGTTTGGGGATCGAGAGGGTCGCCGATGCGGATCGCCGCAACCTTCTCCAATAGGAGGTCGGTAAAGGCCTTTTCGATATCGCGATGCACGTAGAGCTTCTTCACTGCCGCACAGCTTTGCCCGGCGATCTCATAGCGCTGGGCAACGGCTGTGGTGGCTGCGGCCTCGAGGTCGGCATCGGGCAGGACGAAAAGCGGATCGTTGCCGCCAAGCTCCATCAGGCAGCGCACAAGGCCGCTGGCCCTTTTCAGGGCAAGCCCGGCGCCGGGGCCGCCGGTAAAACTCAGAAGGTCGATGGGGGCTTGGGCCAAGGCGATCGCCGCCTCGGCGCCGCCATGAACCATCTGGATGAGCCCCGCGGGCGCGCCCGCTTCCTGACAAAGATCAATGAGCATCTGCGCGGCCATCGGCGCTTTGGGCGAAGGTTTCGCCACAACCGCATTGCCCGCCGCGATCGCCGGTCCGAGCTTGTGGCAGAGCAGGTTGACCGGATAGTTGAACG
The DNA here is from genome assembly GCA_038134645.1 of Paracoccaceae bacterium. Classification (GTDB taxonomy): domain Bacteria; phylum Pseudomonadota; class Alphaproteobacteria; order Rhodobacterales; family Rhodobacteraceae; genus Marivivens. Next base: position 15,283 of record JAYPVO010000008.1, read on the forward strand.
GCGTGATTGCCGCGACGACGCCAGTGGGCACATAGGTGATCACCGCCTGCCGGTCGACGCCGCCTTCGACAATCCCGCAGTGCAAGACCTCGCCGTCCAGAAACGTCGCCGCATCGCCCGACAGGCGCAGCGTATTCTGGGCCCTGCGGATCTCGTTGCGGGCTTCGGTGATCGTCTTGCCCATCTCGAGCGAGACGGTTCGCGCCAAGGTCTCGGCGTCGCGCCGGACGAGATCGGCGATCCGGTCTAGCAGCGTCCGGCGCTCATGCGGGGTTGAGAACCTGAAGGCCTGAGCCGCCGCCGTCGCCCGATGGACCGCAAGGTTGATCTTGGCGCGCGAGGTTTCGGTGAAGGTCTCGAGAGGCGCGTTGTCATAGGGGTTGCGAACCTCGAAAGCGGCCTCGGAGGCTTCGGTCTTCTGCGAAAGGCTAGGTGTCATGGTGATCACTTCGTGTTGGAAGGTGGATTGGGGGAAAGCGGGTCTGCGGCAAGGATGTCGGCCACGGAAATCGGGCGGAGCGGCCAGCGGTTGCCGCGGGTGGATTGGGTGCCAAAGGGCTCGCCCGCGAGCTTTTCCACCCAGTCGAGGCAAAAGCGCCCTTGGCAGGGGCCCATGCCATACCGCCCGTTGAGGCGCAGGCTGCGGGGAGTGGCGTGGTCGGCCGTGGCGCAGCGCAGGTCTCCGAGCGTGCGGTTCTCGCAGCGGCAGAGGACGGTGTCCTCGGGCAGGGCCTTCAGGTGATCCTGCTGATCGGATGCAAACATCACCGCGAGCCGCTTCTGCGCCGAGGCGTAGCCGGCAAGGGAAGCGGACGGCTTGTCGGTTCGGGTGGAACCCAGGGCGCCGAGGATATCCCGCGCTGCACGGCGGCCATCAGACTCGGCGGCCCATCGGCCCAGAACTTCGCGGCAGTCCCCGGCCAAGGCGATCGGGACGGCTGCGCTCTCGGGAATGCCATAGTCATTTCGCGCAAGCCCGTCGTGCAGAGCCAGCCGATCCGCTGTGATGGTCTGGAACCGGCCTTTGTGAGAGGTGCGGATCTCAAGCGCCTCGCCCGCGTGGTCGATGCGCTCGACGGTGACCCCGGAGAGGATCCGGACGCGGGCGAGCCAGAGGCTTGCGACATAGCCCGCCGCTTCGCGCAGGATCGCGACGGGCAGGCCCATCGCGGCGAAGGGGTGGCGGAAGGGAAAGGCTTCGTCGAGGATCGCAAGCGGGGGGCGGCCCGCCCGCGCCATCTGGGCGCCAATGGCATAGAGCAGGGGGCCGGATCCGGCCAAGACGATCCGCGATTGCCCGACCGTTCCCGTGGTCTTGAGTTCGACCTGAAGCGCCCCGGCGGTTGTGACCCGAGGGCCGATCCAGCCGGGCCTTGGCCGCACCAGCTCGCGTGCGCCGGTCGCGAAAATGACGGCCTTGGGACGGAAAATGGCGCCGTTACGGCCGACCAGAAGGGCCGCGCCGGTATAGTCGAGTCCGGCAAAGCTGGTCGAGCATCGGATGTCGATCATACCCCTGCGTGCCGCGAGGTCGGACGCGAGCGCCTGCGCCTCGGGCGGTATCGCGCCGCCCTTGCCACTGCGGTCGACGCCGCGCAGCATCGCATAGACGGCCCCGCCGATCCCTGCGGCTTGTTCGGCAACGACGACCCTTTGCCCGTTGTCGGCCAAGGTGATGGCGGCTCTTAGTCCGGCCGGGCCCGCCCCCACGACGAGGATCTTATCACTGCTCATGACCGGCTCCTTGGATAGAGGTCAGGGCAAGGCCCGCCGAGCAGGGCAGAAGGCAGGCTTCTTGCGCGCCTTTGCCTGCGACATCGACCAGACAGTTCTGGCACTGGCCGATACCGCAAAGGACCGCATAGGGCTGGCCAGTGGCGCTTGTGCCAAAGTGGCGGATGCCGGCGCGGGCCAGCGCCTGTGCGGCGGTCTCGCCTGGGGCAAAGGGCACTTCTCGGCCGTTCCAAAGGATGGTTGGCTTCATCTGGCGCTCGCCTCCGCTTTGGCGAAACGCCGGGGCGAGAGCCGGTCAAGCGCCGCAAGCGCCGGTTGGCCGGACAGGAGCTTGGCCATCTCGCGGCCGATCAATGGCGCAAGGCAGATGCCATCGCCCTCGAACCCCGAGGCGAGATAGACATTCGGCGCCCCGGCGACGGTACCGACGACCGGATAGCCGTCTCCCGTCGCCGCGCGCAGGCCCGCAAAGACGCGGATGACCCGCCGCTGCGCTAGGGCGGGGAGGCAGGCAACGGCGCTTTGCAGGATCTGGCGCACAGTTGCGAAATCGGTCTGCGATACGCTGCCATGGTCTTCCCGGCTGCTGCCGATCAGAAGTTGCCCGGTATGGACCGGGTCGATCACCACGGGCGCTGTGCCAAGCGGGCGAGGTTTGTCGGATTTGCTCAGGAGATAGGCTGCCGAGGTCAGGCATCCGGGAAGGTCGTGCCAGCCGGAACCGGTTGTCCGGTCGGTGATGATAAGCTGCCCGGATCGCGGAATGATCGGGATCTCGGGAAAGATCTGGGCGGTGCCGACCCCGGTGGCGAAGACCAATTGCCGGGCTTCGAAACCGCCGAGGTCGGTCGATACCCGCAAGTCATTGCCCGAGGCCTCATAACCATGGAATCGGCAAGGCCAGAGGCGGTCTGCCCGACTGTCCGCCAGAAAGGCGGCGGTCGCCTCATAGCCGAGCATGTGGCCCTCGCCCGTCAATTCGACCACGCGGGCCACGGCCCCGCCAATCCCCGCAATCGCGCTTGTGTCGGGAGAGCCATCGCGGACGACGGAAACGGCGGGGCCGGCCTCGCCCAGCGCCGACCGCAAACGGTCGAGGGCCGCGGCTTCTTCCTCGGTCGAGGCGAAGAAGAAGGTGGGGCGCTTGCGGAAGGCCGACCTGAGCACGCCTTCGCGGGCAAGCTCGCTGCAATAGAGCAGCGAGTCGGTGGCAAGCTCCATCATGGTTCCCGGCTTCTTCGACGACACCGAGACAGCGCCATCCGATGCGCCAGAGGCGCCTGCAGCCGGCCCGGAGGCATCAAGAACTGCCGTGCGAAGGCCGTTCTTCGACGCATGCCAAGCGATCGACGCGCCGACTATGCCTGCGCCAACGACAATGACATCGTATGTTGGAGTTGTGGCCATCGCTCTCTCCAGGGAAGCCGATAGCCGAGAGTTAGGGTTGGTCGCCGTCGAAGGCGATGCAAAATGTTCGACGTTAGTTACAAATATTATTGAATGAATAGGGGAGTATCGGCCCAAAGTGGCTGATGATCCTAGAAAATTTGTAACTTAGCGATCCAATCTTGTATTGCTTTGTGCGGGCCGAGACAGTCGTTTTGAATGAGTGGGGACAATCTCAAGAACACCTCAAACCGAACAACACTTGGCCAGACGGCCGGAACGACAACACGGAGGTCGAAACATGAAATTCAAAACCCTACTTCGCGGGGTTCTGGCGGCGGCGCTGACGACTGTCACGCTTTCGGCGGCTCAGGCCCAGGACAGCAAGATCGACGAGATCCGCGAGCGCGGCGTGCTGCGCATGGCGGGTATCCTGAACGAGGATCCCTATTTCGCCAAGGATCCCCGCACCGGTGAATGGCGCGGCTTTGCGGTCGCCATGGCGCGCGATATCGCCGAGACGATCGGGGTCGAGCTTGAAGTGGTTGAATCGAGCTGGGGCAACTCGATCCTCGATGTGCAGTCCGGCAAGGTCGATATCGCGCTGGCGCTGACAGCGCTGCCCAAGCGGGCTCTGTCGATCCACTTCTCGTCGCCCACCTACTACAACAGCTTCGTCATCATCTCTCCGAACGAGGCACTTGCCGGCAAGAGCTGGGCGGAGCTGAATGATCCGGCCTATACGATCGCGGTCGATCTCGGTTCGGCGCAGGACAACATCACCAAGCAATACCTGCCCAATGCCAATATCCTGCGCTTCAAGACCCGTGACGAGGCCATCGTCGCCGTGGCGACCGGCAAGGCCGACGGTCTTATCAACTCGGTGCTCAACGGTGTCGTGATGACGACGAAGAACCCGGCCCTCGGCACGGTCTATGTCCCCGATCCGGTTCTCTCTTCGCCTTCGGTGATCGGCCTGAACTATGAGACCGATGACACCTGGAAACAGTTCATCTCGGCCTGGGCCGACTACAACCGCCGCGTCGGCAACAACCAGACCTGGATTGTCGAGAGCCTCGAGCCCTTCGGCGTGACGCTCGAAGACCTGCCGGAAGGCTTTGACATCGGCGGCTGATCAATCGCCAATACCAAGCCGGCCCGTCCCTGCGACGGGCCGGATTTCATGTAGACGGGGTGAGGCATGTACAACTGGGATTTCTATACCGTCGCGCAGTCCTTCGACCTGTTCCTGGTCGGACTGAAGACGACGGCGCTCTACACGGTCGGCTCGATCCTGATCGGCATCGTCATCGGCCTTCTTGCCGCCTTCGCGCGTCTGTCCAAGTGGTTCCTGCTGCGGGCAACGGCGCGGACCTATCAAGAGGTCTTCCGCTGCACGCCGCTCCTGGTTCAGATCATGTGGGCCTATTATGCCCTGCCGCTTCTGATCGGGATCTCCATTCCCAACTACGTCGCGGGCCTGATGATGCTGTCGCTCTATGTGGGCTCGTTCTACGCCGAAATCTTCCGCGGCGGGATCAACGCGATCGACAAGGGCCAGACAGAGGCGGCGCTGGCGGTCGGTATGTCGAATGCGCAGGCGATGCGCCACATCATCATGCCGCAGGCGATCAAGAAGATGCTGCCGGCCTTCATCAACCAGTCGGTCATTCAGGTGAAGAACACCTCGTTGCTCTACGCGATCTCCATCGCCGAGCTGACCTACATGACCTATGTCGTCAACGGCGAGACCTATCGCCCGATGGAAGCCTATACCCTGACGGCGATCCTGTATTTCGCCATGCTCTTCCCGCTCACCCAGTTTGCCGATTACTTCGAACGCCGCATGCGTCGCAGCGACTGAGCCAGGCCGAGGATTGGACACATGACACAGACAAAAGACCCAATCATCTCCGTCAAGGGGCTCACCAAGAGCTACGGCACGCTGGATGTGTTGAAAGGGATTGATCTCGACCTGCCTGCGGGCGAGGTTCTGGCGATCATCGGGCCCTCGGGTTCGGGCAAATCGACCCTCATCCGCTGCCTCAACATGATGGAGATGCTCACCTCGGGCGAGTTCACCTTCAAGGGGCAGAGGGTCTCGAGCGCGTTCAAGGACAAGGGCAATGTCTTGGGTGCCGGAACCCTCCGGCGCAAGGTCGGCATGTGTTTTCAACACTTCAACCTGTTCCCGCACCTCACGGTTCTGCAGAACGTCACCAAGGGCCCCTTGGTGGTCTTGAAGGAAGAGCCGGACAAGGCCGAAGCCTTTGCCCGCGAGCTTCTGGGCAAGGTCGGGTTGGCCGACAAATGCGATGTCTATCCCTCGCAGCTTTCGGGCGGGCAAAAGCAGCGGGTCGCCATCGCGCGGTCGCTGGCGATGCGCCCCGATGTCATGCTTTTCGACGAGGTGACCAGCGCGCTGGACCCCGAACTGGTGGGCGAGGTGCTCGAGGTGGTGCGCGAGCTTGCGAGGGGCGGCATGACGATGGTTCTGGTGACTCACGAGATGGGTTTTGCCGCCGAAGTGGCGGATCGGGTGATCTTTATCGACGGCGGCAGGATCGCCGAAGAGGGCCCGCCCAGCGAGGTCATGATGAGGCCCAAGTCGGAGCGCCTGCAACAGTTCCTGTCGCGCTTTCACAAATGACCGGGGCCGATGAATGAACGCCCCAGCCAATCAGGCGGACAAGACGCGGATCGCCATCGTGGGCGGCGGGCGGACCGGATCGGCCATCGCTGATCTTTTGCGGCAGGATGGGCGCTACGATCCCTATGTGCTGGATATCGACTATGATTGCCTGCGCCGGCTCAGCGAGGCGGGGATTGCGGGCGCCCATCTCAGCGGGACGGATACGGCCCCGCTCACCGCGGTCTTGCGCAAATCCGGGGCAGTGATCTGCGCCGCTCCTCCTGCGGTTGCCGCCCCTGTCGCCCGTGCCGCAAATGCCGCGGGCTGCCCCTATGTTGATATGTGCGAAGACATGGTCGAGAACCGCAAGGTTCTAGCCGAGGCCACCTCGCCGGATGTCTGGTTTGCCCCGGGAGCCGGGCTTGCCCCCGGGCTTCTGGCCTGCCTCGTCGACGAGATTATCCGCGAAGGCCAACCATCGGCCGAGATTTGCGCCTATGTAGGGGTCTTGCCGGCCGAAAAGACCAACCGGCTGGGCTATGGCAACCTTTGGGGGGTTGACGGTCTGGTCGCGGAATACACGGTTCCGACTGTCGCGCTTGAGGGGGGCAAGATCGTGCCGCGCGAACCTATGGGGTCGCTTGAGAGTGTTGTCGTCGACGGTGAACCCTTTGAGGCCTTCTCGACTTCCGGCAATCTCGAGACCTTGGTGCACCATTCCGAGGGGCAGGTGCGCGGGCTTGAACTCAAGACGCTCAGATACCCGGGCCATCACGATTACATCCGCTTTCTGCTCGACGATCTGCGCCTTTCCGAGCGCCCCTATATGTTCAGAAACCTGCTTCTGAACGGGCTCGAGCCGGTCGACCGCGACCGCGTGATCCTTCACATCGTCGACCGCGATCCCTCCGGCCCGCGGCAGATGACCCGGATCATCGAGGCGGAGGCCGCCGATGGCGCCGCGACCCAGAGCGCCGTCGCATCGGTGACAGCCCAGCACGCCTGCGCGGTCATGGATATCCTGGTGACGGGGCTTGCCCCCCGGAAGGGGGTGCTGCATCATACCGATCTCCCACTGGCTGTTCTGGCTCAAAGCCCCTTCGGGCGCGTGTTCGGCGACTGGGTACAGCGGTGAAACCCTAACTCGGACGCGTGCCGGACATGATCGACAAGAAATCCGAACCCGCCAATCCCAAGATCGACATCTTGCTTCTTCAGACCTTTCACCTTGTCTCCAAGACCGGGTCTTTCTCGGCGGCGGCGCGTGAGCTGAACATTTCCTACCAGTCGGCGGCGAACCACGTGCGCCGGCTTGAGCAGATGTATGGGACGCAGCTTGTCTCTTCCGAGAAGGGCTCGCGGCGGATCGCCCTGACGGCGCCGGGGCGGGCGCTCTATTCATCGCTCGGGACCGAGCTTGATACAATCCTCGCCCGGATTTCTCTACTCATGCGCGACGTCAATTCGGTGATGCGGGTGGGCGTGCCGCAGGCCCTATTCCATCACTTTTTTCCCCGCGTGGTCGCGGCCTTCCGAAAGGCCCATCCAGAGACCCAACTCACCTTCTTCGAACGCGATACCGTCCTTGAGACGATGATGCGCAACGGCGATCTCGATGCCTGCGTGAGCGAGCGCTATTTCGGCGAGCCGGGGATCACCCAAGTCCTTCTGGGCGAATACCGATTGGCGCTCGTCTACCCGTCAAGCTGGCAGCCTGCCGAAGGCAAGCCGCTTGAGATCAGGGATTTCGCGGACAAGCCCTTCATGACCTACGAGCCCGGCCAGACGATCCGGTCGCGGGCCAAAGATCTTCTGACGGAAGCCTTTGGCAAGCCGCCGATCATCGCTTCTTCGGCATCTGGCAGCACCAGCATGATCGAGTTTGCGCGCGAAGGGGTGGGCTATGGGGTTGTGCCCGAGTGGATCGTGGATCGCAACGATCCGCGCCTTTCGGCCATCGAGCTGGACGACCTGCAGAAGGTGAAGGTCTATTTCGGCTGCACGGCCTTCCTCGAACACGATCCGACAATCGTCGATTTCCGCGAGATCTGCCGAGACATCATGAGCGCCCAGTTCGCCAAGGTTCAGCCGCCGCCCGTCGGCCCCGAACAGCGCGCTTGAAGCGCGAGCGCCCACGAGTTCATCGGCTGCAAGCTTTGACCCCTTCGATGAAGCCGTCAATTCACCCCGGAAGCCGGAGCTCCCGAGGCGATCCTGACCAATCTCCGCGCGACGCCGGGTGCTGCCAAAGCTGCTTTCGCCAGGATGGCACTGTCAGACTAAACAGCCTTGAGCAGGGAAGGGTAGGTGGTTAGCGTTTTGGGATGACTAAGCGCTCTCCATTTCGATACTTCAAGACGAGCCCAGAGGTGATCCGCTTAGCGGTCATGCTCTATGTGCGGTTCCCTCTGTCTCTTCGTAATGTGGAAGATCTCCTGCATGAGCGGGGGATCGATGTTAGCCATGAAACTATAGGTTATTGGTGGAACAGATTTGGTCCGCTGTTTGCTGCTGAAATCAGGAAGCGAACTCCTGCTCCCCGCCCTCACCCCCCAAACACCACCTCTTCCTGCTTTTCCCAACTCGCCGTCACGAGATCCGTCATCTCGCGGATGGTGACACTCGGAACCTCCCGCCCATAGATGAGCCTCCGCAGAACGCTCGGCGCGAGATAGGTCAGCCGTAAATGCCGGCTGACGTAACGCTCATGATTGCCAATGGCGGCCGCAAGATCCTTCGCGGTCTCGAACTCACCGGAGTCGAGCCGACGCCGCCATGACCAAGCGAGCCCAACGGCGCGGAGAAGGTTGCGACACTCACCCATTTCTGCGGGTTCCTGAGTGATGTTGTCCGGTGGAACGATCCTCGGCCGCCCGCTGCGCTTCCGAATGGTGAGGGGGACAAAGATTTGGATGCTGTTAGGAGTGGTCATGATCAAGCGGCCTCCTCTTTGGTGGGGGTGATCAGATCTTGAATAACCCCGCCGATGGCCTCGGTGCGGATATCGATGACAAGGCCTTGGGCGGTAACCGTGACGCGTCGGAGCAAGAGCTGCGCGATGCGCGCCTGTTCAAGCGGGAAGAGCTTCCCCCAGAGTTCCTCGAAATCTTGCAAGGCTGCGACCACGTCGCGCTCATCGATGGATGCTGACAAGCTTTTGAGACTTGCGAGGGCATGTGCGGCGGTTTCCGGTGCGCGCAGCACTTTGCGGATTTGGGACAGAACTGCGCTTTCCAAAGTATCCGCGGAGAGGCGTTTGGGCGCTCCATCATCAACGACATCGCGGTCCTTAATTTTGTCCATCGACACATAATAGCGATACCAGCGATTGCCTTTGAGGGTCCCGCTTGGGGTCATGGAAACGCCTGAGGCTGTGAAGACGAGACCTTTGAGAAGAGCAGGGGTGCGACCGCGACTGTTATCGCCACGTTCGCGAGGACTGCGCTGCATGATCGAGCGGACTTTATCCCAAAGCTCTTGAGATATAATGGCCTCATGCTCCCCTGGGTAGGAGACACCTTTGTGTACCGCTTCGCCCAGGTACACACGGTTTTTAAGGATGCGATAAATGTATCCCTTATCATTCAGCATCCCACGTTTCGTCTGAAACCCTTCAGCTCGGAGTTCGCGGGCGAGATGGGAGGCTGAGCCCAATTGAACGAAGCGCTCAAAGATCTGACGAACAGCTTTCGCCTCGTCTGGGTTGATGACCAGTTTGCGGTTTTTGACGTCGTAGCCATGGGGGACGCAGCCGCCCATCCACATGCCCTTTTTACGGGATGCGGCGACTTTGTCTCGAATCCGCTCGGCAGTCACTTCTCGTTCGAATTGTGCAAAACTGAGAAGGATGTTGAGGGTTAGACGGCCCATAGATGTTGTTGTGTTGAAACTTTGGGTCACAGAAATAAAGGTGACATTGTTGCGGTCGAAGACTTCGACGAGCTTGGAGAAGTCCATGAGGGAGCGACTGAGACGGTCGATTTTGTAGACGACGACCACATCAATGAGACCGTCTTCCACATCTTCGAGAAGTTGGTTGAGGGCGGGGCGATCAAGGGTCCCCCCGGAAATCCCACCGTCATCATATTGCTCTCGCAGGGCCACCCAACCCTCAGAGCGCTGGCTTGCGATATAGGCCTCGCAGGCCTCGCGTTGGGCGTGAAGGCTGTTGAACTCTTGCTCCAGCCCTTCGTCGCTCGATTTGCGCGTGTAGATGGCACAGCGCAGTTTGCGTGGTGGTTTGGTGGATGAGTTGCTCATGCTTTGCCTCCAGTGCGGTCGCCCAAGCCGAAGAAGCGATAGCCGTTCCAGTTCGATCCGGTGATGGCGCGAGCGATGGCGGAGA